>JAZQGX010000324.1:0-4166 GCA_045540275.1 Kiritimatiellia bacterium | reverse complement strand
ACGGCAGCGATGCCGATGCCGACGCTCGCGATGGCGTATGCCGCAAAGGAGCACCAGCGTCCCGCCTCCGCAAGCGCGAAAGATTCCTTCGAGAATGTGGAGAACGTCGTGAAACCGCCGCACAATCCGACAATCAGAGAGAGCCGCAATGCTTCGCCCCAGCCCAAACGCGACGCCCAGCCGCCCAAAAGCCCGATTGCAAAACTGCCGACGGCGTTCACGATGAACGTTGCCCATGGGAATGCCGCCGAGCCGATCCACAGCCCCACGAGATATCGCAGGACGCTACCGGCCCCACCACCGAGAAAGACAAACAGCGCATTCATCCCTCCAGCCTCCATCCAAAGTCGTTGTGATAAATCATGTTGCGGGTCATGCCCCCGTCGATGCAGATGTTCTCGCCGGTGATGAACCCCGCTTTGTCAGAGGCGAGGTAGAGAACCATGTTCGCGATGTCCATAGGGTTTCCGACGCGCCCCGAGAAGTGCTGCGATGCGTCAGGTCCGACGAAGATATTGCCAGTCGTGTCTATCCAGCCGGGCGAAATCGAGTTGACGCGGACGCGTCCGGCGAAGCTGGCGGCGAGCGCGTGCGTGAGCGATGCGATTCCGCCCTTTGCGGCGGTGTAGCTCTCGCTCTGCGGCTGGCTCATCCTGTCACGGGAGGATGAGATGTTGACGATGGACGCACCCTCGGCGAAGTTGTCCTTGAAGAGTTTGGCAAGGTAGAACGGCGCGACCACGCCGACGGCCTGCGCGTAGGCGAACTCCTCGTATGTGCATTCGTCGATGCCCTTGAAGAGGGGCATGGCGTTGTTGACGAGGACATCGACCTTGCCCCTCTTGGCGATGACGTCCGCGGCAAATCGCTCAAGCGTCGCCTTGTTCGCCAGATCGCCCACGAACCACGGCCCGTCCTGCTTGTCGATGATGTGAACGGTCGCACCCTCGCGCTCGAAGCACTCGGCGATGCACTTGCCGATGCCCTGCGCGCCTCCTGTGACAACAACAACCTTGTATTTGAACTGCATATTCATACCCTCAAATTGACTTTGAAACATTCGCGGCAGATTTTCACTTTCCGCAACTGGCGCATAATTGCACAAGTGCAGCCTTCAATATATCGTAGCGTTGCTTCTTCTCCGCCTTGGCGAAATGTGCCTCGCGGCTCTGGGGAAAGTTCAGCGTATATTCGAGCGGATGGTCGAACTGCCCGTTCGTCAGGTCGAACACGGCATCGCCCACCACATTGAAACAATGGTAGTTGCCGTCGCAGAGGGGCACGCCATATACTTCGCCCCCGAAAATATCCTGCGCGAGAAACGCTGTGATGGAGCATTGTCCGCAGGTTGGATTGGACACGCTCCATTTCTCTCGCATACGCGGTGCGCAGGTCTCCCGCCGCCAACAGCCAAGCAGCAGCTGGTAGAGACCGTCGAGCGAGCCGACTAACGCATACTCGCTGTTCGCCGGCTTCAAGTCTGAATGTTCGCTTCCATAGAACATATCAAGTCAGCCTTTCGCCGTCACGAAAACAGAAACATATTGCTTGATGTCATCACTGAAATCGTCGAGGTCGTCAATTGTGATTGCACCCTCGTTCAGGAGGCAGATGATGTTTAGGCGCATTCTCGAGCGACTCATTTCGGCACGGACGCCTGTATGTCTGACATCCTTCCTCAGTCGCCTCTCCAGTTCCCAAAATCTGTCCGAAGCAAGACCGGGCGAGGCGATGATGCCTGCGTAGTCGTCGAGCAGTTTCTGCATATGGCGCTCCTGCCATTGCGGTAGTTTCTTCCGAAACAGCTTCCAGTCGCTTTCTTCAGACATTGGTCAATTCTCCTTTTGTCAGCAATTCATCATAGATTCGTTTGTCATATCCGGAGAAGCAGCAGAACACGACTTCGATGCCTCCGTGCGATTTGAGAAAGACCTCTGTCTCGCGGATGGCAATCCTTGCGGCGTCCTCTATCGGGTAGCCGTAAACGCCCGTCGAGATGCAGGGGAACGCAACGGACTTGCAGTCGTTTTCGGCGGCAAGCGCGAGCGAGTTGCGATAGCAGTTCGCCAGTTTCTCCGGCTCTCCGTGCCGTCCATCGCGGTACACCGGCCCGACCGTGTGTATGACAAACCTTGCCGGGAGTCTGAAGCCCGGCGTTATCCTCGCCTCGCCAGTCGGACACCTTACGCCCGGACGCGCCTCCAGCACCTTTAGGCAGGCGTCGAGCAGCTCCTTGCCCGCCGCACGGTGTATTGCGCCGTCAACTCCCCCGCCGCCAAGCATCATCTGGTTCGCGGCGTTGACAACCGCATCGACCTCAAGCGTCGTTATGTCGCCTTGTACAATCTTCATCATGTACGACCCTCCACAAGTTCAAAACGCCTCATCGTCTTACCATCCTGTTCAATGATCTCGAAGAACATTCTTGCCGCCGTCCGCCTTGCCGAAAGTCTATTCTTCGTCGCAGGGCACGGGGAGCCCCATGCGCCTGAACCAAGACTCGCCCCACCTGTCCATCGCCTTGACTATCGGCACGAGGGATTTCCCGAGGTCGGTGAGCGAATACTCCGTCTTGGGCGGCACCACGGGATAGACCTTGCGCGCGACAAGCTCGTCGTCCTCCATCTCGCGGAGCTGCTGGACGAGCATCTTCGCCGTCGCCTGCGGAATCGCCCGCTGCAGTTCGCTGAAGCGCATCGTCGTGCGGTGGTCGAGCCACCACACGATGATCGCCTTGTACTTGCCGCCGACGAGCGCCAACGCCGCCTCCACGGTGCAATGCAGTTTTCGTGCCTGTTCCTTTGTCATATCATCACCCTTCCCAAAAGGTAAGTATAGTACAAATTAGTGCCTACTTCCCTGTATGGGAGTATTATAGTATAATTCTGCGCGTTCCGCAAGGACAGGGAGCATCTTCCTGTGCGAGGCGGAAGATTAAAATACGAAAGGATATCGAAAAATGGCAAAGAAAGACTTGGGCGTAGTCCCCGCCGTGTATCCGATGCCCGTTCTCATCGTCGCGGCATACGACAAGGACGGCAAGGTAAACGCGATGAACGCGGCGTGGGGCATGATCTGCGACATGGACAAGATCGCGCTCTTCATCAGCGAGGGTCACAAGACGACGAAGAACATCCTCGAATCAAAGGCGTTCACCGTCGCCATCGCTGACAAGGCGCACATGGACGTCGCGGACTACTTCGGCATCGCGTCGGGCAACAACACGCCCGACAAGTTCGCGCGCACCGGCTACACGGCCACGAAGTCGCAGCACGTCAACGCGCCGGTGATCGACGAGTTCCCCGTCACGATGGAATGCGAACTTGCGGAGGTCGTATCGACCGAGACGATGTACTGTATCGTCGGGAAGATCGCCAATGTGGTTGCGGACGAGGCCGTGCTGTCCGACAACGGCAAGGTCGATCCGGCGAAGCTCAACGCGCTCATCTTCGACCAGTTCCAGAGTGGCTACTACGTCACCGGCGAAAAGGTTGGCCAGGCCTGGAACGCCGGCAAACCGCTCATGCAGAAGAAGTGAAATCCGATTCCAGGCAAAGCGCACCTATAGCAAAAGCCCGCCACGTTGTCCCGTGGCGGGCTTTTATTTCCATCAAGCATTCAGACCGGCTTCATACTCTTTGCATCCACCAGTGAGCACAATGTCTTGAAAGTGTTCCTCGTCTATTCGCCGTCGGCTGCGAACGATGTCGCAGATCATTCAGATTCGATTTAACACGATTCTAACACAATCCTCACGTGCGAGTAACATGGATTTGGGACAATCTCCGGCGACAGGAAAAAAAGACAACGAGGATTCTGGTTTCCATGCAAATCGCTAAACCAGTCCAACAATGACAGGAGGAACTATGACAGGAAGTTTGCAGATTGCAGTAACAGCGGTCGGAGGGCTCGCGCTCTTCATCTACGGGATGGGGCTGATGAGCGACGGCCTCAAGGAGACGGCCGGGAGCAAGCTGAAGGCCGTGCTCGGGTACATGACGAAAAACAGGTTCTTCGCGATAGCGGCGGGAGCCGGGGTGACCGCGCTCATCCAGAGCTCATCCGCGACAAGCGTCATGACCGTGGGATTCGTCAACGCCGGCCTGCTGTACTGGAACAGGCGATCGGCGTGATATTCGGCGCCAACATAGGAACGACCATCACGG
>JAZQGX010000323.1:0-5469 GCA_045540275.1 Kiritimatiellia bacterium | reverse complement strand
GGTTTGGAAGATCTATCCTGCAACGTCTCATGCCGAACAGTATATCACAAACTCCCGCTACTGTGGCAATTTACTGGGAATCAGGTCCCCATACTCCCCCGGTCTACCACATCCCACAGCCAACAGTCAAGCATATACAGTAGAGCTTATACAGAAGGGTCTGACCCTTTTTGTCCCAAGGAGGGTTATTCTGCTGTAATCGCACTATCGCTGACCCAGACCTTGTAGAAGCCTTGTGCCTCGCCTTTGGGCTTTTTGACTGTGAGAGTTGTTTCTGCTGTGGCTGGTGAGTCTGAGCCGGGACACTTCAGCATGTCAATGCCCACCGCCGATGCAGCCGCATAGTATAGGCCTGGTACGATTTCGATATTCAGCGTTACATCCCCTTCGCCATCATCTACCCACGGCTCATCTGACGTTCCGTTCTCTCTCGAGACTTCGTAAGGTCTCAAGAGCGCAATCGTAGCTTTTGTCCCCTCAATCTTCCTGAAAAAACCTTTCGTAACATCGGCGCCGCCGACAGTCACAACAATATCCTCTGCCTTTGTGCCGGCAACCACCTTCGCAGTGCGCGTTCGCCCGTCAGATTCGGGGACAAACTCTACAGATACGCCACTCACTTCTACGACAGTAACGTCCCCTTTGCCAATCGGTGTCCATACTACATCATCAATCCAAGCACAATCTTCTCCACTTGCATCACTCGAATCTTTAACATACACCCACCGAAGTGAATGTCGGCCAGAACCTTTTATGCGCATCACTATCTGATGCCATTCATCTGCCACCCCATCTTGCCATGCATTAAGCACATCATCTACATAAAACTCAATGCGATCCCAGGGGAATTCAGCATCATCTGTCTTCTCACAAGAAGTCTTCCAATGAAAGGAAATCTGGCCTTCTCCATTTACGATTGTCTCAAGCCAAGAATTCTCATTATCGCTAATCGCTCCACTTTTCAACGATTCCCCATCTAAATGTCCTATTGTGGGGTCTCGGACCCACTCTATATCCCCCCCCGTTTCGAACACTAGCGAAGGGGCATTAACTCCATCTGCAAGAGTCCATTCCCTTGTAAGCATAACTTCGGTAACAGTAGATGGCTTGAACCCATCTTTAAAGGCTATAGCCCGCAAAGCAATCTGATCATCTGGTGCAAGGCTAATTACAAATGGCTCTGTGTATGTTAGGCTTTCTTGAGTTGGTTCTGCACCATTTAGCGTATAATAAATCGTTGCACCCATTGTTGCACATGACATTGATACTTGTCTCGTCTGTGCTCCAGTAAAAGTCAAGTTGCCTTCTATTGAAATTTCTGGTTGAGAAACTTCACCGAACCAATATGTGCCTTGTGCCGTCAATATTCGTTCCCCGCCTACAAACGCCCCTACGGTTACCGTTATGCTTTTCTTCACTGTAAAAGGCTTGAATAGCGCACTTTCATTGTTCGGCATTGTCCCATCTGTAGTATATCGTATTTCAGCGTTAGGAATGCCACACGAAACTGAAAGTTTAATTGGAGCTGACAAGAATTGTTCATTTGATTGAGATAAAGAAAGTTTAACTTCCATATTATCTGTAATCTCTCCATGATAATTATCTGTTATCTTGATTTTTGCCATTTGGTCGAATGCCGATTGCCCCCAATAAGTATCAATGTGTGGGTTGCCAGAAACGTATGCAATCATTTCTGTGCATTTATTAAATGCATTTACCCCTAAATTGGTGACTGTTTGGGGAATTACGGCCATTTGAAGGTTTGTGCAGCCCCAAAAAGCGGCAGACCCGATAGATGCGAGACTTTCAGGAAGATGTTGTATTGTGCGTAGATTTGTGCGCCCCTGAAATGCACCTACAGCTATAGAAACAACACCATTAGGAATTGAGAGTTCTTCTATGCAAGTTCCAGAAATAATTTGAGTCGCTTCCTTGTTTGATAACATTCCATTTATCGTGCTAAAGTGGCTATTGTTTTTTGCGACATCAAATTGTTGAATCCTAGGACAATCCTCAAATGCAGTACTGCTAATTGTTGTTGTGGTAGATGGAATCTCCACTTTCTCAAGAGCAGCGCAACCACAAAATGCCCATTCATCAATTCTCTTCACAGAATCGGGAATTATAACCTTAGTTATTTGGCTACAGCCACTAAACGATTCCCTGTCTATACTTTTGACGGAAGCTGGAACAGTAATCTCTGTCAATCCTTCACATTTATAAAATGTCAGATACTTTATGCTATCTATTGTATCTGGAAGATTGATCTTAGACAAGTTACTGCACTTATAAAATGCTTTTTGGTTTATATTTGTGATTGAATTTGGGAGAGAAACTTTAACAAGATTACTACAAGAGTGAAAAGCCCCATCGCCTATTTCCATAACCGTAGGGGCGATATTTATAGTTGTTAGCCCATTACAGTTACAGAACGCGTAATTTTTGATTTTTGTAAAGCCGCTTGGAATTGTTGCTTCCGTGAGAAGATTACCGTTTAAATATAAATTATGGGCATAATAAAGTGGGTTCGCCTTTTCATTACTAAACGATATAGAAAGCCATGAGTCTAAATCCTGTGCATAGACAGATGACAAATTTTCACAACCTTCGAATGCACTAGAATATATGCTGCGCAAACCATGCCCCAAGGTCACGCTATTTAATTTTGTGCAGTTCTCAAAAGCATTGTAATCAATATATGTCACAGTATCAGGAATTGTTATATTTTCAATCGACGCACAGCCGCGAAAAGCGTAAGCGTTTATTTTTGTTACATTTGACTGAAATGAAACTGCTTTAATTTTTTGAAAAGAGTCAGGAAAAGTTGCTTGAAGACCATAATACTTCGCATATGGATAAATAATGCGAACCGTATTGCTAAGCACTTGTTGCGGAATCATAACACTTACTATATTGGAACACGCAGAAAAAGCATTAGAATCAATGCTATTTACGCTTTCAGGGATAGTGACGCTACTTAAATCACCGCAATCGGTAAACGCACGGCTGCTGATATAAGTTACATTGTCAGGGATGATTACTGAACGACAGCCATTCAAGGCAACATGATATAAGCCTCCGCTAGCATTAACTGAGAAGGTTGGGGTGTTTTGCTCCCATTTAGCAAACAGTGTTTTTATAGATGAGGAAACGGTGCTTGAAGGATTAACACGTTCGGATAGTGAAGAATTTGAATACCAACCTTCAAAAGTGAATCCATTTTTCACAGGGGTAGGCAATGAGCCATAGTCCTTCCCTACGACATACTGTCGTTGTTGACACGAAGATCCTCCGTTAGAGTTAAATGAAACGGTAGTGTAAGTTAAACTAGCCCCTTCTTGTATGACGGCATGAGTTACCTTCTGCGACCCACATTTAAATGCTATTATTATTGTCCGTGGCGAAGTGTTAGTATTTGGTTCGACATAATACTCCCCAGTAAAGTTTCCTGTTATAGGTTTAGAAGACATTGTTGTCCAGTGCCAGTATGACCCACCCCAACCGCTAGGAGAAGACGATTCCGTCCATGTTCCAGTGCATTTTATAGAAACTTTGGCAGGCCCGCCAGAAGCAGATATTTCACGTTCAGATGGGGATATGGAGATGGTCTTCGTGTTATTATCTGTCCACTTGGCATAGAGTGTTTTGACCGAAGCCGAAACTATCGTAGACGCAATGACTTGATTTTGGAACAGGGTGTCGGAATACCAGCCGCTAAATGTGCAATTGCTTTTCGTGGGAGTGGGCAACGAACCATAAGGGTAACCAATTTTATAACTTTGCGAGTTGCAAATTGCCCCATCCATAGAATTAAAGGCAACAACTACTGATGTCAACTCGGAAGTCACACCTTTTTGCTTAATAGTCAGGTAGTCAGAGCGGCTGTTGATTTTAGCTCGGTAATTTCTTTCTTGTCCGGAATTCTTGTCACAGAATATTTGCAATTGAATAGCGTTCCCATTCCGCTCTGTAACATCAACAGATTTTCCGGAAATGCGTTTGCCATTATCATATAATAGTGAGTCCCACTGCAACCACCAAGCATAGTCTCCTGAATAGGATGTATATGTATCATATGTAGTGTGATAACCAAGAACATTTAGACCTGTAATCCAATTACAGCTATACGAATCGTAAAAGAATGATGCAGACCAAAGAACATTTGGATTACTATAAGAAGTATGCACATCAAGACTAATATATTTCTCGCCACCACTGGCATCGAATTCAACAACAAACTCCTTGCCGTCCGCAAGAGCGGTATTGACATTGAATGCGAACATCATGCACATGGTCAACATCAAACTCTGGATTAGAGAATCAATCAACGTCAAACTCGTTTTGACTCTTTTGAGAACTTTTTTCATTATTACTCCTTAATTGCTTCACTACCATCCCATAGAGGGATGTGCGTAGTATAACATTTCCTAATTCCGCGCACAATACGCGGAATTTAGCAAGATAAGAAAATTGTGTTTTTGTCAGCCTGTGATGATTCTCCCCGCGTTTGCCCGTAAAACCGCCATTCTGCTATCCCACAGACTTCAGGAACATCTTCTCGAACCCCGGCAAATACGGCATTCCAGACGCGACTCCCCCGGGGTCAGGGGGTGGTGCTATCCCATAGGAGCGCAGTATCGCCATCGCGTCCTTCTTCAGCCAGCTGTACGAGAACTTCCTCGCCTTTACCGTGTGTCCTTTCGTGTTGATTTTGTAGTCCACGAATTATACACGATGGCGGCGGCCAGGTGCAACGCGCTTTTGCTGTCGCGACACTTCAAGACAACTTGCGACGTGTAGCCGATGTCGCTCTGCGTCTCTGCGCCTCTGCGTTAAAAATCATCCTAGACAAAACGGTCCTAAGGTGTGCGGTAGCGGGGGCTATGGACCCCTGATGTGGTCAAGATGACCCCGCCCTTGCGGGGTTGGGATAAGGATAGGCCGCGGCGGCCTTGCTATATCGAGGAGGTTAAAGCTAAAAACGCAGTTGAAGGTTTCACCATTTTGGTGAAACATGTTTGCTATAGAAATCTCCATTGGGCAAAAGGGTCAGACCCTTCTGTGTAAGATTAACTGTATATGCTGTGTCTGCATTCATGCCAGAACATCCTTCCCCTTGCGCAGAAGCCTGTAGCGCTGCAACGGCGACTTGGGCTTCTTTGGCAGAGCCAACAGGGTCAGACTTGATTGCCACAGTAAATTGCCACAGTAGGTTTTCATTGTCATAGCGGCGCGACCCTTTCGATTCGCAGCTTGCCCCCTTCAAACGCGCGGTGTGCCACTCGGCCGATCAGGCGCTGGCACCGATTTGGAAGATTTATTCTGCAACGCCTCATGCTGGACAGTATATCATAAACTCCCACTAGTAGAGTAGAGCGGAGCGCCCCTTGTTGTCGGGTACGCCCGCTCGGTCTTCGACTACCCTCAAAACGGACTTCGCCGTTTTTCGGCGGCTACCCCTCATCGAAC
>JAZQGX010000322.1:0-92083 GCA_045540275.1 Kiritimatiellia bacterium | reverse complement strand
TTCGCATCGGATAGCATACTTTACAAAAGGTGCAGTTATTGGGTCAGCAGATTTTGTTCTGCGCGTATATGAAGAGCATTACATGCAAAACAATCAGAAAAGACCTAAAGCTGCGCCGTTCAGAAATATGCAAAACGAAGGACTAAGTGCGCTTAGGGATATTAGATTAAATGCGGTAACCCCCTCCTCCTAAATGACGAGCTGCATCTCTAAAAATTAAGTTCGCATATAACGCAGTTAGACAAGCTGTATAGAATAACTGCGCCTGTTAATCTGTAATTTGAGAAAAATCCATCAAATAACGCTTCCGTACAATCGCTTTTCGCATAAACTCAGACGCTTCTACTCCATCTGTTATTTGTTCTCGGCAGCTCAATACCAAGTCTAACCTCCAAATTTGCATAAAATGTAAGAAATCCCAGGCTTATCATACAATGATAGGAATGGGATGGGGGTGATTTTACGACACTAAAAAAGGGGTGCCACTTTCTCAGTGTACCCCTTCAACAGAAATTAAAATTCTTCCGTCATTTGATAATCATCGTTGTGCCCGAGCCTTCTGTCGCGCTAACGACCCAGGCATAGGTGCCGCTTCCGCCGGAGCAATCCACCAATCCTATAGTGCGTATTCCCGGATAGTCAGAGGCGGTCTTCGACGACTCAAAGGTCTCCGCCAGCGCCTCGCACCGCTCCTTCCATGCGGAAATCGCGTTTTGTGAATGTATGTAAAAAACGATTTTCCCCTTTCCCGCGGTATGCATGGCACTTGCTGCAAAGGTTGGTACAACATCGGAGTAGAAGTTTACAATCTGCCCTTTGGGCAATGTGGTAAAAGCATTTTTTTGGATGGTGGCAATCGGACTGTAAAAATCGAAGGGCATGGTAAAATCCGCCACTCCGTCCATGAAATACTCACCGATAACGGTGATATTGGGATTCGCAATGCGCAAGGGCTCCTCTTGGACAAATTTGCGCGAAACGCTATTCCGGAAGAAAAGCGAATCTCCGCTGATGGAGGCAAGCGTATCGGGGAACAGCGGCGATAACTTTTCCAGCGACGAGGTATAGCAAAACGCTTGTCTGCCGAGAGTGGTCAACTTCGGAAAATAAATACCGCGAAATTTGCTGCAATTATAAAACGCATGAGTGTCGATGGTTGTGAGATTTGGAAGACTCAGCGAAACTTCCAAGCGCGAACATCCGTAAAACGCGCTGTCTCCTATCTTTGTCAGATTTGGAAATTCCGTGGGGGTTAAGGAAACCATTTTTGCATTCGCTTTAGCAAAATGTTTGGGAAATGATTTCGCCTCGGACGAGATGGTAAGTGAAACCAGCTCCTTGCACTCGTTGAAGGCGTACTCCCCAAAGGTTATCGCCGACGGAAGATAAATATTGGTGATGGCCGAACACCTCCAGAACTCCGAATACCCCACCGAAACGATATCGGGTGCCTTCAGCGATTTTATGTTGCTCTTTACGGCAAATGCCTTCCCCCGGCTGTATGAATCGCAACGGGTGATTTTTATTCCTGTATCCCTTTCAAAGTCGGTCAAATCCAGATCGCCGGAGCCGGCGGTAATGGAATAGAAGCCATAGCCGTTGTCGTAATAGCCAAGCTTTATTGTCCAATTTCCGTCGGTTGCGGTCATCGCGCTTTCGTCAAAAGACCAAGCCGCCGTCAGGCGCGTTGCAACCGACAAGCAAACAAATAACAACAAAGACTTCATCCATCCGAACCTTTCATAGCTGCCTGATTGACATTTTTTTGAAAATCCACTTTTGCTCGATTATAATATGTCCCAACGAAGTTGTCAATTATCTGTGCTAGCACAAAAGGCACCAACTGTGATATACTCAAAATATTGATTTTACGAAATTGCTTTTCCCCGCCCCCGGGGCGAGCAACAGGAGCGCAAACAATGACCTATTTAAAATCCGCCGCACTCTGCATTCCGGTTCTCATCTGCACCGGATGTCTTGATCTTGGCATTGAAAAGAATGCATCTGCTGAGGCCAATCGAACCACATTCACCCCGGAGGTCAAAATTGCCGCCCCCCTCTCGCTGTCTGAGGCCCGAATCGGCTCGACCAAGCTGCGTTCGTTCCGGATTGTGCCGCCTTATGACGTTCGGTCGTTCATCAGGATGCGAAAAGACGGACAATGCGTTGCAGACTACTATGCGTCCTGGATTGACGCCCCGGCACCGCTTTTCGAGGCGCAGTTTGAAAACAGCCTCCGAGAATCGGGGTTGTTCGAGATGATTGCAGACTCCCGGTCGCAAATTCGCACCCAGTATTCAATTGATGCCGTTTTAACCGTTTGCCGGATCGATGAACGGCTCTCCCAGCCGGCAGCCGTCACCGAGCTGCGAATCGTGCTGAGCGATAACAATTCGCCAAGAAACGCAAAAGCCCCTGTTGTCCTGTCTGCGACATCCGTTGAAACGCTGCGGAACCTGTCGCCGGTGGAACTCGCCGCGGGAATCAACAAGTCTCTAACCAAAACCATCGAAACCATAATCGGCAAACTGGCTAAATCCCTACCCGATAAGGCGGAGTAATACCATGGAAAGCAAAACCAAAGTCATCGCCATCGCCAATCAAAAAGGCGGTGTCGGCAAAACCACCACCGTCGTCAACCTTGCCGCGGCCCTTTCGCTCGCCGGGAAAACCGTGCTGGTTATCGACCTTGACCCGCAGGCCAACGCCACAAGCGGTCTCGGGCTGCGTCCGACCGCCGGCGTGAGTCTCTACCCCATCATCACGGGACAGGCGGAGATTGCCGACATCATCCAGGCAACTCCCTACGAAAACATCAACATCATTCCTTCGGAGCTGGATCTGGCCGGGGCTGAAATCGAAATCGCCAGACAGTCCAACCATCTGTCGGTAGTCCGCAATGCGCTTGACTGCGTGCTCGAGGCCAATGTTTTCGACTATGTGCTTATGGACTGCCCTCCCTCGCTCGGCATACTGATGACCTCGTCGCTGGCGGCCGCTGATGCGGTGGTGGTAACCATGCAGTGCGAATACTACGCGATGGAAGGTTTGAGCGTGATTACCGACCTGATCGGAAAACTGCGCGACAACGGCGGCAACCCCAATCTCAGGCTTGAAGGAGTGCTGATGACAATGTTCGATTCCCGCACCCGTCTTGCCGCCGACGTGGTGGCAGAAGTGCGCAAATACTTCGGTGCGCAGGTTTACGAAACCACCATCCCCCGCAGTGTACGCGTGAGCGAGGCTCCCAGTTTCGGCAAGCCGGTTGTGTTTTACGATCCCGGCAACCGCGGCTCGATCGCCTATCGCCGGTTCGCCGCTGAATTTGCCGACCGGCTGGAAAACGGTCTGGCCGCAAGCGAAACGGGCGCCACGGAAAACGGCGTTGAGCCGAACGCCGCAGAAAGCGAAACGGCCGCTCCGGAAAATTCCGGAGAGACCGCCGAATAAGCACCCTATTCCCCGTCTTTCGGTGCAGCCATGTTTTTTGCTGCCAGCTGCGTCAGATACGCCTCGACGAAGGGTTGCAAGCGCCCGTTCATGACCCCCTGCACATCGGGGGTCTCAACATCGGTTCGCAGGTCTTTGACCATGGTATACGGCTGGAAAACGTATGAACGTATCTGGCTTCCCCAAGCGATCTCGCCCTTTTCACCATAAAAACGCTCCATCTCCTTGCGCTTTTTGTCTTCGTGATATTCGTACAGCTTGGCCTTGAGCATGCTCATTGCGCGGGCCTTGTTCTTGTGTTGCGACCGCTCGCATTGGCATGCCACGACAATCCCGGTCGGCATATGGGTCAAACGCACTGCCGAATCGGTTTTGTTTACGTGCTGACCGCCAGCGCCGCCTGATCGGTAGGTGTCGATGCGCAGATCCGACTCCTTGATTTCGACTTCAATGTCGTCTGAAATTTCGGCGACGACATCAAGCGAGGCGAACGAAGTGTGACGACGCTTGTTGGCATCGAAGGGGCTGATGCGCACCAGACGGTGCACGCCGCGTTCACATTTGAGCATGCCGTAGGCGTACAGTCCCTCCACCAGAAACGACACCGATTTGATGCCCGCTTCGTCACCGGGCTGGGTGTCGAGAATGTGGATTGCGAAATTGTTGTCTTCGCAATACATCGTGTACATCCGCAGCAGCATATCCGCCCAATCGCAAGCCTCGGTGCCGCCGGCACCGCTATGCAGCGTGACGTACGCGTTGCAGGTATCCAGCTTCCCTGAAAAGAGCGACTGCAGACGGATCTTCCCGATCATGGCATCCGCTCGCTCCTGCGCCTGCTCCACCTCCGCATAAGCCGCGTTTCGAGACGCGGCGTCATCCTCGGCATCGGCAAGCTCCATCATCACTTCGCAATCGTCCAGCTCCTTTGCCAATTCGTCGAACGGGCGAATAACCGCCCGCTGAGCGGTGGTTTTTGCGATCGTATCCTTTGCCGCGTTTGCATCGTTCCAAAAATCGGGACCCGCCGCCAGCTCCTCAAGTTCCGCCAACAGCTTGCGACGGTTGTCGATATCAAGATAGGAGCGCATTTCGGAAAATGCCGCCCGCTGCTTGTCTAACCGTGCTTTTATCTCTTCAATTTCCATTGTTTTTCCTCCGGGGACAAATCAAAAATCAAAAAAACCGCTAGCCTCGTTCTGCGGCAGAATCTCCAGCCGAACGGCTTCGCGCCGGCATTTTTTGAGAGCGCGGACCATGTTTGAATGAGCCAGCTGCCTAGTGTTGCATTCTTCGCTCAGATGCGCAAGCATCAGCAGACGCAACCGCTCGGGTGCGCACTCGGAAACCAGACTGCACGCATCATCGTTGGACAGGTGTCCGCTGCGTCCTGCGATGCGCGAAATCAGCTTTTTAGGACGCCCCGAGGAATGCAGCAAACCGGCATCGTGATTGCTCTCGAGGATCGCCGCATCGCAAAATCTGAAATTCTGCCGGACCTGCTCGGTGACCATGCCCAGATCGGTGGCGTAAAACAGGCGGCTTCTGCCGTCATCGAAAACATAGCCGACCGCGGCGACATCGTGGGGAACTGAAAAACTTTCGATTTTCATATCTCCGAATTCCACCGTCTGACCGGTTTCGAACACGGTCCAGTCCAGTGATTCCGAGGGGAGCGCCATATCAATTGAATCGGCCACCTCCGAACTTGCGAACAAGCCGGCCGTCAACTCCCGGGAAAGGGTCGCCGCCGCCTTGCAGTGATCGGTATGGGAGTGGGTGAAAAAAATGGCCTGTATCGACTGCGGTGCGATCCCCATCTGCCGCATGCGCTCCAGCGTCTGTTTGCGGTTGATTCCAGCATCAACAAGAATCGAGGTCGATCCTGTTGAAATGTATGTGCAATTGCCTTTGCTACCGCTGCCCAGCACGCAAACCTTCATAACCGTCATCCACCGCTGAAATCAGACACGCGGCCCGTCGTTGACCGCCATACGGTAATACTTGATGAAACAGGCGATGACATCATCGCGCGTCACTTCCTCAATCCGATAGTTGGCCGTTCCTTCGCGGATCAGCGCCTCGTATTTGTTGAGGGGGCCGGTTCCGCGCAGAACGCGTATTTCGGCGCTGGGCAGAATTCCGTTCTGAACGTATTTTTTCATGACGCTGAACACGATTTCGTCATACTCGCCGGAGCGGACCTGCAGGCGAACCGAAGCCGGCGCGATACGGACGGAAACCTCGCGGCCGAGCGAGCGCAACTCTTCGGCGACCTCTTCCAACGCCGGTTTGGCAACTGAAAGCAAAAAATTTTCGTAATCGGCATTTTCCTGTTCGGCACGGGTCATTCGCGCCCGCCCGTTGACGATACTGCTCAATTCATTGCGCCAGTCCATTTCATAAACTCCTGATTACCTTGGTTTTTCCGTGCCGTCATCCGCCGTGCGGGAAGAGCGCAGGTGAGATTCATCTCAAACGCACCCGATCAAGCACCGGCATCGCTTCAGGGTGCCATATTCGGCGGCTACTCCGGACAAAGCACCTGCGATTTGCTCATTATAGCATACCGAATGTTTTCTCGACACAAAAAATATCCACCTGCGCGTAATCGGAAAGCTGACGCAACATGTCTCGCACTTTCGCACGGGCGGCGGACACAGATTCTTCCTTATTTTCCCCGTTTGTGATACAATGTGGCCGTTGGTTCCGTATTCACCCCTTTCCCCAGGACACACAATGAAACTCGATTCAGGCTCCATCAACTTCAGGCTTTTCTATCTGCCCGCAGAAATCAACGACTCAATCGTCAAGAATTTTGAAAAACGACTGGCCCCGCCACTGGAATCATTGGGCGTAGATCCGCTGACCGGCTGGGTCGGCGGGCGCTTCCCGCTCGATCGCGACTTGTCCGAAGAGACCGCCGTGATCGGGCCCTACGTCACGGTGCAGACTCTGAAAATGGAGCGCAAGATTCCCAAAAAGCTGCTCTCCTCCATCTGCAAGCAGGAGGAGCTCAAACTCATGGCTCTACGCCAGGTCAACTTCCTCTCGAACAGCGACCGCAAGGAGATCCGAGAAAACACCGCCAAGCAGCTGAAACCGAACATGCCGCCAGCGATCGAAAACATTTCGTGCGTAGTCGACTTGCGCAACAAACTGCTGGTCAGCGACGCCATGTCCGACAAGCAGATACTGGCATTGACCGTCGCTTACCGCGAAGCGACCGGTCACGCGCCCAAGGTGCTCGATCCGGCATCAGCCGCGCTGAAGAGAAAACACCTCAATGCCACCGATTTGAAACCTGCGAGATTTTCGCCCGATCAGGAGGTCTCAACCCCTTCGGAGCAGTCGCTCGGCAGTGAATTTCTCACCTGGCTCTGGTGGGCGTGGGAAAAAGGCGACAACATCTGGAAGCTTCCGGACGACCGCAGCTTCGGCATCGAACTGGAGGGACCGATCTATCTCCACCGGCATGACACCGGCGCAAGACGCGTCTCGCTCCACGACGGCGAGGTACTGATGTCGGCAGAGGCGGAAACCGCACTGCGCCTTGGAAAAACCGTCACCAAAATAAAACTGACGGTCGCCTTTGGCGATTTGACCATCAAATGTTCCATTGATGACAGCTTCTCGTTCCGGTCGGTGGCGTTGCCAAAATCGAAACAGCGTGAATACAATGCGCTGGTTGAAGAGCGCATGGCCGCCATCGAACTGCTCCACACCGCCTTCTTCACCATCTACGACGAATTTCTCGAGCAACGTTTCAGCGACCAAACCTGGCGTCGGATTAGCAAAGAGATTTCAAAGTGGATCGAGACGATGCCTGAACGCCGCGGCGAGAAGCTCAAGGAAAAAGCTCCCTGAAAAACCGATGTGACAAATCCTTTTCTGAGAGACTGAACGGCACGCCGCAATCCGGCCATTCAATGGCCAGATCGGGATCGTCGAACCGGATTCCCCGTTCACTGGGGCGATGGTAGAAATTGTCGCATTTGTATGAAAAGACGGTATTGTCGCGCAATACAACAAAGCCATGGGCAAAACCGCGCGGAATAAAGAACTGCCGATGGTTTTCGCCGCTCAAAAGGCATGCTAAATATTTGCCGAAGGTCGGTGAACCTTTACGCAGATCGACCGCCACATCCCATACCGCACCGCATACCACGCGGACCAGCTTGGCCTGGGCGTACTCGCCATCCTGCCAGTGCAATCCCCGTAGCACGCCTTTTGCCGACATACTTTCGTTGTCCTGCACAAATTTAGCGTCAATTCCCGCCTGCCGGTAGCGATTTTCGTTCCACACCTCGCAAAAATATCCCCGCGAATCCAGAAAGCAGTCGGGCTCGACAATCTTTAGCCCTGCAATATCACAATCTAAAACACGCATGGCATTACCCTTCGCTGGCACTAAAAAAATCGGGACATTGCTTGAATGTCCCGATCTCTCCTCCGTTAAATCCCGAGGTTTTTCTCCATCCAAGCCTCGGCTTCGCCGACCAGAGCTTTGTTCTTTTCGGCCAATTCCGGTTTTTTCTTGAACGAGGCGCAAAGAGCATCGATCAGATTCTCGCGCTTCAAACCGGTCGCGCCGAGTTTCATCAACGCGGCCAGCATCATGGTGTTGGCCGCCTTGGGTACTCCAAGTTTAATCGCTAGATCGATGGCCGGCATGCGGACCACCTTGACGCCTTCCGGCGCTTGGACGTTGAGCGGAACCGTTTCATCAACGATCACGATACCGCCTTTGACCACGTCGCCGACATAGCGTTCGTACGAAGGCTGGTTCATGCACACCAGCACATCGGGATGGTCAACGGCGGGGCACCCGATCGGACGGCCCGAAATAACCACCGAGCACTGGGCCGAACCGCCGCGCTGCTCGGGGCCATAGCTGGGATACCATGAAGTGAAACGTCTTTCAGCGCGAGCGGCCTCCGCCACGCAGATGCCGAGAGAAAGAATTCCCTGTCCGCCAAAGCCAGTAAACTTCAAACGCAGCTCTTTTGCGCTCTCATCGACTGTCGCAGGGGGCACGGGATTTTCATCGTCCTCGAAGAACTCTTTCGGAGATGGTTTCGTCTCAAGCGCCTTGCGGGGTTCGGCATTCTCCGTTTCGTCGCGGACGACTCCGAGGGGATATTCTTTTTCCATGCGTTCAATGCAGAATTCCGCGGACTGAAGCGCGTTCATTCCGAGGTTGGTCGGGCACGGTGAAATTATTTCGACAAAGGCGTAGCCCTTTCCGTCACGCTGGATTTCAAGCGCCTTGCGGATGGCGGCCTTGGCCTGCATGATGCGCTTGGTATCAGCAACGCTGACGCGGGCGATATACACGGGAGCCTTCAGCTGATTGAAGATTTCGCAGACGTGCATGGGGTATCCCATCGTCAGCGGATCACGCCCGAAGGGAGAGGTTTTCGTGCGCATACCTTCAAGCGTGGTCGGCGCCATCTGTCCGCCGGTCATGCCGTAGATGGCGTTGTTGACGAAGAACACCGCCATGTGCTCGCCGCGGTTGGCGGCCTGAAAGGTGTGATTGAAACCGATCGCCGCCAAATCGCCGTCACCCTGGTAGGAGATGACGACGGCATCTTTGCGCGTGCGGTTCACCGCCGTGCCGATAGCCGAGGCGCGTCCGTGGGCTGCGCCGATATTGCCGCAATCCCAGTAGTAGTAACCGAACACCGAACATCCGATCGGGTTGACGATTACGGTGCGATCCTGAAGTTCCAGCTCCACCATCGCTTCGGTCACCAGCTTATGAATGATACCATGACCGCATCCGGCGCAATAGTGGGTTGCGCGGGTTTCTTTACCGCTGCGCGAAAAGGAGGGATACATTCCCAATGTCTTGATTTCCTTCATTTCCAATCCTCCTTATTTATCTTGCAGAAGTTTTCTGGCGGCGGTGATGACCTCGTCGACGCTGAGTACCATGCCGCCCATGCGGTTGCAAAGAGCGATGTCCTGATGACGGCCGATATCTCTGGAAAGGTGCATCATCGCATCGTCGCGGAACTGACCGCAGCTCAATTCGACGGACATTGCCTTCTTGCCGGCGATTGCCGCATTCAGCTCTTTAGAGGGGAACGGATTGAGCAAAATCGGACGGAAAACGCCGACCTTGTATCCCTCGCTTCTCAACATTTCCGCCGCCGTACGGGCGATGCGGCTTGAAATGCCGTAACCGAGCAGCACCAAATCTGCATCTTCGGTCATATAGGACTCGCTGGCGCTTTCCGCTGCCATACGAGAATATTTTTCCTGCAGATGGATGTTGTGAGCTTCCTGCGCAGGAGCGTCGAGGAAGATGGACGTAATGAGATTGGGACGGGTTTTCGCGTCTCCCTGCACCGCCCATGACGACATATCCGCAACGGGAATTTCCTTTTCAGGAAGGGTCAATGTCTCCATCATCTGGCCGAGCAGTCCGTCGGCCATCACGATGGCGGGCGTACGCCATTTGACGGAAAGCTCAAACGCCTTCATGGTCAAATCGCACATTTCCTGCGCGCTGGCCGGTGCCAGACAGATGCACTGGTAGTTGCCGTGGCCACCGCCTTTTACCGCCTGATTGTAATCGCCCTGCTCGGGGTAGACGTTGCCAAGTCCGGGACCTGCGCGCATGACGGTGACGATGACCCCGGGAAGTTCAGCTGCGGCCATGTAGGAAATAGCCTCCTGCATCAAGCTCATTCCGGGGCCGCTGGTGGCGGTCATCGAAAGCGTGCCGGTGGAAGCTGCGCCGTAAACCATGTTGATGCTGGCGGTTTCGCATTCGGCCTGCAGGAAGGTGCGACCGACGGACGGGAACCATTTCGCTGCGGCATGTGCCACCTCGCTGGCGGGGGTGATGGGGTAGCCGAAATATGCGTCACATCCTGCATACAACGCACCGATAATGATAGCTTCATTGCCTTTGATAAATTTTGTGGTCATTTTAACCTCGCGCGAATCAGGGTTTGAGTACCGAAATTGCATACGGTTCCGGGCAGTTGTAGAAGCAGATGGCGCAACCGATACACCCTTCTCCGGTGTATGCAGCGGGACTCACGCCACGGCTGTTAAGACGCTTCTCGATAATCAGACACTTGCGCGGACACGCCTGAACGCAACGTCCGCAACCTTTGCACTCGTCCGCATCGATAACAGGACGGGGAAGTTTTTCTTCACTCATATTTACCTCCAAAAATGAACTGGTTATGTTATCCCTTTTTGCATAAAAAATCAACCCCCAAAATAGCCGTGACGAACCGAGACTAAAACCGACAACCGATACTGAACATGAAATTTCTGCCGCAGGCAGGATAATAATATGCTCCGCCATAATCGGTCCAACCGGCGAAATCGCAATAGTTCCGGTCGAAAATATTGTTCACGCTCAATGTTGCGCGCCACCGTTTCGCCCAAGATGGCTCCCAGCGCAGAGAAACGTCAAAAAGCGAAAAGCTGCAAAGCCGTTTATGATCATTGTCAAAATCACTGCTCAAATATTGCTTTGAAACATATTTGTACCCAAACATCGCCTCAAGGCCGGCTCCGAGCTCCACCCCTGCCTCGGCCCGTATCCGATGTGTGGGCACCAGCGGCACGGTATTCCCGTCGTACTGGCCGTCCGTAAATGCCGAGTCGGAAAAACCGTAGAATACCGACGCCGACGCAACCTTCTCCCGCTTCCACTGCACACCCGCATCGCCACCCAGACGCCGGGTTCGCCCCGGGCTGTTACAATTGAAGCCTCCCCATGCCCCGCCACCGAAATCGCGCGCGTACGGATTGTAAAATATCTCATCATCGATCAACATCGCATAGGCGTCAACAAAGACCTTCCATTCGCTGAGAAAACGGAATTCCACCCCGGCATCTGCCGACCATCCGGTTTCCGGTTCGAGCAATTTTCCGTCCTGCGTGTAGTTCATCTCATCGCAAAACGGCATCCGGTGGAATCGCGCGGCCTTGGCATAGGTTTTCAGATTGTCGTACGGGCGCACCACCACGCCCAGTTCAAAATCGGCTTCGGTAAAGGTGTCGTTTGATTCGTTGATGCCGCGATAATCTGACCACCGGTTGGCAATGGCCTCGAACCTACCTCCTGCCAGCAGGGTGACGTATTCAGAAATGCATAATGAATCCTGCGCGAAAGCCGCCGCCCGGAGGCGTTCGAACCGGTATTCTGGATTATTGAAGCCCGAGTTGTCTTCGACCTCGTATTGATCGAACCTGATATCTACTCCCGCCGTGAAGCGATTGTCTTTTGACCAAAGCGGTTTTTCATTTACATAACGAGGCGAGAAAAATATACCGTAGAGGTCGTATTCGTTGGCGTAATGATAGTCGCCCCAGTTTGCGGTACGGTGCTGAAACGAAAAGCGTCCATCCAGATAGAGCCATTGATCCTGCGCCAGCTTCGCCTTGGAATCGATTCCCGCCGCCGCATTCCAGATTCTGCCCCAGTCGTCGCTGTAGGCAGCGGTTTTTCGCCCACTTCGCCATGCCGCGTGCGACAGGGCGCCGGGCATCTCGTAAAACGAATTGCCGTAATTGGCGACCACTCCGGCATACGACCCGTTTTCGAAGTTCTTTCGAAGTGAAGCATTTGCCTTGTGAATCTGCCATGCGCTGCGATCGCGATAGCCATCGGAGATGTCGAACGCGTAACCGGCCGCATATTGGACTGCATCGCGCTCGAAAACGCCCTTGGTATAAAGGCTCGCCCCGAAGGTGTTTTGAGAGCCCGCTTTGGCCTCGATTGAGGTTTCGCGCTCTGAACTGCGCGAATCGGTAGTGATATTGATGACACCGGCGACCGCACCATCTCCATACAGCACCGGACTTGGGCCTGGAATTATTTCAATGCGCTGGATCGACCGCAGGGGGATTCCGGTCAAATCCGGGACGGCCATATCCACATTGTTGAGTTCCACTCCGTCCAGAATGATTTTAACCCGTCCATACCCCTTCTCTCCAAATCCGCGCATTGATATCTCGGACTGCATCGGATTCGAATTCATGGTGCGGATGTTCAGATTGATTTTTTTTGCCAGCAGTTCGGGAAGATCTCTCGCGGAACTCTCGTCGATTTCGTCGGCGGTGAGCACTTGAACTCCTGAAGGTATTTCGCTTGCCGAGGATTCTATGCGTGAAGCATATACCACAATTTCGGGAATCCCGTCGGATGCACCTGCCGCCGGCAGCAGCGGCAGAAGACAAAAAGATGCAATAATTCTTTTCATATCGTTCTTTCCCCCTCGAGCGAGGGTACTGGAATGGTTGCAGGTGGCTCGTATTCCGACTCTAACGGCTGCGCGACAGCGTCTGGTTTTCACAGAACTTTCCGGTTACCACCAGGTTGATTTTTTCTGATTATATGATAATTCCCCGGCTGATTCAATTCTTTTAAGCCTATTGAAACTCCCTGATTTCAAGCGGCGCCAATTCAACCATCCTGACGCCGCGGCCGACACGCACCTTGACACGGCGCTTTTTATGCATGTCCAAATTCATCACATACGCCTTCCCGGGATACACGGCACTGGTGAAAAAGCGTAGTTCATCCTGATCGTTCTCCTGCTCCAGAACCAGCTTCTGATCAACTTTTTTCGCGCATGAGGAAAGCAGCCGTTTCCATTTATCGCCTATCTCGCCGTTTCCGCCCGGATAATCGTATGCTAGCATCAGATAATAACAGCCTTTGCCGATCCGTTTTTTAACAACCAGCGGCGTTGCGTCGGTCAGAGTGTCCACAACGTCGATTCCGGTCAGATTTTTAAGTGCGGCCACCTTGATGTCGCCGACCGATCTGAATCCGCGAATTTCAATACCGCAGGGAACGAGCAGGTCTTTAAGCGTGTAGTTCAGAAAATCGCGGTCGACGCGTTTTGAAAGCTGCGGCAGGCACATAATGCAGGTCCCGCCGTTTGCGATCCACCGTTCAAGAACCCTCTTGGCATGGTCCGTCATCGTATTCCAGCCGCCGAAAGCAAGAAGCGAATAACGGCTTAAATCTTCAACGCGTGACATATCGTCGACACCTACGACATCCACCTGCCCGAAGGGCGCTCCCGAGACGCCGATTGTTCCCGACGGCGGGAAGAATACCTCGCGCGCGCGGTCCCATGTCCACTCGGGATGAGAACAAGTCCAGATGTTTATCTTCTCGTTTAGATGTATGATTCGATTCGTGTGCTGCGCCCACGGCGCGATATCGGCGCGATTCTGCCCGATGTAACCGTCGTACGCCCCCATCGCAAGCGCGATTTTTGTTTCGGGAGTTCCCTTCGCCCGCGGATGGTCTTCCGTGAAAATATTGCACTTGCGAATGGTGTCGCGGTATCGGCGCGGCGGTTCGTCATCGTAGCCGTAGCCTTTTTTTCGCCTCTCCTCTGGCACTCCCCAAGTGTACGGATGAGCCTGTGTGCCCGTCGACCCCGATTCAAGACAAAGAAGCGAAGTCCCCTGAAGCCAGAGAGATTTTATCCCCGCTTCCAGCGAAAGGTATTTATCGTCCTTATCGTATGGAATGCCGAAGGTCTGCCACTCGTGCGCAAGCCACCCGGACCACCATTCCGGTCCCCACTTCCGTGCCGCACCGCGGTTCTCCGCGGTCGCATACGTAATATTGGCGCAGCCCACGGCATAAAGCTCATTGCATACGAAATCGATTCCCGCCGGCAATTCCGCGTTGGAAATCGCCGCCCCCGAAGTTGCGAAATGAAACGGATCTTCGCCGGCCGCTCCGCGGCACATTTTGTAGTCACCGCGGAAAAACCTGGTTAAAAACCAATCTCTGGCCTCCTTCAGATTGCGATCCTGGGGACCGCGCATCTCCTTGCGATGCCCGTAGAAAAATCCGGTGCGCTCGCCCTGATTATTGCCGAGATACCTTCCGCCCCACGCCGCTTTTATTTCATCGCGCTTGTTTCGCGGACAGTTCGCGTAAATCGTCATCGCATAAACGTCTCTTTCTTTCGCATCCTTCATCCACTTGCCGGTGGCGTTTTCTGGCAAAAGCTGCTGCCAGCTCCCCCAGCGCACATAGAGATTGCCGAGCCTATTAGTCACCATCTCGAACCGTTCACGGCCTGGACCATACGAAACCACGCCAAGCTTAAACTTCTCGTTCGGGAACGGCCGCCCGATCGGATTCGAATTGTAGGGAACCGTTATCGTGCGATGTATGCGAGTTCCATCCTTCGCTTCGACGACGGCCTGAATGTCGAACGGGCGTTTTGCGCCTTTCGGGTAGCGGCATATAAAATAAGGCAGTCTGGTAACTTTTATTCCGAATTCCGGACATTTGTAGGCGACGCGCCTGATGACATTTGTCACCTCCTCGCGGAAATAAATCGCATAGCAGCGATTTGCGGCATCACCGCGGGCCGAAAATCCAATCCGATCCAGCTGGCGGACGATTTCGCTCTTCTTCCAGCGCGGATCGTCATGCGAACGAATGACCGCGCCTTTGCCGACCTCTTTGATCCTCGCTCCGGGCGCAAGCGTCACTTTTGAAAAATCGGCGAATTTTCCCTTCGCGACATCAACCTCGAAAACGACGTTCGTGTCGACGAAAAATTCATCCATGCCCAGAATCACATGGTCGGTGACGATCATCTTCCCGCCTTTGACGTGCCATCGGTTGCCATGAGGGCGCGACTCGAGATCGGTGCCGAGTCGCACGACTCCTCCCTTATTTACGACAAAGCGCGCATTAAAGGGATTTAGACGACCTTTTGAAAGATCGAGGATTCCGCCGCCATGAACGACGGTCCAGCGCTGCTGAGCGTCTCCTGCGCCCGGAATGTAGACCGCATCCTCCTTGAACTTAAGAACACCGCCCGAATATATGTCGGTCACCCCATGCCGCGGCATCATACGCCCTGCCACCTCGAGGGTGCCGTTCGTGATTTTCATTGCATAACCGTTCCACCCCGGCCATTCCCAATTCTCGATCGTCTTCACGGCTCCCTTCAAATCGAGAGTCACGTCACCACGCGGAAGGTCGGCGGCCATTAAACCGGAATTCGCCGCCGACAGCACGAACAAACAAAAAAATCCACTAAACCTTCTCATAAGCAGAATCCTTTTCTCATAAGCAGAAACCTTGGACGATTGTACCCATAAAGCCTTTGCACATGCAAGGAGAAAATACTGAGTCTCACGTGACATGCGCCCTATCGCGTCGCTGTTCTTTTTGATACAATACGATCGTTGCCGTTGAAACGCGCGTCCGGCATCCACGGAAAGAACTTCTCAACAGCTTCTGCCATGGTAAACAAACTTACAGAAAAATTCTTTTCCTTTTTCGATGGGATTTTCCCCGCGGATCCCAGGGGAGAATTTTCATGTCCTGAACTGCCCGGGGCCGCCGCAAGCCTCGCCGCCGCATGGTGCGCCAAACAAAGCCCCGCCCGCATTGCACTCGTCATCACTTCCGGCGCCGCAGAGTCCTCGCGACTGTTCCTTGATGTTTTATCGCTGCAAAAAAACACCGGCATCGAGGCGCTGCTGTTCGCGCAGGAAATCGAAGATGACCCCGACGCCATCGCATCGCGGCTTAAAACCGTCCGCCGCCTTACCGCACCGGCCGACGGCGACATTCCTCCTGCTATCATCATCGCCTCGGCAAAAGCCATTCTGGTTCCAGCCCCCGATCCCGAACAGATCAGATCATGCTCGATCACGCTGAAAGAAAAGGGTTTTTACGAAATTTCCGAATTGGCCGCCTCCTTGACCGATATCGGATACGACCGTGTCGAAATCGTCGAAGAACCCGGTCAGTTCGCGGTTCGCGGCGGCATCATCGACATCTGGCCCCCGGTGAATGAATTTCCCTGCCGTGCGGAATTTTTCGACACGGAGCTTGAATCGCTCCGCACCTTCGATCCAGTTACGCAATGTTCGGTGACCTCGGGACTGGAATCGGTATGGATCGCCCCGTGTTCGAAAAAACGCGCATCCGGCCGCCACCATCTCACCGATCTGCTGCCACCCGGCTCCGCCGTTCTGTGGAATAGCTTCGACGAAATCCTCAGCGGCATTGTTTACGAAACCACCGCCGATTGCGACGGTGCCGAACAATGGAAAAAACTCCGTGAAAAAACAAAATCGGCCTCCCCCTGCTTTGAACTGTGCGCCGGTGCATCCGAATTGACATCGGCGGCGGAATTGCAAATTCTGGCGTCATCATTTTCCGGATTGGGAGAACTCGGCGCCGAGGTTGCCCGCCATCCCGGCCTGCTTGCCTCCGCCCGCGAAAAAATCCTCATGCAGCTGATGGTCGAGGCGGGTGACGGAAAATCCGTACTTGTCTGCACCGATACCGCCGGCACCGCCGAAATGCTTAACCGCGAATGTATGCGCCTCCTGCCGCAGGTCGCTTCCAAAGGCGGACAGGCGTTATCAATCGGCAGGCTCCCGCTCTCCGGCGGCTTCTGCATACCGGGACTGATCGTAGCGGCCCAATCCGACCTCTATGCGGTGCGGAAAAAAAACACGCTGGTGCGCGCCCACCGCTCATCCGCCCATCGCGCCGCCATTGAGCATGCCGACGACCTTGAACCAGGCGATATCGTCGTTCATGTCGAGCATGGCATCGGCAGATTCCTCGGCACCACCGAAATCGAGGTCGCCGGAGTTCGAAGCGAGGTCTTCACCATCGAGTATGCCGAGCGCGCCAAGCTGCACGTCCCGATTACGCAGGCGCACCTGCTCGGGAAATACGTCGGTGTCGCCGGACATCGGGTGCGCCTTCACAAACTCGGCGGTCGCCGCTGGACAAAAGAAAAGGCCGAGGCCGCCGCTTCGGTGCGCAGTCTTGCCGGAGCACTGCTCGAGACACAGGCGAGAAGAAGCATCAGCGAGGGGATCAGTTTCAATCCCGAGCCGCAATGGATGCCGGAATTCGAAGCGGGATTCCCCTACCGCGAAACGGCCGACCAGCTCAAGGCAATCGAAGCGGTCAAAGCGGACATGGCCGGACGCAAACCGATGGACCGGCTCATCTGCGGCGATGCCGGATACGGGAAGACCGAAGTCGCGATGCGCAGCGCCTTCATCGCGGTAATGAACGGCTATCAGGTTGCCGTTCTCGTGCCGACCACCATTCTCGCCGAACAGCATTACGAAACATTTTTGGAGCGGATGGCGGACTTCCCCGTGACGGTAAGGGTGGTCGACCGCTTTCACGGCTCATCCGCCCGCCGCAAGCTTCAGCAAGAGGCCAGAACCGGGGCTGCCGACATAATCATCGGCACACACGCACTGCTTTCAAACGGAATATCCTTTAAAAATCTAGGTCTGCTGATCATCGACGAAGAACAGCGTTTCGGTGTTGCACACAAGGAGAAGCTCAAAGCCATCCGCCAAACCGTCGACGTCCTGACCATGTCCGCCACCCCGATTCCGCGCACATTGTACATGAGCATGACCGGTGCGCGCGACATGAGCCAACTGCAGACGCCTCCGCGCGAACGGGTCGCGGTAGAGACGAAAATCGCCAGAGATACCGATGAAGTCTATGTTGAAGCGATCCGGCGCGAGCTGGAGCGCGGAGGACAATGCTATGTGCTGTACAATCGGGTCGCCACCATCGGCATGATGGAAAAGCGGTTACGCAGGCTGCTGCCCGAGGCGCGCATTGCCGTGGGGCACGGACAGCTACCCGCCGGAGAACTATCGGAGGTGATGAAGAGTTTCCAGAATGGAGAGATCGATGTTCTGCTGTGCACCACGATTGTCGAAAGCGGGCTCGACATTCCAAGAGCGAACACCATCATCGTCGATCGCGCGGACCGCTTTGGAATTGCTGACCTCTATCAGCTGCGCGGACGGGTGGGACGTGCGGCGCAGCGAGGTTTCGCATGGTTCCTCACCCCGAACTCCGGATACGTCGACGGCGATGCCAGAGAACGTCTCGCCGCCATCAAAAGACACAGCGGGCTGGGCGCTGGCTTCAATCTCGCGTTGCGCGATCTTGAAATAAGAGGCGCCGGCAACCTGCTTGGGCGAGAGCAAAGCGGACAGATCGCCGCGGTCGGATTCAATCTCTACTGCCAGCTGCTTAAAAGAACCATCGCCGTCCTCAAAGGAGAAAAGCCTCCGATACTGGTGGACACCGAGACCAGCTTCGACTTTCTTTCGTTCTCCCCGGGCTCATCGGAAATCGACAATGCCGCCTGCATATCCTACGGCTACATCGAGGACGAAGGAATGCGCATCGCGTTTCACCGGCGTCTCGCCGAACTTTCAACGCTCGATGAACTTGAAATTCTGCGCAGGGAAACCGCCGACCGTTTCGGACGCCCCGACGCAGCCGCGCAACGGCTCTTCAAAATGGCGGAGATCAAAATCACAGCGGCGGCGGCGGGTCTTCGCCGGATAGAAAGCAAGAACGGCAAAATCATGCTGTTCCCGAACGATTCGGCCGATGCGATTTTCGTCGACGGACGAATTCCCCGGCATCGCAACCAGAATGTCGACAAACGGCTTTCGGAGATATTGCAACTGGCGCGCAATCTGCCCGATTTGAAAAAAAAGAACCGGCTGAGCTGAAAACGCTAGAAATGCACGGCATCGACATCAATGCAGACCCGGATGTCGGGCGGGGGTTTGCACATTGAAAAAACGTGTCTGAGAACGCGGTTTGAAGCGGCGACGGACGGAGCAAAAACCAGTGTCTGGTACTGGTACAGCGATTTCGCCTTTTCAAGCGGAGCGGGCAGAATGTCGCCTACCCGGACTTCGGTATCCGTTGCCGCATTGCGCAGATGACGCTCGTATGATTTGCACACCGCCTCCAACCGCGCCAGATTCTGGCTCTTGAAGGTTATGCAGGTAAGACGCGAATAAGGCGGATAAGCGCCGCTTTCACGTTCGGAGAGCTCGCCGTCGGCGAATCCTTCGTATGAATCGGCACCCGATGCCACCGCCCTGATCGCCTCATGCTCCGGACTGAAGGTCTGAATGTAAACCTCTCCCGGCAAATCCGCCCTGCCCGCGCGCCCCGCCACCTGCGACAGAAGCTGATAGGTTCTTTCACTGGCGCGAAAATCTGGAATATTCAAAGAGGTGTCCGCCATCAAAACCCCAACCAGCGTGACATTGGGAAAGTCGAGACCCTTGGCAATCATCTGTGTACCAAGAAGAATATCCGCTCCGCCGGTGCGAAAGACCGAAAGAATATCCTCGTGCGAGTGACGACGCTGAGTGACATCGGCATCCATGCGCAATATCCGCGCCGACGGAAAACATTTGCTCAATGCGATTTCCGCCCGTTGGGTACCGAACCCCGAATAGCGCCAGGCAGGATCAGCGCACTCGGGACAAACCGACGGGATACGCATCCAACCTCCGCAGATGTGGCACCGCAGACAATCTCCGGCGCGATGGTAGGTGTAGGGAAGCGAACAGTTGGGACAAGTTGCAACATATCCGCATCTGGAACAGGAAAATGAATGGGCATAGCCGCGACGGTTGAGGAAAAGTATCGTCTGCTCCCCGCGGTCGAGGCGGATTTGCATCGCCTCCAGCAAAGCTTCGGAGAATACCGGCACTTTCCCGGTCCGCGCCTTTTCAAGGCGCATATCAACGATGCAGACCGGCGGCATGGAACGCCCGAGAACGCGTTGTTCAAGCTTGGCGCAAGCATATTTGCCAGTCTTGACATTTCGCCAGCTCTCCAGCGAGGGGGTGGCGGTTCCCAGCACCACGCGGCACTTCTCGATGTGCGCGCGCATCACCGCCACGTCGCGCCCGTTGTATCGCGGAGAATCCTCCTGCTTGTACGACGGCTCATGTTCCTCGTCCACCACGATAAGGCCGAGATTTTGAACCGGAGCGAAAACCGCCGAACGCGGCCCTACCACCACTCTCGCCTGTCCCGAGCGGATGCGGTGCCACTCATCGTAGCGTTCGCCATCCCCAAGCGCACTGTGGAGAACCGCGACCTTGTCGCCGAAACGCGAAGCGAAACGCTGAACGGTTTGCGCCGTAAGTGCGATTTCCGGAACCATCACGATTGCATCCTGCCCGCGCTCGAGAGTATCGGCTATCGCCTGAAGATACACTTCTGTTTTCCCCGAACCGGTAACCCCGTAAAGCAGAAGCGGGCGGCGCTTTTCGGGGCGCTCGGCCATTTCAACGATTTGTGCCAGCGCTCTTTGCTGTTCCGGCATCAGCGGCATCGGCCGCGACGGCAAAAGCCTGCGCCTTGCCAGCGGGTCGCGCCGCCGCTGCACTTTCTCAATGACGGCCGCCCCTTTTTCGGCCAGGGTTTTCAATATCGATTCGGAGCAGGAGAACTCCTTAACCGCTTGACGCATCCACGCGCCTCCGGTTCGTTTCAGATCCTCCCACAGCTCCCTTTGACGGGCGGTCAACCCGGATACATCGGCATCCTCAACGGCCGAAATGTACAGCTGCTGTTTTTCACGGATTTCGCGTTTGCGCACCGCCGCCGGCAAGACGCACTTCAAAACCTTTTCAAGCGGCTCAAGCAGATAACCGCCCATCCATTCGGCTAACGCAAGCAGTCCGGAGGTAAAAAACGGGACATCATCCTCGATGTCGGCGATGTCCTTCAGCTTGAATGCCGTATCGGTCGGCACCGTGTCGGTCAACTCGAAAACATACCCTGTCGCCATCCGATTGCGAAACGGTATCGTCACCCGCTGTCCGACACGGATCCGGGAAATGAAAACCGCAGGCACGGTGTAATCAAACAACCGTCCTGCGGAGTACTCTGTCGCAACTTTCGCGACCACGGACTTACTTCGGTTTAACTTCGCTCTTCGGCGAGAGGTAGGTGAATGCAGCCAACGACTCGGTGCTCTGCGAAGCATCGAAGGTCTGTCCTTCGTAGATTACGTGAGATGTAGAATAGCGAGGCTTGATATCAAGCGAGGCACCACCCTTGCGGACGATAATGAATCCCTTGTTGGAGAACGGAGTGGAGTAATCTTTGCCGATGTTCTTCATGCGATTGTTATCGACCTTCTCGAGTTTTCCATAAAGTTCGGAGCAGTCGCAGTTACGCGTGACGAGAATGGGAATGACGTCGTTCATTTCGTCGCGGATGTTTGCGCCGATCGACCACATGTTGTTCTCGGGCTTCAGCTTCTCGGTTCCAGAGTGGGCGGCCACACCGGCACCGGCAAGCTGAGAAAGATTGAAGTCTTCGGCAACGGCGGTGTGATCTTCCTGATTCATGTTGTTTCCGTCAACCAGCGCCCAGAAGTAGTCGGTGCTGTTGTTGTAGAGCTGACCGTTGATATCCTCGGAATCGTCGGAAGCCTTCTGACCTCCGCAGCGAGGCCAGATATTGCCCAGACCCAGCGGCTCGCGCTCGGTATTGGCACTGACGATTGCCATGTAAATATTGCGACCCTTGGTCTTGACCGAGGTCATGGTCGCCTTCAGCATCGCGCTGGAGATTGCGGGGAAAAGCGCACCGGCCAAAATACCGAGAATGCCGATAACCACCAACAACTCCACAAGTGTAAAACCTTGTTTGTTCTTATTCTTCATAATTTTACTCTCCTTCGAAAAACCTTACCTCTTCGGCAATCAAACCGGGTTGTCGCCAACCCTCATTTTGTTAATTAATTTTCCACGATTTTCATGCGTAAGTCAAGACATTAAACTACGGCTTTGCGACCGGCTTCAAACGCGGAAAGATTCAGAGCAAGCAATGCTGGTTTTGCCGCCAGACGCTGGCGAATCGCCTCTTCCCACAATCCCGGCTCGAACGGGGTCAGGGCCGACAGCGCACCTGCCAGCACCATATTGGTGCAGCGGCGGTTGCCGAGTTTCTCGGCGATATCATTGGCATTGACCGAAATCAGATTCGGATATTCGGCGGCAAGACGCGCATCGAGATCGTCCACGGCCGGCTGCTGTCCGGTGGAAACGGTTACCGGCGTCATGTTGACGTTGTTCATCAGCACCTTGCCCTCCGGAGCGAGCAAATGGCGCCAGCGGAGCGTCTCAAGGCGTTCGAACGAAACCAGCAAATCGCTCTCTCCGTCGGCGATAATCGGCGAGCATATCTTTTCACCGAATCGGACCTGGCTGATCACGCTGCCTCCGCGTTGCGCCATGCCGTGAATCTCACTTTTTTTGACGTCAAGTCCCGCCAGCAGCGCAACCTTCGCCAGAACATCGCTCGTCAGCAGAATTCCCTGTCCGCCGACACCGACCAAAGACACATTGAAAACCTTCATGCGATTCCTCTTGTTACACATAAAACATCCATATTAAAGCGCATTCAGAGCCAATTGTCAAATTGCCAAATCGGCAAGTCGGTTTTTCTGAAGAGTGCCGGTCAAACGCCCGGCAAGCTCTCCGATATCGCCCACCGGGAAAAAATCCGCCCGGGCATATCCGGCAAGCGCCGCCCGGTTGCCGGCGCAGTCGGAGGCAAGAACCGCTGAGGCGCGCTCACGCGCCTCCAGCAGCAGGTACGGCATCCCCTCCCACCGGCTGGGTGCGACCAGTACTTTTGCACAAAGCATATACGCCCCGGCATCGGCACACTCTCCGTGAAAAACTACCAGATCTCCGATCCCCGTTTCCGCAACGAACTTTTTCGCTCCGGCAAGCGTCGCTCCGCCACCGACGAAAAGCGTCCGTCGCTGCTGGGCGCGCAAAGTCTCGCGCGCCGAGGCGATCGCCCGCAACAGGAGATCCTGCCCCTTTTGAAAATCAAATCGCGCGATGCAGGCGAATGTGAACTCGCCTGCGCCGTACTGCAGACCGGACAAACCGCGCAAAGGCGAATGCTCCAGCGAATTCGGCTCTACCGACACCTTCAGATCATCGCCGTACAGCTTTCGGACCAGCGCGGCATCATCTTCCGTAAGCGCGGTTATGCCATCGCATCTCCGGTACAAAAAACGCTCGAGCAGAAGACGCAAATTTCGCTTGAGCCGATTGCCGATTGTTCCCGGCAGGAAATCGAACTTGCGCAGATGAACGCCGTGCACGACAAAGACCACCCTTCCCCGCGGACGGACGAACGGATTGCGGAAAAGCTGCACAAGCGCTCTGAGATGATTGACGCAGACCACATCCGCCCCCCATCGGTTTACTGCACGCGCGGAGCACTGACCTCGGTCGGCGAAGAAAACCACGCATTCGTCCAGTCTGCACTTCGCCATCTTCTGGCGAATGTAGGTCATACCGCCTCCGACGCTATCTTTATCGGCGAGAAAGGCCATTTTCACTGTCGCACCCTCCCAATCAGGCAGCGCGCGGCCAGACGCGCGGCGGGATATGAAATCGAAGCCAGGCGGAGCAGCATTCTTTTTGCCGACCCGTACCGGGCATCGTCGGTCAATCCGCCGGTCAGTCGCGAACGCAGCTTGCGCCACTCCCCGCCCGAACCTACTCCGTACCGGATCGACGCGAGCAGCGCATTTCTGCACAAACGGTCGCGCGCGGCAGAAAAGCAAGAGCTCTCCAGCAGCGGCAGAAGCCGGTCAACGAAACCGACAATCGATTCACCGTCTTTTTTCGTCCTTTGGTGCGATAGCGAAGCGGGGTTGTACCGGTAGATGTACGGCGTAAAATTGCAGCTGGCGAGCGTCCGGCAGGAAAGTGCGAATCTCACATTGAAGAGCATATCCTCACCGATCGTCACATCCGTCGGGAATGTGACCCCGCTCCTTCGCAAAGAGGACAGCCGGTACACTTTGTTGCACGGAGAGTTGAATAGCTGCGACGGCAGCTCGCCAGCGATGAAATCCTCCACCGTATGCGCATCTCGGGGCGCCGCCTCCGACAAGCTGCCGTCGGCGCCCTCGATTTTCATTCCGCAGTACGCAAAGTCGGCCCCGGTTTTTTCAAGTTCGCAGACCAGACGCTCGTACATATCCGGCTCCACGCGGTCATCCGCGTCGCAAAACGCAAGATATGCGCCTTGCGCCATTTCAAGTCCCATGTTGCGCGCCTCGGCCGCGCCGCCGCGATGTTCCCTGACCGCGACCGTGACGAATTGACGGCGGACGGGATTTTCATCGAGCATTCGACTGAGGATTTCGACCGAGCGGTCGTCGGAAGCGTCGTCGATGAATATGAAATCCATCCGTTCGACCATCGTCTGCGAAAAAAGCGATTTCACACAATGCTCAAGGAAATTCCCCGCATTGCAGATTGGAACGCAAACTGAAAGTCTAGACTCCGTCAAACTCATGACCGCTTCCCGCAAACGATTCTTCTGAGCGTATACCAAAATCCGTTTTCGTTGTAGCAGACGTATGCCCGCCACCAGAGCGGCTCCTTCTTCGGAGGCACCGCGCGCCACGGCTCGCCGCGCGCCAGGTCAAAATCCCCGTATCTGGCCAGCACCGGCGCTTTGACCGTTACGCTTCTTCTCGAACTGCGGCATCTTACCGAAAATCCGTCCGGTATCAGTCGCCGCTCCCTCCCGCATAAAATCACGCCCCCGGTCACAACTCCAACCGCCCGGCCGGAGACATGGTCCAAAACCTCATCGAGGCCCAAAACCAGAAACTCGTCCGATGCCGAAATTCGCACACAGGGAATTTCGGATTCCGCCGCTTCTCCCACCGAAACGTTTGCATAACAGGCGGCCAATCCCTCCACCGCCTCGTCCAGCGCCGGATTCGAGGTGGCGGATTTTCTGAGCACAATCCTCAAACGGTCGAAATAACGGCTGCGCAACAAGCTGGCGAACGCCCGGCTCCGGAATTCGGCGCGATCTCCGACAACGTCAATTTCTACGGTTGCGATGCAGCGCGCCGCTTCCGGCATGTGCACCCCCGCATCGTCAGCCTCGGGGGGTGGCAGCAAGAAGCCTTTGAGGTTTTGCGGAGCAATACCGTCTTTCAAAAAACGGAAAGGCAGCGAGGAGACCTTGAACACCGTCCGGTGGAAATTGCGGCAGTGTTCGGTGTATCCGTATGCCGGATCGCCCTCCGTCGCGAAGTCCACATCGGCATATTTGAAGACATTGACCGCATCCTCGATATAAAACGGGTCGTATTTCCCGGCCGCATCCCATACCGAGACATAGTCGTATCGGCCATACTCTTCGCCGTCGATAGCGGAAATCTCTTTCAGCTCGCATGATGTTGCGGTCTGGCGGCCAAACATATTTTTCACATTCGAGTCGATTGCAGGCACAAGAATCAGCGTCCGTCTTTCACGCCGCGGCAAATCGATGCCGATGCCGTCTAGCAGTCGCGCAATCCAGTGGTAACAGGTATATTCGCCCATCACTCTACGGATGCCGGAAACGCGCCGGAAATTACGCTCCCGTTCGGGCTCCTTCAGAATCGCCGCCGCATCGTCCCGAGTATGCGCAACGGCGATTTCCGGCAAAAGGCGCGACATGCCATAACTGAAATTAGAGATGACCGGACACCCTTGCGCCAGCAATTCGAAGCAACGGGCGGCGAACATCGTTGCGCTTCCCGTGACCGAATTGACATTTATCGACCAGTCAAATGATTTGTGCAACGCCCCAAGCTCTTCATGCGCCACCGCCGGAAACACGAACGGCGCGTATTTCTGGGGGTAGCGGTATCTCACCTCGTCAGGACGATAACTGTTGCGGTTGAAAATTGAAAGCGCAGCCCCGCTGTCCAGTGCGCCGTCGAACAGCTGCACCAGTTCCTGGCACCGCTCGGGATACTTCATCATCCAGCTGCCAGAGAACACAACGCCCCTGCGCGTTTCCCGACCGAGACAGCCGACCGGATTCTGAACATCGGGATTGATGCAGAACGACAACTCCGCAACGCGTGGGTGTCCGCACTCGCAAATATATCGAGGAATCATCTCGCGTGCCGATGTAAAAACATATTCGCACCGTTTCGCCAACCCCAGAAAGACATCGAAATTGGGTGGATCCTCTTTTGAATAAAACACGGTCTTCTTGCCGAGGCTTCGGGCGAAGTCGATCATTTCATAGAGAAGCCGGCGCAGTGGGGTTCCCTCCTGCGCGCCCTCCTTCCACTCGGCACCATGAAGACCGCGCCATGCCGAAACGACAAGAAACACCTCTATGCTGCGGAGTTTCGCCTTCCAATCATCGGTTGGCGAGATGTAGACGAAATCCGCTGCCGGAACTATCGTGTCGTAGAGCAGGCTGTCGCAAATGATGCCTATTCTGATTTTCGCCTTGTCGTAATAGCTCATACCAGAATTGCCTCTCGGAACGGATCGGTTCTTATTGCTCCATGACAGAGGATATCGGCGATGCGTTCGGAGGCTTTTCCGTCTCCGTAGGGATTGACCGCGTGTGCCATTTTATCGTAAAAAGCCGCGTCATCGAGCAACCGTTCCGCCGCCGAGACCATGGCGTCGGTTTCAGTTCCGACCAGAAGCACCGTGCCCGCATCGACCGCTTCGGGGCGCTCGGTGGTATCGCGCATGACGATGACCGGCTTTCCGAGCGAGGGAGCCTCCTCCTGAACACCGCCGGAGTCGGTCATGATGAGGTAGCTATTTCGCATCATATAAAGAAACGACAGGTAATCGAGCGGCTCGATGAGGTGCACATTGCCGAGATGCCCCAATATCTCGGTGACCGGCTTGCGGACATTGGGATTCATGTGCATGGGATAGACCACCTGAACATCATCGCGCGCGGAAAAACGTGCAATGGCGTTGCAGATATTGATGAATCCATCGCCGAAGTTCTCGCGCCGGTGTCCTGTAACCAGCACAAGACGCTTCGCTGGATCGAGGAACGGGAACCGCGCCGCGAGTTTTTCCGACAGCGCCGCATCGTTGTCCATGATTCCGACGGCCTCGTAAAGCGCGTCGATAACGGTATTGCCGGTTACAAACACGGTTGACGGATCCTTGTTTTCTTTGAGCAGATTCTCGCGTGAACGCGGGGTCGGCGCATAGTGCTGCGCCGCCAGACATCCGGCAAGAAGGCGATTGGCCTCTTCGGGCCAGGGCGAGTACAGATTCCCGGTCCTTAATCCGGCCTCAACGTGCCCAATGGCAATTTTCTGATAGAACGCCGCAAGCGCAGCGGCCATTACCGTAGTTGTATCCCCCTGGACGAGAATCATATCGGGCTTCCACTCGGCGAAAATGCCCTCCATGCCCTTTAACACCTTGCAAGTAACATCGCCCAGCGTTTGATTTGGCGCCATCACGTTAAGATCGAAATCCGCCTTCAGTCTGAAAATATCCATTACCTGATCGAGCATCTGCCGATGCTGGGCGGTGACGCAAACCTTAACCTCCAGTTCAGGCCGCGCTTTGCAAGCCTTGACGACGGGGGCCATTTTGATAGCCTCGGGGCGCGTCCCGAAAACCACCATTATTTTCTTTTTCATCGTTCAGTTTCTCCCTTGAAAACCCCAGTTCTTTTCACGTCGTAAACCCGGTTGCCGCAAATGCTCCGCAAAGAACGGATCTGCAACGCGATACTTGCCGCCGGTCATTTCGACATATCCGCCCGCCATCGGTTTCTTTTTGGTGGAGTTATCCGTGGATGACGCTCCAAGATGGTATTTCATGTGATACGCCCCGTCAAATTCACGTGTTCTTTCGCGCGATAACGCAGCAAGCAGTTTTTCTGCGCTGTTGGAAACGTCAGCGGCGGCTGCCTATATTGATCTCTATTAAATCCATAAAGGAGACGATACGCTTGAGCGAGATCATCTTGTAAAACCTCCCTGCGGTTGTCATCATCAACAAGCAGATAATTGAACGGATTTTCGTTGCACGCATTATAGCACATACATATACGATTATCCAAGTGCCATCTTACCGGCGGCCACCAGGGGTTTTCGTAGATTAAAACACCAGCCTGAATTTTGAGATGGTATAATGTCTTTTCAGCACCATGAATCGGGGCTACGACAAACATCCGACCTTAAACACGACTCCCGGCGCCTGCTCTACACCAATGCGCATATACACGAGGCGGCTGTAGACGTAAGGCCGACCGCAGCTTCGTACGGAATGAGTTTAAGGCGATCTTTAACCCCCATAAAAACGCTACCGCCCGTAGCGTGAAAGAAACTGCCGTGCGGGAGCGAATCCGCCACGGTCGCGCCGGCATGTATCATCGCAGCCGCCGATACGGGCGCGACCCCGGCGTTGACAAGCGTCGTCGAAAACGTCTGAGAAGCTATCGTAGCGCCTGCGGTCGTCGACGCGGTCGCACCGGCCATCAGAATTCCCGAAATCGGCGCAAGCGCGAACATCGGCAGTTTAAGCGCGTCCAAAAGCGCAATCATATCCGTATTAAGTTCCGACGCTTTTACAATCCCAGCAACGGTCCCCGTTCCGATAAGAAGAATCGCTACTCCGCTGACCTTGGATAGTCCGAACTGCGAAAACTCGACCGTATCGCGCCACTTGCCGCAGGCGAGCATCGAAACGACCCCGCCGACGGGGAGCGCGATAAGCGGATCGACGGCAACACCGGCAAAAGGCCTTAAGGACAGAAGCGCGACAACGCAAAGAGGTCCTGAAAGCGCACTCCAGAGAGCCGGCCTTTCCGGGCAGGCACCCACGTCGGCAAGCGCCACATGGGCCATGTCGCCCCGACGGCGAATACGCGAAGCAAGATATACCGAGAGCAATACAGATGCACCGAATGCGAATAGCGCGGGAATCAGGTTAGCCGCCATCAATTCCGTAAGCTCGACCTTGAACGCGTCGGCGGCTGCAATCGTGTTGGGATTAGGCGAAATGATATTGCCCGCCTTGCCGCCTCCTATCATCGCGAGCAAAAGCGCGGGGACCGGAATTTTAGCGCGCGATCCAACGGCGAGCGCGACGGGAGCTACGGTAATTACGGCAATATCGATAAACACGCCGACAGAGCAGACGACTGCCGCGGCAAACGCGACGGCGAGAAGCGCAAAGCGCGCGCCGAGCCCCGTAACGATCGTATCGGCGATTTTCGCCGCGCTGCCGGTCTTAACGAGGGCGCCGACAAGAACGCCGGAGGCCAGAATACGAAGAACGCTGGGCATCATGGATTGTGTTCCCGAAATCATCGCATTCACGGTTCCCGCAAGTCCGCCGCCGCCGATGAGACCTCCTAACAACGCTCCGATTATGAGCGCGTACGCGGGCACGACTTTACGAATAATCAAAACGATCGCCAACGCTAGGCCGATCAATGCACCGTAAGTTGTAAACATCTGAATACCTGCTCCGCTGTGTCTGTTAGATTTTTGGCCGCATTGCGGCAGTCGAGCGCCTCTTCAAGCGTAACGACCGAACGCAGAATCGGGAAAAACGCGTCGATTCCATGTTCGTTGACCTTCTTGGCGCCGTCCGTGACGCAACCCGAAAATGCGATAACCTTCTTGTCGTATTTCTTGGCGATCCGAGCGACGCCGATGGGCGCTTTACCCATCACCGTCTGCTCATCGAGCCGCCCTTCGCCGGTAACGACGATATCGGCGTCGCGCACACGCTCTTCAAACCCGGTTTCTTCAAGAACAAGTTGAACGCCGCTTTTAAGTTCGCCGCCGAGGAATGTCTTAAACGCAAATCCCAGTCCGCCAGCCGCGCCGGCGCCGGGAAAGTTCGCATCACCTCCCGCGACAGACGAGTAGACCTTAAGCGCCTCGTCAAGTTCGGCGACCATCTCAGGCGTTGCGCCCTTCTGCGGGCCGTATATCGCACTCGCGCCGTTTGGGCCCAAAAGCGGATTGGTGACGTCGCACGCGATTTTGAAAACGCAATCTGAAAGCTCCGCTCTGGCATGTGCCCTATCGATGCTTTTAAGGTCTTTAAGTGCCGCGCCACCGCGGGCAAGTTCGCGACCGTCCGCATCGAGAAACTTAAAGCCGAGTGCTTGAAGCATTCCGACGCCACCGTCGTTCGTCGCGCTTCCGCCAATGCCGACGATAAATTTGCGCGCCCCTTTGGCGATAGCATCCACTATCATTTCGCCTACGCCGTATGTCGTTGTGATAAGAGGATTTTTCTCGTCACCGGTAACGAGCGTAATTCCCGCCGCGCGCGCCATTTCAATTACCGCAGTATTGCCGATAATTCCGTAAACGGCTGAAACTGGTTTCCCGACGGGCCCCGCTACCGTAATCTCGCGCAGTTCTCCGCCGAGCCCTGCGACCAGAGCCTCGAGAGTCCCCTCGCCTCCGTCTGCGAGAGGCCGGACGTCACAAACCGCATCGGGAAATACCCGATGAACGCCAACGGCTATAGCCTTACCTCCTTCAATGGAACTAAGACTTCCTTTCATTGAATCTATCGCGATAACAACTTTCATCGGTAAAAATTATACCACATTTCAGTCTTTTCGGAAATTCGTTTATCCGCTTCGAAGCCACGAGTCCCTCAATTTCCAATCGCCCCAGCGAAGTAGATAGGAATAAATCGCAACCTCTGCTCAGGCATCTCTCCGAATTGTGCAGACGACAAAACAATCGCATCATTAACTGAAGGCGATTCCTTTAAAAGTTGATGTAAACTCTTAAGCCTGCCGGCCGCCCCGCTCTTAACTTCAATAGGCTGCACTCTACCTTCGAGCGAAACTATAAAATCGACTTCTGCTTGTGCATTTTTCGTATCGCGCTTCCACCAATGCGGCTCACTGCCGCCTAATAATGACATAAGTTCCTGAGCAACAAACTGCTCGGCTAAGGCTCCGTTATATGTATTGAGCAGATCTGTCGCTCTCAACACTTCATCTGCCGGCCGTCCCGACATCGCTTGATACAAACCTATATCGCCAGCGAACGGTTTTATGCGTAGCGTTTTGTTACAATCAAATGGAAGCGTCGCCGAAGCGACCGCGCGAGATAATTTAACAAGACGAGCCTTTTCCAAAAGATCTATTGCCTTCTTGTTTGTTACGCCTGTATGTTCGCGAGAAAGCGACGCGTATGAAATCTGCCTCCCGACCGACACATAGGCATTCCGCCAAACGTCCCTTAAAATTGACGCGTCCATTTGCTTAGGATATTTAGAAAAATCCTGTTCAAACGCAACGATCAAATCATTTTGAATTGATCTTACATCTAAAAGACTTCCACCTTCAAAACGAGTCTTTACGCATTCAGGAAGCCCGCCTATTATCGAATAAAGGCGCAATTCTTCAAGAAGCTTGGCGTGAACAGCTTCCGAGAGCGATTTAGGCTGATTATTAAGAACTGCCGCCAACAACTCATTCCCGGAAGCGGCAATATATTCAGCGAACGACATGGGGTAAAGCTCCGCGAACGTTACACGCCCGACAGGAAACTGAATCTCGTCCAAAGCAAAATCAAGAAGGGAGCCCGCTGCTATAACGGGAACATTAGGCAATTTTTCATAAAAGAAACGCAATGCAGCCAATGCCTTTGGACATAATTGAATTTCATCAAAGAATAATAACGTTTTACCACCCTTAAGCGGGATTCCACTCATAAGCTCCAATTCATCACAAATACGAACTGGATCTAAATCCCGCTCAAAAACAGAATGCCACTGACGAGAAAATTCGAAATTTATCTCCAAAAAAGCATCCTTATAGAAATTTTGGGCAAAGTCTCTCACACACCAGGTCTTACCCGTTTGCCTCATGCCGCGAATAATAAGAGGCTTACGAACCTGCGCATTGTTCCATTCTTTTAGCTTTTCTGTAAAATTTCTATTCATTTCATACCCTTTTTAAGCAGAATGTGAAAGAATTATATCATACCTATCCAACCTAATCAACCCTGCAATAACGATTTACCAAGGGTAATTCACCAACTGCAATAACGATTTACCAAGGGTAATTCCATATTTCAACCATCCAACACAAACCGCAACCCGGCAATATCGCCAACAATCGCACCAATCATTTCAAATTATACCCCTTTTTCTTAGCCTCAGAAAAGAACTTTTCAGCCTTATCTTTCTCGCCACGGTTATAATAAAGAACACCGAGATTATACACAGCAGCCGCGCAACCGAGCTGAGAAGATCGTTCAAACATATCTATAACTGCTTTTTCGTCATAGTCCTTCGGATTTGCGATTCCACAATACCACAAAACGGCAAGGTTATTCAATGCCTGCACATTGCCGGCATACGCGTCAAGCACCGTATTACCGATAGCCAGCGACGGAAGACTCTCAAAAGAATCAATCTTACCGTTGCTTTTACCGCCTTCTGCGGCAGCAAAGAAATAGGCCCGTACCTTAAATACAGTATTATACCACAATTCCAACATTGTGAATTTTATTTCGCCAATGAGCGGAGTAAAAAGTCAACGATATTCATGTGAATTATCCCATTTTCTGAAAGTTGAACCTGATCACGTGAGATAACGTATTTAGGATAGTTGTCCTTTACGGAAGAAAAATTGCCAAACACCCTTTCGCGATTCTTTTCTGTAATCTCGTATGCGACTTGTATATAAATGCGCTCTCCATTCCCCTTTGTAGCGATAAAATCTATTTCCTTACCGTGTGCGAGACCCGTACGAACAGTATATCCACGCGCTATTAAATCATTGTAGACAATCGTCTTAAAAAGCACTCCATAAAGATCACTAACGAGTGATTTTTTATAATTGATGAATGCTGGATCACATGTATAACTCTTATTGTTAAATTCAACCGTTTGTAGACCTACTACATCATATCGGGGAACAATATCAACGATACACGACTCATCTGCCGCCTTGATAAATTCAAGTATCTTCGGCAATGATAAGCTCGTTCCACTTCGCATAAGGCGATTGCTGACATTTCGCCCTGATATATAACTTGATGAAGACGCTATAAGATAATCGATTAAATGCTCCAGCTCCAATGAACTTTTGAGTTTTTTGCGCCTGACAATATCTCTTAAAACGATTGAATCAAAAATAGACTCAAGCATAATCTGCTTCTGAGAATCGTTTTGTTCGGCAAATATCAACGGAAACCCGCCCCACTTCATATACTCGGTAAATTCACGCTCAGGATCTTGAGAGGCGCCTTGCTGAACTCTGAACTCATGAAACTCAGCAAATGTGAACGGCATAATGCGAAAAGAAATAGTCCTACCTCCAAGAATACTTTCTTTATCATCTTCAAGTAGCTTACTATTCGATCCTGTTAAGAAAATACTGACATTACGATGTTTCGTCTTAATCGAATTAACCACTTCAGGCCAATCCTCTACAAATTGAATTTCATCTAAAAATATGTAATAAAAGCCCTCATCAACAATCTTCGACTCAATAAAGGAATATAAATTCTCAGATACGCGATATACTTTATTTTCCAAAAGTTCAAAACTCAAGTAAACAATATGAGCGTCATCAGAGGAAGTTCTAACTTCCTCTTGTATCATTTTAAGAATTTCAGTCTTTCCCGCGCGTCTAACGCCAGACAAAACCTTAATCTGCTCATTTTTGTAAAATGGGCGAATTCTTCGCAAATACATTTCTCGCTTATACATTATAAACCTCATCACTTGATAATGAACAATTGTAAATTTATTTTAACACATTCTTACACAAAAGGCAATAGTGTAAATTATTTTTTACAAAAACCCTTCTCAACTTCGCTGTACAAACAAAATATTTGGCAAAACAAGGTCAGACCTCGCCGTGCCACTTTGAAGATGATGTATAAATCATTGCTGAGAAAGACGTGAAGCTCACCTCTCATGGGGGCGCTCGAACTTGGCAGGCCAGACGGGAGTCTTGCCGCCGATTCTGTACACCTTAAAGTCGCCAAGTTCGATTTCCGTCGCATCTTCCGTAATTTCCGCCTTTATCTGAAGATAAAGTTCGTCCGCGCCCTCCGGCACGCGCACGACGACCTCGCCCGGCTGCCAAACATTATCTTCGCGAAGATCGGTCGTGGCGATCGCGGGAATATACATGGGCGACTTAATCTCCTCGCCCTTGCCGCGGAAGCGCGGAAAAACAAAGAGGAATCCCGGACCGCTGCGTTTGATGGATAGCCCGACCGAATAAAGTTCTCCCGGATTCAAGCCTCTCATCACTAACTCTTTTTCAAACCGTTTAACGTTTGTACGCCTGTTGCGGCGATCGTAAACCGGCGGCTTACTCAATGCCTTGGTCGAAACACCAAGCGACATTTTTTGAACATCTTCAGCGTGATTGACAGGTTTACCCTTCTTGGCAAGGATGTAAATAATCCCAGACATAACTTGCGGGAAATTTTGCGGTTATCGAAAATCACTGTACTTATTGAATTAAAGCGAGTGGGTTATCGTAACCGATGGCACGGCACTCGCGTTCGCTCACGCCAAGATGTCGTTGCAGGAACACCATCATCTTCGCCATCGAAGATGTCGAGCCAACGAGACAGTTGCGATCAGGATTCCAGAGCCGTCCCGATTGCTCAAGCCGTGCCCGCGCACCGCACACTTCATACTCTCCCGGCGGCATCCCGGCCGGATACTGCGCATCGGAAACTGCGATCAGCCGATCGACGGGGACCGCACGGAAGTAAAGTTTAAGAAGCGTTTCGGGCAGATGTTGCCCGTCAGGAATAAACATCACCGACGCACGATCCTCCACAAGCGCCGTCGCTATTATATTGTCGTGGCGGTTGATTTCGGAGGGAATGCCGTTGCCAAGATGCGTGAACGCACGTGCGCCCGCCTCAATGCAGGGAGTGATGTCAGCCGGGGTGCAGGCCATCTGGTGCCCCAACGAAACAACAACCCCCTGTTCGGCGATTTTCCTAGTAAAATCCACCGCCCCTGGGATATCTGCAGCGACATTCACCATTTTAACCATGCCTTCGGCAGCATCCTGAAAGCGCTCAAAAAGAGACAGATCGGGATCCCGCACCCATTCCACGGGGTGTGTTCCCACCGCTCCCGGCCGTGAAGAGATAAACGGACCCTCGAGAAAAAAGCCCAATACGCTTTTTTCGCACGCGGCATAACGGCGGCGCGCCGCAATGATTGTGCGGACGTTCTTTATCAGCATTTCGGGATCGCCGGTGACGAATGTCGGCAAATACCCCTCCGTGCCGTCCGCGTTAAGGCGTTCCGTCACCTCGCGAACGGCTTCAGCCGTAAGATCCGGCGCGTTGAAATCCACGCCGGCATAGCCGTTTATCTGCAGATCAATCCATCCGCCCATTCAACCCTCTCACATTTCGGTTGAGCCGCGCGGTCAACGCGCCAGCCGGCACTCGACAAAACCCCTCGCTCATTTCCCGAGAAGCGACGCCGAAGCAGGATCGAGAAACATCCCGCAGTCGGAATGCGTCTGAAGAACGGATGCCGGCAGCCGGTTTGTGACCGGCCCTTCCACGGCCCCCTTCACCGCCTCCGCCTTGCGCACGTCAGGACAGGTGCAGACGATGGCTTTTGACCGCATGATCTGCCTGATTGTCATCGAAAAGGCCTGGCGTGGAACTTCATCCATTGTCGCGAACCATCCCTCGCCCACCTGCTGGTGTCGGCACCTGTCGTCAAGATCCACGATGATATACGCTTCATCCGTATCGAAATCGGCCGGAGGGTCGTTGAAAGCGAGATGCCCGTTCTCACCGATGCCGACGCACGCGACATCGATCGGACCTTCCCGCAGAAGTTTCCCGAGCCTGGCGATTTCGGCGGCATGATTGGCGGCCTCGCCGTTCACTTCATGAAACGCCTTCAGCGGACGAGGGGTTTTTCCAACGAAACGCTCTCGCATATAACCACGGAAGGACGCTTTATGGGTCACGGGCAGCCCGACGTATTCATCGAGATGAAAACCGGTCACCCGCGTCCAATCGATTCTAGGCTCTTTAACGAGCGAATCGAGAAACTCGAACTGGCTCGCGCCGGTCGCGACGATCATACGCGCCTCGCCCCGCTCATGAATCGCCTTGCGCAAATATTCCGCCGCGGCAGCAGCGGCAGCAGCGGCCATATCATTTTTATCTTTGCCGATATAAAGACGCATAACTCCCCTCCTTTTTTTCTTTCTGAATGGCCGCGATCAACGCTGCTTTTCCTTCAACGCCTCGGCCGGCCAGACGGGAAGACCGTCGCTTAGTTTGTAAATGAGGAACTTGTCGAACTCGAACGAGCCTGGTCCTTCCTTTTGCATGGTATAGATCTCGAAGCACAGCTCGTCGGCGCCTTCGGGTGCGCGCACTACCGTCTCGCCGGAGCGCCAGACGCCGTCTTTGCGCGGTTCGGTCATGCCGATATTCTTTTTCGGCCAGATCGTCTTGCCGTTTGCGCAGAAACGCGCGCGGATGAAAACATCGCCGGCGCCGAAACGCTTCATCGAAAGCCCGATATTGTAGAGTTCGCCCGGTTTGACGCCCTTGACGCCGATTTCCGAACCGAAAATCTTGCGCGAAACCGGCTGATGCCAATAGCCGGTGCGCTTGGCGATGTTGGCAAGTTCATTGCCGACACCAAGCTGGTACAGGCGTTCGATGCGCTTCTCATTGGCGGTCACCGCCCTTTTGCTGACGGGAAGATCGGCGATCACGAGCATCTTCATGTTCGTGCAGCCCGAAAACGCGCGAGTGGCGACAGATGGGACATCCGGCGCGACAAGACCGGTAATTCCGGCAAAGCCCGCGAAATTGCCGATCGAGCCGATGGCGTAGCCGGTATCCGCCTTGACCTTGGTCAAATCGAGAACACCGCTACCGATGGTGTCCTTGCCGCTGCCGCTTACAGAAATGCTGCCCTTGCGCTCCGATGCGGTGAGCTTCCAATGGCCGTTGGTGAGAGTTCTCTTCTTCAGATCAAGCGTCCATTTCGATGCCGAAACCGCCTTTTCGGCAACCACCGGATCGAGCGCGTTGCGGATCGACGGCTGCCGGTAGTTCGCCCGCTCGTCCGCATGGAGTTTCGCCGCCATATCAAAAAGAAGTTCATCCGCACCGTCGGGAACCGTGACGACCGCCTCGATCTTGGTAAACTTGGCCGTGACATCTTCCGGAACGGGAAGGCTGCACGCTCCGGCGTCGATGCGTCTGCCGTTCTTTCTCCAGATAACGCGCGGACAGGCGGCTTCGCGACGGCCTTCGCCCCTGCCTTTCAAAGTCTGACACATCACCGACACGATATAACGCTCGCCGGGCTTGACGTTCTTCACCGACGGCATATCTTTCTCGGGCTCGCCGTAGGACCTCAACTCGACGGGATTTTCGATTTTTACCGGTTTCGCCCCGGTGACGAGATTGACGAGTTTGCCCTCGGCCTTCAGCTTTTCGCGCCGCATCGCCGCCCAGCGCTCGGGGTCTTTCTCGACCATGATCGTTTCGGTCATGCCGGGGATCATCTCTTCCCACGTTTTCTGTTTAGCGTAGTGGCCGTCGCGCCAGTTGAAGAGCTTTCCCCCGCCCTCGCCGTAAATCCAGATGTACTCCGTCGCGGTATAGATCGACTGCGCCATGTTCAACCGCAGATGCTCCAGGCGCGAACCGTTCACCGGCCCGTGGTACCAGATGCTTTTCGGGTTGGCGTTCGTGCGGTACATGTCGAGATAATGCGTATTGCTGTAATGGACCTGCGCGCGGTACTTCGCGTAATTCTCCGGCTGGACGAACGCCAGCGCCCCGACCGACTGAATCGTGCCATGGATGAGATACTGCGAGCGCGTCGCCGAATGGGAATAATGTTCGCAGCCGTCGACGATACGCACCTCGGGCGGCAGAACGTCGAGGATGCCGTTGTAATAGTACTGGAGAAGTTCCCCGCTGTCATCGGCCGCCACCGTCGGGTGGGTCTGCCGGCCCTCGTCCATCCACGGACGGAACTTCGCGAAGTACCATAGCGTGAAAAGAACCATATCCGGATACTCCTTGAAAACGCGCGAAAAAACTTCGCGCCCGCGCTGACGTGCCAGACGCGCAGATTCTTCAAAGGACGGATCGTCGCACGTGTGAATATACTGATTGGCACCGGCATACTCCTCGGGGTCGAGCATCAGCCCCTTAAGCCCGCTCTCCTTCGCGAGCCACGCCATCGTCGCCAGATTTTCGGCGAAATTCGCCCACGCCTTGTCATCCGTCCAGGAAAGACGGCCGTCCTTGGGGGTTATCCAGCACAGAAGAAAACTCTCCGAGAGCCCCGGCTTTGAAGCGATCTTTCTCAAGACGGGCACGTGATGCCGCACCGACTCGCGCGTCCACCGCTCTGATTTGTGCATGATCCGCGAAATGTCCGAGACCGCGGCACTGCCGTCTGAACCGGTCACCGGCACCTCCTTCAGACTGATTGCCACGCCGTCGAGATACGGAGCGTGCGTCGCGAACTGATCGGCGTTCGCGAGAATATTGGAAGGTGTCGTATTCATCACATCAAAAAGCAAACCGATATGCTTGCGCCGGATCCCGCCGGGTGTCATACCAGGTGTAAATTCATTTCCAGCAGCAGCTGACATGTCCATCGCCAGCAGCATTGCGCAGGTCAGTACTGCAAAATGTGCTCTTGACATTTCTTTTTTCATAATCAACTATTCCCCCCTTTTTAAATGTTTTAATTTTTTATCAATCCAATTCTTTGATGCGCACATTGCGCCAGACGACATTATGCCCATGTCCGCACCAGTGAATCCGACCGTGCGTATTGTGAAGCCCCGGGCGCTTGATGCCGTCCGCCGGCACCGTGCCGTCGGGCGAATATTTCGAGGCGTCCGCGTCCACTACCGTCGTGCCGTTAAGGACGAAAGTGATCCGATGACCCTTGGCGGTCACTTCGACACTGTTCCACTCGCCGGGCCGCTTAAGATAGCTCTCGCCGTTAACCTTCCGCGCCGGCGGCACGACGCCATAGATCGATCCGGTGTAATGAACATCCACAAGCTTGTTCGAGCCGTTGTACCAGTCGCCCCAGTCGTCCAAGAGCTGCAACTCCATCCCTTCGCGCGAACACCAGCCGTTGGCAGGGGTGCGAATCCCGAGACCGTTGTTGGCGTTCGGTGGCAGTTTCACCTCGAAGCGGATAACGAAATTGGTGTAATCGCGCACCGTCCAGAGATTTTTAGCGCCCGACGCGCCGGCGCCATCCGTCTGGGAACACGCCAGATATCCTTCTTTTGTTATGCAGTAGGAATTGGTCGCGCCTTCCCATCCCGTCAAATCACGCCCATTGAACATCGGCAGAAATCCATTTTCCGCACCGGCGGCGGACAGTACGCCCATAACGCAAACGGTGAACATCAAGCACATCTTCCTTTTCCTATGAATACGAATACCCAGCATCCTTCTTAACCTTTCCTTTAAACGAAGAACAAACTTCGCTTTACGCTCTTAGCGTTACCTAATCTCGACCGTCAATCCCAAATGCGGCTCCCCGATTACCCAACAGCAGGCGTCCCATGCGACGAAAGCATAAACGCGTTTAACCTTCGGTGAAGGATAGTCGACATTGTCGATTTTCACTTTGCCGCACGTCGTCTCGTCAAGATACATTTTTTTCGCCATAAAAGAATGCGTATAGACAGAACCAAACACCGGAGAGACCCATGCGTTATTTTGAAAATCCTTTTCCCGGAGCGTCACATTCGTCGTTTCCATCGCCGTCAGCAATTCTTCACAAAAACTTTCTACAAAAACTTTTGGATACGGCACCGTACCCTTTGTCCCGACGGCCTCCCGTCCGTAGGAAGTGATTTTCGACCGTCCGAGATGAATCTCGGCTCCCGGGCTTATACCTCTGAACGCGCTAGTGCCTATCTTGGAGACCGGCGTTTTGAAATCAACCCGGGAAATCCCCGAACAGCCGTCAAAAAAAGACGGAGGAACCTCTGTAATATTCGGCATATTCCAGACGATCGCCCCCTTGATGCCGGTGCAGCCATTAAATGATTGGCCTACACCGTTCTGGCCCAACTGCACAATCTCGGGACGCAACAGGGCGTTTACATCATCTTTATCGAGCGTCCGGCAGTTTACAAAAGCGAAAGCGCCGATTTTCTCCACCGACGGCAACTCAACCTCTTCCAAAAGAGAACAGTTTGCAAATCCTCTTTCACCGATATCTTTAAGCTTGGGGAAATCAACCGCCTTTAATTTCGCGCATCCGTTAAACGCATCCTTGTGCACCGAGGACACGTCAAGACCGGAAATACGCTCTATTGAAGCGGCTGAAAACGCACCTTGCCCAATCAATACAGAATCCGTGACATCGAATTCGCCCGCCAACTTTTCGCAATTTCTGAAAAGATACACCCCGGCACTTTTAATTTTTCTCGGCTCTAAGCTCTCCAGCGAAATGCAGCCGTCGAACGATACGGCGGCAAGCGAAACAGAGACTTCTTTATTAAGTTCTACCTTCTTCAGGCTCGTGCACTGGTTAAACGCGTACTGCTCTGAAATATTCGAGCAGTGCGGCGCGATAAATTGGGTTAAAAGTTCCTTCTTCGCCCATAAGGTAGATTTTGTACTGCTCTGTCCGGAAAAACCGCCGAATTTGACGACACGATAAGATACCCCCGCCCCGTCTTTCACCTCCGTCAAATCAATTGCGCGTCCTTCCTCTCCGCCTTCCGCCGCCGAGCCTGTCAGACCCGTGACGGTGATATCCGTCCCGCTTACCGCCGTGACGGTCAGCGTCCAGAAGCCGTCCGTTATCGTCTTTGCTCCGGCGTCGTATGTCCATTCGGCTCTAACGGAAAAAGCCGATAAGACGGCGAACGCAGCCATCAATCCGATCGATTTCATAATGAAGCCTCCTTGTTATTGACTGTTGTTTTAAGTTTTTTGAAAAAAGCGTCTATTCTCTCTGCCTCATCCTTGCGGTCGGGGAAAAGTTTCGTGCCGATGACCAGCAGCGCAATCGTCGCAAGTGTGGTGATCCAAGTCATGGGGATCGTCTCGCGAAGATACGGATACCATGCTCCGGCCACGAAAGCCGCCAGCCCCAACGCGATTCCTCCTGAAAGAGCGGTCATACCGGCACGTTTCGAAATTTTGCGAAAAAGAATGCCGGCGATCATCGGCACGGCGATCGGGGGCAGAAAAACGCCGAAGATATTATTGGAAAGATCAAAAAGATCCTTCGCCCCCTGCGCATACTGCATGAGAAATGTCAATGCGATAATCCCGGCACCCACCATCACGGTAGCCGCCCGCGCCGCCATCATCCGACCGGCGGCAGTCGCATTGCGCGCGAATTTCCCGTAAATGTCGTTCGTGAACACAGATGCTATCGCATTGATGTTGCCGGCGATCGAACTCATCGTCGCGGAAAACATCGCCGCCACCGCCATGCCGATCATACCCGTCGGCAGGACATAACGGCAAAGAATGCCGTACACGCCGTTCATTTCCTCTACCGGAATCTGCTCGACAAAGAAAACCCTGGCCGCCATCGCCGGGAAGAAAAAGAGCGGAGGCCCGATAAAAAAGAGAACCGAAACGAGATACGACATCTTTCTGGCGTCCGCGTCGCTCCGGGTTGCGGCAAAACGCTGAATGAGCGGCCAGTTCGTACATGTCGTCATCGTCACCAGTAGGAGCGAAATGAACATATACATCCAATCGTACATGCCGTTCGTCAACGAAAAGACGTTTTCCGTCAGTTTCGGCGCCCGCTCCATGAAAACCGAAAAACCGTGAGCGAGACCCGCACCGCCGTCCACGGCGGCAAGGCGGTCGAGACAAAGAGCGGGAAGCGTAAGCACTACCGCGAGGATAATCAAAAACTGGATGAAATCGCAGACGAGCGCGGCCTTAAGTCCGCCGAGAACAGTATAAACGACGATAATCGCCCCAGATATGCAGATGGCCCAAAAAAGCGGGAATCCGAGTCCGACCCCCACCACCGTTCCGACCGCCAGCAGTTTCAAGGCGCTGTCTAAAAGCTGCATCGGAAGCCCGAGGTACGCGAGCGTCGTGCACATCCTCGGCGTATAGCGCTTGGAGATGAAATCGATGGGGCTTTCCTCGGCGGCTCTGCGCCAGCGCACGGCGGTGAATTTCAAGGCGAACAGCATCGCCGCCACCGACAGCCAGCTGATCGTCACCGACACCCAGCCGTACCGGTAGGCGAGCGCCGAATACATGACGAAGGCGAGCGCGGAAAAACTGTTCATGTAAAAACTGATACCCGAAAGCCACCATGAAGCATTCTTGTCGCCGCCGAAATATTGAGACGCCGACTTCGAGCGCCTACTGTAGAATAGGCCAACTCCGGTCATCACCGCGAAGAAAACCGCGATCACTATATAATCCGCTGAACTCAAGTCCTTCATAACTGCCTATCCAACTCCTTTCCCGTCATCCTTTAAGCCCGAGCAGCCTGATCTGGTTTTCTCGGGCGACTTTGCGGTAAACGGCGCTCGTGATCCGCCCGGTCCTAAGAAGCGTCTTCAGCGTCTTGTCCAAGGGCGAAACGAACCCGTCCGGGAAGCAGATGTCGACGCCGTACATGACGCGGTCCTGAAACTCCGTCAAAAACCGTCCGGCGTAATCAAGATCGCGCGCCAAAGCGTTATTCCCGCTGCCGGCGGAAAGATCGCAGTAGAGATTCGGATAACGCCGCATCAGCTCGGCGATGCGCCCTTCCCAGACAGGTCCACGAGGATAACCATTGCGTTCATCCCATGTCCGGTATTTGCCGATTTCACACCAGAAAGTCTGTGAATGGCCGAAGAACTTCAATTTCGGGAAACGCTGCAGGCACACCTCCAGTTCCGGAAGCCCCGGACGGTCGACAATGCCGTACGACCAGCCTTCATTCGGCGAGAGATGGAACGTCAGCGGCAGTCCCGCCTCTTCGCACCCTTTAAAGAGATTCTGCATGCGCGGATCGAGAAATCTGAGATTGGCGCAGACTTCGCCCAGAACTTTACACCCCTTGTCACGGTAGTATTTCAGATAATCTCCGAGCGGCGAAAACGCATTGTTCGGCACGGAGCGGGGATCGAGCGCGCACGAGGGGATGAACCGATCGGGATGGAGGGCGCACGTACGCAAAATCTCTTCCGACGACATTCCTCCCACAAAGTTTTCGGGATTTGAGAGTGCCAGAATAACGCCCTTTTCGATGCCGAGGCGGTCATAGTGCCTGAGAAGATCGTCCGGACAGCAGAGCATCCGCCGCCCGTTCAGATTCGGAAGCGGAAACTCAGTGCAATGGGCGTGCACATCGATGAATCTGGTTTCAGAGATCGTCCGTTCCGCCTCCTCCGCTGCCCATACGCGACCAGCGGCGGCGACGGCGGCGACGGCAGAACCCGTACGTATGAACTCACGCCTTGTCACGCTCATCGTCCCTCCCCCATGTTTTTCAATGCGTTTTCACGGGCTATTTTCAGAAAGACGCCGCGCGGAATTTCGCCTTTATCGCACATTTCGGACAGCAGCGCCGGCAGTTTCGACGGTCTGGCGCGTTCGGCCTCCGGAGAGCGGATGTTAAGACCGAACATCAGCCGGTCCTGAAACTCCGTCAGAAATTTCGCGGCGTACTTCCGGTCGCGCTCGATCATGTTCAATCCTCCGTCCCCCGAAAGGTCGCCGTAAAGATTTGGATATTTCCGAAAAAGCTCGACGAGCCGCCCTTCCTTGACCGGCGTCTTCGGCAGATTGAACCGGTCGTCGATATAATCGACTTTCGATATCTCGCCCCAGAACGCGCGGGAGTGGCCGATTAGTTTCAGCTTCGGGTAGCGCTGAAGCGAAATCTCCAGTTCCGGAAGTCCGCACACGGCATCGACCAGCCCGTGTCCGACATCGATGAACGGCGTCATGTGAAAGAGCACCGGAAGTTCCACCGCCTCGGCGGCGGCGAAAAGCGCCTGCACGCGATAATCGAGAAAGCGCAGATTGGCGCAGATTTCGCCGATGCCCCTGCAGCCCCTGTCACGGTATTGCCGCAAAATGTCGCCGAAGGGAGAAGAGGCGGCATTGTTGAGGTTTCGCGGGTCGATATTGCAAAACGGAATACAACGGTCAGGATGTTGCGAGGCGATGTGCAGAATCTCCTCGTTCGACTGGCACATGATCACATTCTCGACATTGACCTGCGGCAGCAGGAATCCCTTTTCGACCCCGTAGCGGTCGTAAAACTTTAGAAGTTCCGACGGCGTTGACGTCTGGTGGCAGCCCTTGAGCGGACCTGCGGCATACGGAACGCAATGTTCCGTCATCGTATGGGCGTGCACATCGATAAACCCGGTAAAACTCATGCGTCACCGCCCTCGGATTTGCCCGGGCCGATACCGGCCGAACGGTAGATCTCACTGATGAGCGCGATCGATTTGCGCGCTTCGCTGGCCGATACCGGATACAGCTCGCCGCCGTCTAGCGAATCGACAAACGATTCAAAGCATTTCATGTGTCCGTCAAACGGCAACGCGTCAGGACGAGCTGAACCTGTTGTTTCATCGGAAAACTCAATCGTCCCCCTCGTCCCCGTTATCTCCATCGTTTTGCCGCGCCCGGGGTACGAGGCTGTGGTCGAATAGATGCCGCCAAGCGCACCGCCTTCAAAACGGATGGCGGCAGAAACCGTATCCTCGGTTTCAACTTGATGTGCGAGCGACGAGGCAAACGCTTTGACTTCGACCACCGGCGGCATCAGAGCGACAAGCCAATCGACCATGTGAATCGCCTGATTGATGAGCGAACCGCCGCCGTCGCCCTTCCACGTTCCATGCCAGGAAGACTTTGAAAAATAATCGTCCTCGCGCCACCAGGGAATTCGAACGCCAGCATAGGTGATGCGTCCGAGTTCACCGGCGGCAATGCGTTTTTTTGCAGCGATGAATTCTTCATTCCAGCGGGTTTGAAAAATGCAACCGAGCGGCACTCTAGCCTTTTCGCACGCAGACGACATCGCGTCCAAGCGCTCAAGATTGATTGCGAGCGGCTTTTCCACGAGCAACGGGACGCCGAAGCGGGCGGCGGCGAACGCAGGTTCATCATGTGCGCCCGACGCGGTTGCAACCGTCGCCATCCCCACACCATCAGCTGTAAATGCACTTTCTAAATTGTCCCACGCCTTGCCGCCGAATTCCGATGCCGCGCGCTTCGCGCTTTCGGGCGAATACGAGTCGCAGAATCCGAGAAGTCTTAGTTTTTCGGACTCATTTACCGCTTGCGCGTGAAAACGCGCAATCAATCCTGAACCGACAATAACAACTCCACATTTTCGCATCGTTTGAAATCCCTATTTCTTTCGTTTTGAAAGAGCAACACCTCCAAGAACCGGCGTAGTGTCGTTAATCGGCAGCAGTTCCACCCAGTTCGCCGCCACCTTGCGCACCGCCTCGATATAGGGATCGATTTTTGCGTGATTGTTCTCTTTGAACCAAGGCTCTCCAAGAACGCGTCCGTTGATTGATTCGGCAACGGGCAGTTCGCCGGACAGGGTGCGCGGATCTACGCCGTCCGGCAGAAAGGCACGTCCGGTCGGATGACCATGACCGTAAATATCGACATCGAAGAAGACGCTTGAAAGATGAAGCGGCATATTGCAGCCGAACGAAAACTCTCCGCCGGTTTCGGCATTAAGCGCATCACAGAACGTCACGTTAGACACTCCGCCGAACTGGGCCGGATCATAATGGAAGCGCGATGCGTACCACCCCGCCTTGTCACTTCCTTCCTCCCCGGGATAGATCATCGAAATGCCCGGTATATCCGAGATACCCGACCAGAAATACTTCATCGCCCGATCAATTTCGCCGATTTCGCGATCATGTTTCTCAAGTTGAGCCAGCCCGATTGCGGCAGAGGTTTGATGCATTCTATTCTTAAGTCCGCCCCAGGGAATGTTTTTCACATCCTTCATCTCATCGTCGCTGCAGACATCGATAATTCGATCATAGTGACCGAACACAACCGCACGCTTGAAGACTTCGGGATCATCGGTAACCAGCATACCGCCCTCGCCTACGGCAAACGATTTGCACGACATAAGCGACATTGCGGCAACCCGTCCGAACGTTCCGAGTTTTTTCCCTTTATAATGACCGCCCTGCGCATGGGATACGTCTTCAATGACTGTAATGCCGTACTTGCCGGCAATCGCCATAATCTCGTCCATTGGTGCGGGGTGAGCCATGTAATGGACGACCATCACCGCCTTGGTCCGCGGAGTGATACGCGCTTCAAAACTCGCGGGATCCATCTGCAGCGTATGCGGATCAATGTCGCAAAAGACGACACTCGCCCCCAGCGACAGCGCCCCCGTGCAACTTGCCCAATATGTGACCGATGTACAAATAATCTCATCGCCGGGGCCGAGCCCGACGGCGTACATCGCCGCATTGAGCGCATTCGTCCCATTGTTGTGGGAAAGCGCGTACTTTGAACCTTGCCATAAAGAGAACTTCGATTCGAATTTGCGCGCTATGTCCGTGCCAGACATATTGCCGGTCTCAAGAACCTCGGCCTGGGCAGAACGCATTGCGTCATTCACGACAGGCCAATGAAAAAGAGACTCATTTCGCGCAGTCTGTACCGCCCGACCTCCAGTTATCGCCAATTTTCCCATCTGCATGCATCCTTTATTATCAAACTCCGCCGACACGCGACCAATAACTGTATGCCGGATTTTCCGGCTTGAGACCACGAAGCTTGTCGATGTTTTTTGCAACCTTGTGAACGGCCTCGAGGTATCGGTCGATCAGCGGCCTGTCGCAATGCTTGAACCACGGATCTCCGAACAGGTTGGCGTTTATGGACTCGGCGACTGGCAACTCGCCACGGAGCGTCTTCGCGGTGACACCGGGCGGAAGGAAACGCCGCGAGGGCGGCAGACCATTGCCGAAAATGTCTTCATCATCAAAAAAACTCGACCAGTGAAGCGGAAAATTCGCACCGGCGCTGACCGTTGGCATACCGGGAATCTCCGCATTTACCGCAGCGGCAAAGACTCGATTATCGACCCCAGGCACGCGATTGGAATGGTAACGGCCTCGCGATGAATACCAGCCAGATTTCGTGCTGCCGGCGTCCTTCGGGTGGATAATCTCAAGAAAATCGATATCGCTCAGCCCTTTCCACCAGTATTTCATCGCACGGTCGATTTCCGCAATTTCCGAATCGTACTTTTTGAGCTGTTCGATCCCGACCGCCGAAGCGCACTGGTTGAGACGGTTTTTTATTCCTCCGAAAGGAACATTGAGCGTGCGCGCATACATTGCCTTCGGTATCGTCGTGCGCATACGCTCGTACGTCCCCCAGGCGATTGCCCTTTCGTAATACTTACGGTTGTCGGTAACGAACATTCCACCCTCGCCGATTGCGAAAGACTTGCCCGCCATAAGCGACATCGCCCCGATATCGCCAATCGTTCCAAGTTTGCGACCTTTGTAAAAACCGCCCTGCGCGTGCGAAACGTCCTCGATCACCTTGATGTTATGTTTTTTCGCAATCGCCATAATCGCATCCATATCGCAGGGGGCGCCCATGTAATGAACTGGAATGACGGCTTTCGTTCTGGGGGTAATGCGTTCTTCGAAGCTCTTAGGATCGAGTGTAATGTCATCAGCCTTGACATCGCAGAAAACAACCGTAGCTCCGAGATTGACGACTCCAGTGCAGCTTGCCCAGTATGTGAGCGTCGGGCAGATCACCTCGTCGCCGGGCCTGATGCCGACGGCGTAGAAGGCGATGTTGAGTGCCGTCGTCCCGTTGATGCACGCCAGCGCATACTTCGATCCCTGCCATTGGGCAAATTTAGTTTCAAATTCCTTAGTGATGTTCGTGCCCGACATCATACCGGCTTTCAGCACGTCATCCGATGCGCGACGCATCGACGCATTGACGATCGGCCAGCGGAAGAGATGATCCAGCGCCTCTTTTTTTTCATCCTTGGCTAGAACCGGAGTGCCGCCGAAATACGCCAATTTGTCAGCTCCGCCTGCGATATTTGCGTATGCGCCGCTTCCCAGAGCCACAAAACCCGTAGCGACACCGCTTTTAATAAATCCCCGTCTGTCTATGTCCATCTTTTTTCCTTTCTTTTTACCAAACTCCTAATAATGAACGAATTCTATCACTGCCGCTGGATTCGGTCAATTCATATATAGATATAAACACGAATAAAAAGTAGATACTTTTGCGAACACATTCTTGATGAGAAAAAATAATCGTGCTACAATGTTCGCATGAAAAACGCCAATCGGAAAACCTTCTCAGTCGCCGTCTTCCTGAATCGGCAATCCAAAGCAAGCCGCGATCAAGTTGCTGGAATTCTTCATTTTGCAGCCAGCCGCGAATTATGGTATCTGCACATTCTTTCACGCCCAAATACTTCGGAAGAACTTGAAACACTTTTGAACATGCTCAAACCTGATGGCATCATAGCGGGGAGTCACAGTCTGGTGCAGATGTTCCGGCGCCGACACCGCCGCCATATCCCGGCCGTTGTGCTGGACTGCTTCAATACTGAACTGGGCAAGGTTGATAACATCGTGCTCTGCGCCGACCATGCAATCGGTGAGGCGGCGGCAAACTTTTTCGTCTCTCGCGGATTCAAAAACTTCGCATTCGCCGGCATCAGCGGAGACGACACCGAATTTGAATCGTTCAATTCGCGTAATCGCGAAAACGGATTTCATCGTGCCTTGTCCAAATCGGGCGCCTCACTATCTGTCTACAGCGAACGACTGCCTCCCAAAGGCCGTCACTATGCCGACACCCGGAATCTCGGAAAATGGCTCGACAGTCTGCAAAAACCGTGCGCACTTCTAGCATGTTCGGACACGATTGCACAATCGGTCATAAACGTATGCCGCAAACAGCACATCGCAGTTCCGCTGCAAATCGCCGTCCTTGGGACCGATAACGACGAGGAGGTTTGCGAAAGCACAGTCCCTACTATTTCAAGCATCGCTCCCAATTATCGCGAAGGCGGTTTTAAGGCGGCCGAAATCCTCGACCGGCTGATGAGCAAAACCGGTGAAAAAATTGCGAGCCGTTCGACATATCATCATTCCGGCATTATAGAGCGACTGTCGACTAGCAATATTGCCGGCAACCGAGTGCGTGTGGCGCGAGCGCTTGAAATAATCCGAACCCGCGCACTTGCAGGCTTAACGGTCAGACAAGTGGCAGAATCGCTCAACATCTCAACTCGTGCACTTGAAATAGCTTTTAAAAACGCATCAAGGCGTACCATACGCGATGAAATTATCGAGACCAGACTCACCGAGGCGAAAAAAATGATCTTGCGCACAAAATTGAGCTCGAGCGAAATTGCCGCACGATGCGGATTCAATTCAATCCACGGCTTTAAGGCCATTCTGAAAAAGCGCACTGGAAAATCCATCCGCCGATGGCGTTCTGAAAACGCGGCAGAACCGCGACTAACCGCTCAATAAAATTAGAACATTCAAAAAAATCACCCTCTCCTATCACGGTTACTTCTGGAGCGATAAATTTGGTTAGGCACGGTTCCGCCGCCAGCGGCAAGCGCACCTGCAGCAACAGACAATCCGGCCATACCGATGGAATTTCAGCGGGGATGTTTAATAGCACCCTCCTTTAGTTCTCGGGTTAGATTTACTGTTTCCGCTCATGCGGGCGCTCGAACTCGGACGTCCAGACGGGGAGCGGACTGCCGATTTTGTAAACCTTGAAGTCACGCATTTCGACCCTGGTGTCGCCAGCGGAAGTTTCGATATCAATGCTAAAACAGATTTGATCGGCCCCCTCCGGCACGCGCACAACGACCTCGCCCGGCTGCCAGACGTTATCCTCGCGGAGATCGCGCGTGGCGATTGCGGGAATATGCATAGGCGACTTAATCTCCTCACCATAGATAAAAGTAGGTCAGACCTACTTTTATCTGTTTACAATCCATCTTCCGCAATATCCCTCTTGGGTTATCACCTCTTGCTTTTTTAATCTTCGCAAAAGCGTATAAATCACTGCCGTGCTCAGCGACATCCTCTGCGCCAAGCTCGGGACATCTATTTCCGGGTTTGTCTCCAATAGAGCCAAAACCGCCCGCTCCCGCGATTGACGTTTTTTCACCCTCAGCCCATCTTCAGCACTCTTCTCTCGAAACTCAAGCGCCGCTTTTTGCACTTCCTTCAATCTTGCCGTCTGTTGCGCGACCATTGCTTCCGTCGTCAATGGATCATTGGGAACTTCATACCCGGCCGCACGTTTTCTCGCAATCTCCTCCGCTCTTCGAAGTTTCTCATTTTCAAGTAATGATGCGAGCAACTCTTCATGCACATGAGCGATCTCATCCAATGACATTTTATCCCCATATACGAACCTCATCCCCGCGACCGCCGTCGTATCTCCATTACAGAATGCACTATAGCTGCTCCAGACATAACCGTCATATTTATCCGCCTCAGCTGCACGAATCGGATTAAGATGTATATATCCAAGACATTTGGCCATTTCGGAAGATTTCATATCAACTGCTCTATCATAATAAACCGATTCCCAAAGTGTTCCCTTATGTCCGTTCCTGCTGTTATATTCAACTGTAAACCATTGTTTCACAATCTTCATAAAACTACCAATATTGTACATCCTGCGTCGTTGGGACTTAAGCCAATCTTCAACTCTCTTATCTCCTGAAGCGCCTCGCTTTCGCCACTTGATAAATTCATTCGCTTGATTAAGTGCAGCATTACCACCCTTCAAGATGCCGTAACGACGCAAAACTTCTTCTTCGTCCACAACGATAGGAGGAGGAAGATGAACAAGAATATGAAAATGATTTCCCATCACGCACCAGCCAAGCAGTTTGACACCGCAAAACTCGGATGTTCGGCGAAGGATTTCCATAAAATCCTTGCGTTCATCGTCCTTCAAAAAGTAAACCCTATGTGCAATACGGCTGACGAGATGATGAACCGTATTGTATTCTTTTATTCTGTTGTTTGAATTTGCCATATATCCCCCTTTACAAACTGATAAAAGTTGGTCAGACCTACTTTTATGTGTTTATTATGCCAAATGAGGATCTTACCTGTCAAAGGATTGCTCATCGCACAATCACGCAAAAGCCCTGTTCGGGAATTTTGAGAACCCAGCAATAACTTGCATCATTGAACGCGACAAACGCTATCACGTTCTTGTCTTTGGCCGCGACCTCCGTTATCGTATTGCCGGTTTTCGTGGTCGTGCACATCTCAGTGTCATACGACATGCGCACGCGCATCTTGGCATACGTTGTGGCGGTTGTGGTGGGAGTCCATGTCGCATCGTTGAACCGCTCCTTTGGAAGAATCTGGTGACTGACCCCCATCACCTTGAACCAGGCGTCGTAGTTCCCCTTGAGATAGATCTTTGGGTACGGTGCCGATTCGCGGCAAACAGCATTTCCGCCGAAGACAGCCGGTGCGGCAAGCGGCATGTAAACCGAGGCGCCGGGGGCGATATTCTTAAAAGCCGCCGACTTGATTTCGGCAACATCGCTCAGAATGCGCACCTCTTCCAGAGCCGAACAACCATAGAACATTGAGTCCGCCACGACATTCGTCGTCAACGACGGCAAATTCCAGTTGCTCGGGCCTTTTATTGCCGTGCAGTAAGCGAACAGGGATTTCTGATTCGCGATGTCATTACTGCCAAGACGTTTCACTGCCGAATGCAAGAGGCCATTTACAGACTCAGTGCTGAGCGCCGTGCAACCTTGAAAAGCCTGATTCCCAATACGCAGCACCTTCGGGGTTGAGACCATCGAAAGTTTTGAACATCCCATGAACGTACTCTCGCTTATATCCGTCAGTTCAGGCGCGATGAATGCCGTGATGTACTGCTTTGCCGCAGCAGGCAGCGACCTAATGTCAACCGCCCGATAGCGCGTTTGTCCGTCCGCCGAATAGATCTCGGTAAGATCAAGCGGACACTCCGCCGTTCCCGAAAACGATCCATCTTTGCCGAGAAGCGTCAGTTCGTCCGTATTCTTACATACTGCCTTTAACGTCCATCCGTTCACTTCATCGACAATCGTACCCTTCGACGGATCGTAAGTGAATTTACCGTATACACAGAAGGAAACGAAAATCGCAAAAGATACAAGAGACAACTTTTTCATGTGCCTACTCCTTTACTTTGACAAACTTTCCTTAAGCGGCGAATCGACCGGCAAGAGAAACGCGCACTTCCAGTTTCCGCCGCTTCCCGCTCGGGTGCGGTGACGGATTACGTTAAGTCCCTTACGAAGTTTAAGTTTCATCACGCACGGCTTGATTTCCGGTCCTTGAAAAGAGCCTATTTTCTCACCGTAGACGAAAACTTCACCCCAAAAGTCATTGTACCGAAAAATAGTATACTTTCCATCCTTTGGCGCTGTCAATCTCGTCACCACATCTGCCCATTTCGCCCCCGACTGCCACTTGACGACAGCTTCTGGATAAATCGCTTTCAGATCGACATACTTCTCACCATTGGCAAGTGTCACTTTCTTTCCGTCGACCGTATAATTCCGGACCGGAACCATGCAGTCGTTGGAAGATTTCACCTTGCCCGTTTCCATTACGCCGTTCCTCCCGAAATGCACCAGACGCGTATGCCGCTCGCCGCACGTGCTGCAGGTCCACGAGAGGCGATAACGCCCGCAAAAGCCGCGGAACGAAACGCGGCCGTCGCGCACCGGCACGGAGACGAAAGTCTTCCACTCGCGGTTGATTAAATCATCAAGCGCATAATACGCCGTCTTCGGCTTCATATCCCGCGTAAAAAGACCTGACATCGCCGGCTCGCCAGGGAAACCGCAACCGTCCACCACGTTCCACCAGGTGATCCCGTCCATGTTTTCAACCGCAAACCACGCGCGATAGAGGTTGCGCGCGATGATCGCCTGCACCATCTGCCCCTTCTCCGAAAGATCGGGAGCGGTGATTGTAATCTCGGAAAGGTGGATGGGGCGACCCGCCTGCGCCAGGGTTTTAAACCGCTTTTCGATCGACTCAGGATGCGTCTTCGCATAAACCTCTCTCGAAAACTTCCCTTCCGCGATCGCCGCACTTTCCTTCGGATTAAAAAGGTGCATCTGCACGCCGACCATGTCGATGCGCGCTCCGTTGGCGGTCAGATCCTTAACCTGATCGAAAAACGGATCCATATTGTATTCGTTGATGCTGAACCGCGATTTCGGCGAGAGATATTTATCGGCCCAGAGGAACGACTTCAGCGCGTAATCGGCCGGCATCGGTCCGTATCCGCTCGCGTCAAACGCCTGTTTGCGGAGCGCCTTGCGTCCGAACTTATCATAGTCGGTCGCGCTCTCGTTGACGACATCCCACGAATCGACGCGCTCGGCGTAGCGCTCGGCGATATCGCGGATGTGCTTTTTATAGATACCCTCCTGACGCTTGAGGAAGGTCGGTATGAGCGCAGCGATTTCATCCTCGCTTAATACGGAATAAATCTTCGCCCACGCGATCTGCCACTCGTCGCTGCCGGTCTTCATATTCTTGACGCCCATCGGAAGCGTGACGTCGCGGAGCTTGACTCTTTCGCCGCTCGCCTCCTCAAGCGCGAGTTTCTCGTCCTGCGGGCAGAAATCGTCCCACAGCCACGACGGGAACATTCCGGCGTTATTGCCCCAGATGAGCGGATGTCCGTGAACGCGGCATCCCTGCGTTTTTAAAAACGAGACGACGGGATCGACCGCCGGACGACGCCAATGCGACTCCTTTTCGGGGCTCTTGCGATTCTCCCAGAACTCCTCGGTGTCTTCGTATCGCTCTTCAAAGCGCGGCGCGTCGGGGAAGCGCTCGAGCGTACGCCAATAAAAAGCGACCGTTCCGGAATTGAACAGCCCGCTCTCGGCGTTGAACAAGGCCTTGTAGCGGTTGTTCCACTCCTTTTTACCGAGCTGGTTGTAGTTGAAAATCTGGGCGCCGAAATAAAAATCGTGCGTAAGCTGCTCGACCTTCACTTCGGTTCCGTCGGCGGCAGCGATCTTGAACGAGGCGTCGGCCTTGCGGTATTTTTCGATATCCGCGTCGATTTTGCGCTGGACGTCGTCGTTCCAGATGTCCCAATAAGCCTTCGACATCACCTCGCGCTCGGGGGTGAAAGCGCCCCACCCCGAAAGCGAGGCGAGCGAGACCGTCAAAAAGAAAGCTTTTTTCATTTCTTCCCCTTCTTTAACTCTTCGATATACATAGCCCTTGTCCGTTCGTATTCGGCCGGCCATTTCGGCAGCGGATCGCCGATTTTGTAAAGTTCAAATTTGTCGAACTCGAACTTGTCCGTCCCCTCGTTCATCAGAACTCCGAGATTGAGAAAGATTTCCGTCGCCTTTTCAGGCACGCGCACGACGATGGAGCCCGAACGCCAGACCCCGTCCTTGCGCGGCCCGTCCATCGTGAACGTGCGCGCCGCCGGGAAGCACCACTTGATCGTGTCTTCACGATTCGTGCCTCGGAAATTGACCGAAAATCTCGCCTCGCCCGATCCGGTGCGCTTCATCGACAGGCCCACGAGATACAGTTCGCCCGGCTTCACGTCGCGCTTGCGGATTATATTGTCGCGCCCGAAACGCCCCGTCGATTCGCGCGTATAGCACAGGCTTTTTGCATGCGGCCAATTAGCCTTGAAAAGCCCGAGGTGAATGAGCATATCGCGCCTCTTGTCGATTTCGGAAACCGAGTTTTTGCGCGACGGAAATTCGCCGACGGCGATTTTTTTGATATTTGCGCATCCGGCGAACGTTCGCTCGGCGGAAAAATTCACATCGGGCGCGACAAAAGCCGTGATCCCTTTGTGGTCATTGAATCGACCGACGAAAGAAACCGGATAGCCCGTATCGTTTTTGACGTTCGAAAAATCAAGAACGCCCGACCCGATCGTATTCGCTCCGTCGCCGAGAACCCTCAGCGTCCCTTCCTTGAGAACCGCCGTCAGATTCCAGTTGCCGTCGGTCAATTTCCGCGTTTTCGGATCGTAGACCCATTTCAGCTTATCCCCGGCCGTCTCGCCGAGATCAGCATCCACCAGACTGTAGACGACGACGTTTTCATATCCGACGACCTCTCTGGCCATAATCGAGGCCGCGCGGTCGATTTCCATCTCGTCAACGCCTTCGGGAACGGTGACGACCGCTTCGACCTTTTGAGATTTTACGGAATTCGGATCCGGAACTGGGATGTTTACGACATCCGTCTTAACCCTCTTTCCGCCATTCTTCCAGACTACGCGCGGCTGGGCCGCTCCGGCGCGGGCAGGCGAATAATCCTCCTTGCGGACCGAGAGCGTTACCGAAACGAAATAGCGCTCGCCGGGCTTGACCGGAAGGGAGAAGGCGTATTTCCGATTTCCGACCGAGGTATTGCCCCCAGTCGAGCATGCCGCCGAACTCCTTGAAAAACGAGAGGAAGAAGATCACCGCGTCGGGATACTCCTCGAAAATCCGTGAAAAGACTTCGCGCCCGCGCTGACGCGCGAGCCTCGCGCACTCGTCGAACGGCGGATCGTTCGGCGTGTGGCGGTATTGGGAAGATTTGGAATAATCTTCATGATCGAGCATCAGCCCCTTCATCCCGGACTTCTTCGCCAGCCACGCCACATTCGCCATATTCTCCGCATAGTTCGCCCACGCCTTGTCGTCCGTCCAGCTCAACCGGTTGGCCTTGTTGCCCGGCGACATCCAGAAAAGGAGGAAACTCTCGCTCAGATGAGGCTTTTGGGAAATCGCCTTCAATACCTCAATCTCTTTTTTAAGCGTTGAGCGCGTCCAGCGTTCGGACGGATGCATGATCGTCGTATGCTTGGAAGATCCGGTCGTTCCGTCACCCTTCTCGACCGTCAGTCCGTCAAGCGCGATCGCCAGGCCGTCGAGATACGGCGCATGACGGGCGAAATCGTCGGCATGAGCGAGAATGTTGGACGGCGTCGTCTCAAGAATATCGAAAAAAAGGCCGATGTACTTCTTCTCGATTCCCCCGGGAGCCATCGGGGCTGCGCCCGCCGCATGCGCGGCGAACGCAAAGATCAAAAGTAATTTCCAGATCTTCACCATTGAAAAGCCGCCTTTCTTTATCTTTCCGACGGGCGGAGAGCCTCCGCCGGCCATTTCGGAAGAGCTCCGCCGATCTTGTAGACCTTGAAGTTGTCGAGTTCGAAAAGGTCGGATTTGCCGTTGTGCACTTCGGCGACGATGTCGAAGTAAAGCTCATCCGCACCTTCCGGCACGCGCACGACCGCCTCGCCCGAACGCCATACGCCGTCCTTTCGCGGAGAATTCATCGCAACGGCTTTTTTAAATCCGGTGATCGTCTTGCCCTCGCCGCGGAAATGGAGATTGTTGAAAATCACGCCCGCACCGCTGCGGCGCATCGAGACCTCGACGCTGAGCAGATCGCCGGGTTTTAAACCCTTAAGCGAAATCTCGCGCTCAGGCTTAAGCGCCTCCACTGCGTTGAAGCGGTACATGACTCCGCGGAATTTTGGAAGCTTCATGCCAGTCTTGCCGTCCTTGCGGATATTGACGCGCGAATCATAGCGCACAAATTCGCAGGGGCGCAGGGACGCCGCGAAATCAAGCGCCAGCTCGTCGGCGCCTTCGGGGACGGTGACCGTCGCCGTCACCTTTTTCCACACCGCCGGCTTCGGATCGACGACCTTCAGGATGACCGTCTTGCCGGGAAGAACCTTTCCGTCCTTTTTCCAGACGACGCTGGGGCGGGCGGATTCGGCGCGCGGCGCATCTTCATACCCGAGGCGGCGGATATCGGCGTAGAACGTGATCTCATAGTTTTCGCCGGGCTTGACCCCCTTCACGGAAAGATCGTGAGTTTCAAGGGAACTGAATTCGCGCACGCCGCCCTTGCTTTCAAAACGCATGGGAGCTACGTCGGGAAGAAGATTCTTAAGTTCCCCCTTCTTCTTCAGTTCGGCCTTGCGCATCGCCGAATAACGCTCAGGGTCCTTCGCGAGCATCATCGTTTCGGTAAGTCCGGGAATCACTTCCTCCCAGATCTTGCGCTTTCCATAATAGCCATCCGACCAGTCAATAACCTTTCCGCTATTCTCGCCGTAGATCCAGACGTATTTCGACGAGGCCTGAAGCGACTGCTCGAGATTGAGGCGAAGATGCTCAAGGCGCGAACCGTTCACGGGAGCGTGATACCACAGACTCTTCGGGTTGGTGGTCAGGGTGTACATGTCGAGATAGTGCGCATTGCCCATATAGACCTGCGAGCGGTACTTGCCGCGATTTTCAGGAGCGATAAAGGCCAGAACTTCCGAGGCGACGCGGCTGCCGTCGGCAAGATATTCGTTGCGGGTGGCGGAATGGTGGTAATGTTCCGTCCCCTCCACGCCGCGAGCGGTCGGAGGCATCACATCGAGCATGCCGTCGTAGAAATACTGCGAAAGCTCGCCCGTGTCGTCCGCATAGATCGCGGGATTCGTCTGACGGCCCTTCTCCATCCACCACGCGAAATGATGATAAAACCAAAGTCCGAAAAGAACCGCATCGGGATATTCCTTGAAAACGCGAGAAAAGACTTCGCGGCCGCGCTGACGCATCAGTTTTTTACATTCCTCGAACGGCGGATCGTCGGGAGTATGTATATACTGCATGGCAGCCGCGTATTCTTCGGGGTCGAGCATCAGGCCCCTCAAACCCGACTCCTTCGCGAGCCACGCCATCGTCGCCATATTCTCGGCGAAATTCGTCCACGCCTTGTCGTCGGTGAGCGCAAGGCGCCTCCCCTTCGATTTGGGTGTCAGCCAAACGAGAAGAAAACTCTCCTTCATGTTCGGTCGAGAGGCGATTGCCTTTAAAACCGGAATCTGCGACTTGAGATTTTCGCGCGTCCAGCGTTCCGTCGGATGGACGATTCGCGTGTACTCGGACTTACCGACCGTTCCGTCCGCCTTGACGACCGGAACATCGTAAAGCGCGAGCGCAAGGCCGTCGAGATAAGGCGCGCTCTTTTCAAACTTGTCGATGTGGGCAAGCACATTTGACGGCGACGTATTGATCACATCGAAAAGAAGCCCCACATACTTCTTTTCAAGTCCGCCCGGGTTTGCGGCATTTGCGATACCCGTCATCAGCATCGCGGTCAATCCAAACCGAACCAAGCGGAGAACTCCCCCGACCGCTCTTCCATAACTGTTAACTATCGACATGATAAACCTCCATTTTTTATTAAAATTCCCAGGAAAGCCCCGAATAGACATAGCAGGAGTCCAACTTCATCGTTGAACCATTGGCGCGACGGGCGCGTATCTGCGTACGAGTCCGTTCATCCAGTGCATTATAACCGCAAATATCAACAAAAAAGCTGGCACCCCATTTTATCGGAGCGGCGAATCTCAGGCCGTAATCTACCGTCCCCAGTCCCGCGCTAATCGCCCGATCCTCAATCAGATTTCCGTACCGCCGCTGATTCCACCGCTTTGAGCCGCCGTAAAACGCGATATGGGGCATTATCGACAGTACACCTTTTACAATCCCGAATTCACGACGCATTCCAATCTGGACGTAGGTTCCGAGGTCCTCAACCGCACGGGTCTGTCCATACAACGAGCACCAGGGACCGCTGATTTCGCCCATGTAGGTCCACTCGCGAAACAGATGGACGACATCAACGTCATACCCCTCGTTAAACACCCAAATCACACCCGCGCGGTTCCGCCACCGCCACCCGTCGGCGAGATCCCAATCATAGCCGTAAAAAAGATAGGGGTCGGACTCATAGATGGTTGAGCGGTGCGATTTATCCGCAGATTCCGTCAAATCGCTCATCGCCCAATATCCCAACAGTATGTGTCCATAAGAGGACAAACGCTGGATGACATCGCCTTCGACAGACCATACGGCATGATCGGCACGAACGCTACCCAGCGAATAGAGCGATGAGCAAGCCGCCAGCTCCACGTAATAATCCTGCGACCACACCCCTTGCTTCTCGGCCGCCACCGAAAAGACCATAGCACAAGAGACCAGCAAGGCTGAAACAATCTTCAAAGCACCCGGTCTCCTGCGTCGAAATGCTCCCATGTATCGCACCTTCACATCTTGATTTGTCGTTTTTTACTTGTCTTGCGGCCAGGGCGGGAGAGCATTTCCGAGTTTGAAGATTTCCACCTTGTCGTACTCGATTGATTCGCCGGGCATCAGCGTGGCGCCGACCTCCAGAACGAACTGGTTAGCCTCTGGCGGAACGCGTACCAGAATCGAACCGGTGCGCCAAACCCCGTTTTCGCGAAGTCCGCTCATTGAGAACGGGCGCTCGGTGCTCCATGCCAGCTGACGACCGTCCTTGAGCCATTTGACGCGAAAATAGCATGATCCGCTCCATGCCGTTCTCCGGCTGGAGATACTGACTCCGTACAGCTCGCCTTCTCTCACATCCTTTACGATGGGACGCGGGGAGAGCTGGATTATCTTGCTCATCGTCGACTTGAGCGTCTCAAAACCCTTCGCCGTTTTGGAAATGAGATTCGGCATCGCACCGGCGGTGCGGCGCTCCTTCTGCATGTAAGCGCGGCGCTCGGCTTCACTGGAGAACTTGACATCATCGGCAAACCGAAGATAAGTGAGATTGCGGCAGCCGGAAAGCGAATTTCGCAAGAGGTTGGCGCATTTGGGCGCACGGAGCGAGGTGATTCCCGAGCCGGCAAACATAGCTCCCGCGAGCGGAGCCGCACCCTCGTACACAAAGTCGGACTTGAGCGCCGTGCAGCTTTGAAACTGCGAGATGCCCGCAAGACGCACATCTGCTGGAAGCGTCAACGGCGAGAACGAAACGAGATTGGTGCAGTATGCAAAGCACGATGTGGTCAACTGTTTTACAGCGGGCGAAATTTCAACACGGCGCAGGTTGTAGCAGAAACGCATCGCGTCCATTCCGACAATCTCGATATCGGGTCCGATCAGCTCGGTAATCGCGACGTTGCGGGCGAACGAACCAATAGAAGCTACCTTTTTGCCCGTATCCTTCTCGACTCCCGTGAAATCAAGAACGCCCGAACCTTCCGCCTTGATTCCGGAGATGCCAAGACGGGTGCGCGCTTTATCAAGATAATTCGCGCCAAGCGACCAATGCCCGTTGGAAAGACGTTTTTTCTTTTCATCAAATACCCACTTGCCGCCCTTCATCTTTTCGGCAGATCTGTATTCTTTTACCGGAGCCGGCGTGAACGACATCTGCGCCTCGTCAACTAGGTAAACTTCCGTCGAGCGCGCATTTGCCGATTCTCCCGGCGCGAGCTCCGCCGAAAACTCAACCACCAGTTCGTCGGCGCCCGCGGGAACCGACACCATATCGCGCATCCAGCGGGATTCGCCATGGATCCGCTCGCTGCAGGGGAGAACTTTTTCCGAGTCTTCCGCGACAACCTTCCCCTTTGCGCGCCAAGTCACCTTGACGGTCGGAGAACCCGAGCGCATCGACGAGCGAACCTCCTGGCTGACATCGTAAACATCGCCGGGGCAGACTCCTTTGACCGAACGAACCACACGCGACTTGTACGCTTTTTTCTCATCCTTCTGCGAAAAGAACACCGGCAGCCCCTTGTAGTCGGCGGCCAGATTCTTCAGTTCGCCGCGAGCCGCGTAATCCTTCTTTCGCATTTCAAGAAACGCTTCTGGATCTTTCGCCATCGTTATCGTGTCGGTAAATCCCGGAATCTGGTCATCCCAAAGCTGACGGCGCGATGTCGGCTGCTGGTTTTGATTGATTGCGCATTTCCAATCGATCAGACGCCCGCACTCTCCATAAATCCATACGTACTCGTCGGCCGACTGGAGCGACTGCTCGAGATTGAGGCGCAGATGGTTCAGACGGGATCCGTCGACCGGCTGGTGGTACCAACGGCTCTTGGGATTGGCGTGAATGCTGAACATATCGAGATAATGCGTATTGCCGGCGAGAAGCTGTGCGCGATATCTGCCCCAGTTCTCCGGCGCGACGAATGCGCGTGCACCGACCAACTGGTTGATCGCCCCCTTCCAATACATGTCTTTCGTCGCGGTGAGACTGTAATGTTCGGCGCCGTCGACAAAACGCGCCGCAGGCGGCATCACGTCAAACATCCCGTTGTAGAAGTAGGACAGGAGTTCACCCGCGTCATCGGAAATCGACTGCGGATCGGTAGTACGGCGTCCTGCAAAATAGCGGACGTGATGTTCCAGCGTCCAGAGAAAGAAGTAGATGCCCTCGGGAAACTCCTTGAATACTTTGGAAAAGACTTCACGTCCGCGCCGCCGCGCAAGCTCCCTGCATTTGGAGAATGACACCGCGCCGTCGGCCTTCGTGTACAGGTACTGAAGCGCACCGGAGTACTCTTCCGGATCGAGCATCAAACCTTTGAGACCTGCCTCCTTCGCCGCCCAAGCGAGAACTGCGAGATTGTCCCCGAAACGAGCCCATCCCGCATCATCGGTCCAGGCAATGCGGTTGTGCTTGCCGCTCGGAGAAATCCAGGCGAGCAGGAAGCTTTCTTTAAGCCGCGGATATTTTACGATCCCGCGCAGATAGGGGATTTGCGTTTTGACCGCATCCCGCGTCCAGATGTCGTTGAGCCGCATAAGCCGCGTGGTGTCGGAGACATCACCCTTACCATCAACGGTCTTCACCGGAACTTTCAAAAGCGAAACGGCGACACCGTCGAGCCACGGCAGCTTGTTAAGCTCCTCGGCATGGGCGCACACGTTGGAAGGCGCATTGAAGGCAACATCGAAGGTCAAGGCTACAAACTTCTTCTGCAGCCCCCCCGGAGTCGTAGCGGATACGGACAAAGCAAAGGCGACCGTCGACAAAAAACAGACAACATATTTCATTATACCCCCTTGTTTCAAAATCACTAAATTATAGCACTTTAATCACAATATGACAAGCCGAAAGCCACGGTGATCCGCTCAAAACGCCTATCCGTCCGCCCGGCATCACGGCGACGCTTTTCCCCTCCCGGTTTTGCATTTCGCCTAAATTAGCATTGACCAAACCGCCAAGATAAGAGATACTATAAACCATCTGTTTTAAAGCAAGGAATTTCTATGAACTTAGAAGGTACTTTTACCGCCATGGTCACCCCGTTCGGAACCGACGGCAAGGTTGACTACGGAGCATTGCGCGATTTTGTCGAATGGCAAATTATAAACGGTGTTGAAGGCCTCGTTCCCGTCGGCACCACCGGAGAAAGCCCCACCCTTTCCGTTGAAGAACATCTCAAGGTTATCGCCGAAACCGTCGATCAGGCCAAAGGGCGCGTAAAGATCATCGCGGGCACCGGTGCTAATTCCACCGCCGAGGCGATCGAACTGACCCGTTGCGTTTTTGACTCCGGCGTCGACGCCACTTTGCAGGTCACTCCGTACTACAACAAGCCCAACCCCGAAGGACTCTACCGTCACTTCTCCGAAGTTGCCAATGTCGGAGTCCCGGTTGTGCTTTACAATGTGCCTGGCCGCGCCGGCAAAGAGATACCGATTTCCGTCGTCAAACGCCTTGCTGAAAACCCCAACATCGCCGCCATCAAGGAAGCCGCCGGCAGCGTTGACCGCGTCAGCGCGATCTGCTCCAGCTGCGGTCTGACCGTCCTCTCCGGAGACGACACGCTGGCTTTGCCGATGATCAGCGTCGGAGCCAAGGGTGTAATCTCTGTTGCCTCCAACATCATTCCCAAAGAGTTCTCCGACTTTGTCCGGTCTGCGATGGGCGACGAGCTGGGTCTGGCGAGAAAGCTCCATCTGAAATATTATCAGCTTTTCCACGATCTGTTCCTCGACACCAATCCCATCTGCGTCAAAACCGCGCTCGCAAAAATGGGTCGCATCAAACCAGGGTTCAGACTTCCGCTTTGCGAATGCGATGACGCCGTCGACGCCAAACTGAGCGAAACGCTTGCGAAATACAATCTGATTTGAGGATTCGGAAATGAAAGTAGTCATCATCGGCGCCGCGGGGCGCATGGGGCAGGCGCTGATGCGCTGCGCAGCTGAAAAGGGAATCGAGGTGGTCGGCGCGGTGGAGGATAAATTCTGTCCGCTTATCGGCACCCCGGTCAACATCAACGGCGTGAATCCGCAACTCGCCTACACGACGGATTGGCCCTGCGAGGCCGATGCCGTCATCGACTTTTCATTCCATGCCAGCGTGCCCGCCCACATTGCCCTGGCGGCAGAACGCAAACAGGGATTCGTGTTGGGGACGACCGGTCTTGACGCTGCGGAACTCAAAGCGGTGGAGGACGCCGCCCGGATCATCCCGGTCGTACGCAGCGCAAACATGAGTACTGGCGTCAATCTGCTGCTCGAACTTGTTCGCAAATCTGCGGCAACCCTCGGCATCGACTACGATATCGAGATCACGGAAATCCACCATCGACTAAAAAAGGACGCCCCCAGCGGCACCGCGCTGATGCTTGCCGAGGAGGCTGCCGCAGGGCGACAGGTGGCGCTTTCAGATGTTGCCTGCTACGGTCGCGAAGGCATTACCGGTGAACGTCCGCGCGGCGAAATCGGCGTTCATGCCATTCGCGGAGGATCGGTGGTCGGCGACCATACCGTAATGTTCATGGCTGACGAAGAGCGCATTGAAATCACCCACAAGGCGCACAGCCGCGATGCCTTCGCCAAGGGCGCGTTGCGTGCCGCGGAATGGCTGATCGGCCGTGAGGCTGGATGCTATACAATGCGCGACGTGTTGGGATTTGAAAAATGAGCGACTGCAGCGAGTGCGGAAAAAACGAAGTGGTTTTGTCTTTGGGCAGCAATCAGGGCGACAGAGCCGGCTGGCTGGGATTCGCGATAAGAGTGCTTGAAGCCCATCCCGACATTTCAGTGGTTGCAACCTCCCCGGTGTACAAAACCGAGCCGGTCGATTTCGCTCCGCAATTCGAAAACTCGCTTTTTTTGAATGCCATCGTCATTTGTGAGACCTCCCTTACGCTGGATGAGTTTTTTGAATTCACATGTCAAATTGAAAACGACGCGGGCAGAGTGCGCAGCCCGGATGGACTTCTTCCCCGGACGCTGGATATTGACATCATCCTGTTCGGCGACACCCGGTGCGCCAACGAGAAACTTGTCATTCCCCACCCCCGCGCGACCCGGCGGCGGTTCGTAATGCAGCCGCTTGCGGACATCCGACCGGATTTGAAATTCCCCGGCGACGACAAAACCGTCAAAGAGCATCTGGCGGAAATCCCTTCAAAGCCTCGGGTGATGATTGAAGACAAAGACCAGTTAAGTGTAAAGGAACTTGCCAAATGGAACTATCCATTCTGATCAATCACTTTGACATTCCCGGAAATCTTGTTCTGATCAATCCCATCGGCAGCGGAAATGTAAACGACACGTACATGGCGGTCTTCCGCAATACGTTTGAGGAGCACCGCGTGATTCTGCAGCACCTGAACCGGAAGGTGTTTTCCGATCCTGGGGCGATAATGCGCAACCTGCGCACCCTCACCGATCATGCCCACCCGAAACTGGAAAGGGAGTGTCTTACCAACGATCGCGTATGGCAGTTGCCTAAAATCATCAAGACCAAAGAAGGGAACGACTTTCTTGTTGACGAACACGGCTGCGTCTGGCGTGTCATCACTTGTATTCCGTCCGCGACCGCATACGATCAACCGCAGGGAACCGAACATGCACTGGAGTGCGGTTCGGTTTTGGGACGATTCCACAATCTGATTTCGGACATGGACATCGATTCGATGACTGAACCGATACCCGACTTCCATGTTACCCCGTCGTATCTTGCCAAATACGAAGCGACCTTGGAAAGCGATGAAAATGCGATGAGGAAGATAACGTCATCGAGCGAGGCGAGGCGCATGGCGATGTTCATCGAACAGCGGAAGGACTTCGCCGCGACATTGCAGGCAGCGCTTGAACGCGGAGAGCTGAAGAAGCGAATGATGCACGGCGATCCGAAAATCAACAACATCATGATTGACGATTTCACCGGCAAAGGCACGGCGATGATCGATCTCGACACCGTCGGACCGGGGTTGGTGCATTACGACTTCGGGGATGCGTTGCGTTCAATCTGCAACAGGGCCGGCGAAGAGGAGTCGAACTTGTCAAAGGTTGTGTTCAACATGGATCTTTGCGAAGCGTTCTGCAAGGGATATCTACGCTACGCCAAAGATTTTCTCACGAACACCGACCTTGCCTATCTCTACGATTCGATCAGGCTGATAACCTTCGAACTCGGCCTGCGCTTCTTCCACGACTATCTCAACGGAAACGTTTATTTCAAGACAAGTCATCCGGAGCAGAATTTAAACCGGGCGAGAGTGCAATTCAGACTGTGCGAATCGATTGAATCGAAAGAACGCATGATTCGTGCCGCCCTTAAAAACATTTAAGCAGTGTCACCCGCATTGAGGGGCGACACTGCTTTGAAAAAATCATTCCAGTTTCAGACTGTGGCGAAAAACTGGAAGGCGAGAAAAGCGACTCCCAGCAGCAGAAGAGCGATAACGGCGATCCAGATTTTGTTGCTGTTTGAACGAGCCGTAAAGTTGCTGGGAACGCCGGTATTCCGGTTCGGACGGATGACGATGGTGGTGCGGGCCAAAGGTTCAGGCGGCGCGCCTGTCTCGTTTTCCGGGACATCATCACCCTCGATAGTCAACATGACATCGCCGATTTTCAGCACATCGTGGCGGAACAGCGGCATCGGTGCGCCTTCGACGGGAACATTGTTCAGATAGGTTCCGTTGGTTGAATCGAGATCTCGGATTGAAAATCCAAACTCATTTTTGGAAATTTCACAATGCGATCCAGAGACGGAGGCGTCCGGCAAGACCCCATCATTGTCATCGCGGCGTCCGATTCTGACAACAGCTTTTCCTAATTCGATCCGCAAACCTTGTTGCTCTCCGTCCTTAACAGATAAATAAGCCATGATGCTAGACCTCTTGAAAACAGTTAACCAAGAACAATGTCCAATAAGATACCAAAAAGCCATCATTGATTCAACCTCTTTCATCGGGCGGGCGTCAAAACTGTCAAACTCGCAAACTGACTCTACTTGCAAACTTTATTCAAGTTGGGGAAGTTGTGACAGTTTTACAATTTGGCAGTTGGACAGTTTTACAGTTTTTATAGTTAGACCCCGCAAACTAAGGGGACGGATTCCGCACTTCTTACCTTTTACCTCTTACTTCTTACCTTTCTTTAGGTTAGAGGTAACAGGTAACAGGTAAGAGGTAATAGGCTCCGCATTATACCTCTGCGTCTGCGAGAGATATCCCATTCCATATAGCTTTCGCTGCTGGGAGACTCGGAGATTGGGAGTTTGGGAGGTTTTGATTGGAATTGGCAATTGGTATTGGCAACACTTTCACACTGGCAACATTTGAAATGAGATTACGGTGCGGATGAATTTCACCAGACGCCGCGAAGCAATATTTTATTGAAACTTCGTCATTTAACGCTTAAACTGTACTCCATGTTTCCCGTAGATAAAATTTTGCCCGCAATTGATCAGGCCTTTGCCGAAAACAAGATCGTAATCGTTCGATCCCCGCCCGGTTCGGGCAAAACAACGCGCATTGCACCCTTTCTGCTCGAACACTCCTCATGGCTGAACGGACGTAAAATCATCCTGCTCGAACCGCGCCGGATCGCCGCCCGCATGGCTGCCGGTTTCATGGCCCGCCAATACAACGAATCAATCGGCGAAACCGTCGGATACCGCATCCGTCTCGACAACCGCACCGGCCCAAACACCAAAATCGAAATTCTTACCGAAGGGTTGCTCACCCAGCGCTTGCTTCACGACAGCGAACTTTCCGACACCGCCCTTATTCTCTTCGACGAATTCCACGAACGTTCTCTGGCTGCCGATACCGCCATGGCGATGGCGTTGGAAATACGCACGGCGCTCAACGAAAATCTGCGTATAGGGATTCTGTCGGCAACCATCGACACCGAACAGCTGCAAAGCAAATTCCCCGGATCGCAGGTTTTTACCGCCGAAGGACGGATTCACCCCGTTGAAACGAGATACATCCCATCCTTCGCCGTAAGCCCTTTCTGCAAACCGCTGCAAGTGGCCGAAACCGTTTTGCGCACGCTTGAGAACGAACCTGGCAGTATTCTGGCCTTTCTTCCCGGCGAAGGGGAAATCCGACGAACCGCCGAACTGTTGACTGACATGGAGCTTCCCGGCGACGTCTCCATCCACCCTCTTTACGGCTCGCTCTCAAAAGCGGAACAGGACGATGCCGTCCGCCACGATCCGGCAGGCTCGCGCAAGGTGGTGCTCGCCACCTCGATTGCCGAATCATCAGTGACCATCGAAGGTATCCGCACGGTAATCGACAGCGGATGGGTGCGCGTTCCCAAGTACTCCCCCGCATCAGGAATGAGCACGTTGGAAACGCAGCGAATCACCATCGACCGCGCCGACCAGCGCCGCGGCCGCGCAGGCCGTCTGGGGCCCGGCATCTGCATCCGACTCTGGGATGAGGCCACACATCGCAATTTACGCCCCAATGCCACCCCCGAGATTCTTGATGCCGATTTGGCGCAAACCGCATTGCAATGTGCAGAGTGGGGAACGCTCGACTACCGCTCCCTGCCCTGGATAACCCCGCCGGACGAAACCGCGTGGAAACGCGCCGTACGGTTGCTTGAATGGTTGGGCGCGGCAAAGGACCGGCGAATCACCGAACGGGGCAGAAAGATGTCACACATCCCCGTTCATCCGCGGCTTTCAGGAATGATGCTTACCGCTGGAGAGCGCGGACTTGGATGCGAGGCCGCATTTGTCGCGGCCGCCGTCAGCGAAGCGGCCGCCGAACCCGAGCTGCGAAAAATAAAAAACGCCGCCGAGATAATTGCCAGAGCCGGCGGCAACGGAAGCTTTGCCAAGAGAGTCAAACTGCTCGCCGAAAAATGGTCGGGCGGCAAAAAAGCCAAAAGTCCTCCCAGCGGCATGGAGGGCATACTGTTGGCTCTGGCATTCCCCGACCGCATCGCCAAACAATCCTTCCGCCCCGGCCGCTTTCTGCTCTGTAATGGCGCAGGTGCACAAATGGACCTGCTCGAACCGCTTGCAGACAACAAATTTCTCGTGTGCGCCGCACTGAAAGACAACGGTTCGGGAGATGCCGACATTACGCTTTGTGCAGCCATCGAGGAAGAGGATATCCGCAGATTGTTTGCCGAAGAAATCTTCAGAGGCGATGATATCCGCTGGGATCGACGCGAAGAATGCCTCAAAATGTCAACGGTGGAAAAGCTTGGTGCGGTTGTGCTCAGTGAAAAACCGCTGCCGAAAAATCGAATGGATGACGAAAAGGCGTCAAAGATATTGATGGAAGCGGTGCGAAACAAAGGCATAAATGCGCTGTCATGGGACAAAGGCGCCACCATCCTGCGCCAGCGCGTAAACTTTCTGCACGGCAGACTCGGCGAGCCCTGGCCGGATTGGAGCGACGAAGGGCTGGAAAAAACACTTGATGAATGGCTCGCCCCCTTCTGCCTAGGCGTCACCCGGTGGGACACCCTGCTGCGCGAAGTAAATTTGAAAGATGCGCTTCGATCGTACTTTCATCAACTCGGGTTGCAGGAGCGGGAACTGGATCGTCTGGCACCTGCCACCTTTCAGGTGCCGAGCGGTTCGAACATACAAATTCGATATGAAACCGCCGCTCCGTACATGTCGGTAAGGATACAGGAAGTGTTCGGCATGAATGCGACGCCCCTCGTCGCCGGAGGATGCGAGCCGGTTACGATGCATCTGCTATCCCCCGCTCAACGCCCGGTTCAGGTGACAAGCGATCTGGAAAGTTTCTGGGATTGCGGCTACGCCATCGTCAGAAAAGATCTGCGAGGCCGCTATCCGAAGCACTACTGGCCCGAAGACCCGCGACAGGCCGTCGCCACCCGGCGGACCCGTCCGCAGAAGACCTGAACGCTGTCTTTGATCAGGCCGACAATCGGAAGGCAGCAAAACTAATTCCGCCAGCATTGACATTCGCGGGCGCCGTTGACGTTAACCGGCGGTCGCTGCTCGTAGCACTTCTCGTCCGCATGGGGACATCTGGGTGAAAAAACGCATCCCGCAGGCCAAGCATCGGGAGCCGGCACCGAACCCGGAATATCCGCCAGTAAGGCGTCTTTCGGAGTGTCAAGCCGCGGCACCGCTCCGAGCAGTCCTCGGGTGTAAGGATGGCGCGGATGGTTGAGCACCTCCTTGACCGGACCGCTTTCAGCATTGCTACCGCCGTAAAACACGTAAATCCGGTCGGTATTTCCGCTGACCAGTCCAAGGTTGTGCGTAATCAGCAGAACTGCCATCGAATACTTTTTTGAAAGCGTGCAGATCAGCTCGAGAACTTTGCGCTGCGTGGTTACATCCAATGCGGTTGTCGGCTCGTCTGCTACAAGCAGTTTCGGCCGTTGCGCCAACGCCATCGCCAGCATCACACGCTGCTGCTGACCTCCGCTCATTTCACACGGATATGCCTTGGCAAGACGCGCAGGATCGGGCAGACCGGTCTCCGCCAACAGCTTCTCGGTCACCGTGAGCCGCTCGGCACGGGAGAGTCCGGGAATATTTTCTGTTATCTGCCGATAGACCTTCATCACCGGATTCAAGCTCGCCGTAGGATCCTGAAACACATAAGCGATCCCCCTGCCCCGGACTTCTTTCAACTCCGTCTCGTTCAAATCGAGCAGTTCCCGTCCGTCAAAACGGATGCTGCCTTTCAGTATCGCCCGGTCGGTAGGCGCAAGCCGCGTAAGCGACATTGCCGTCAGACTTTTTCCGCATCCGCTTCCACCGACTACGCCGACACGCTCCCCTTCGCGGATGGTAAGTGAAATATCGCGCACCGGCAATGTCAGACGGCCTCCGATGCGGAAGCCGACCGACAGATTTTTCACCTCAAGCAAAATGGGAGAGGAGGACGCCACCTTACTTCTCGCCCTTCAAGAGGAATTCGCGCATCTGCATCGGAGTGGTGCAATCCAAAAGTCCGGCGTGATTCTTGGCCAATAGACGGCTGACATACGCCATCACCTGCAGATGGGGAGTGCGTCCGCTGTCGGATGCTATCGTCAGCACAACCACGCGGACCGGAGAATGGTCGATTGTATCGTATCCGGGTATGCCGTTTTCGTTGCGGACAATGGCAACGGCGCCTACCAGCCCTTCAACGGCATCGGTTCTGCCGTGGGGAACGGCAATGCCCTCGTTCAGTCCGGTCGACATGTCGTTTTCGCGCTTGAGGATTGCGGCGCGCGCAGTTTCAAGGTCGCGGATCAAACCGATCTCGCACATCTTCTCGGTGATGAGAGAGACCATCTCATTGAACGAATTGGCTTCAAGATTGGGAATCATCAGGAAGCGGCGGATATATTTTGACGATTCTCCGACCCGCCCCCTTTCGCTGTTTTCACCGTCGCGGATAATTGACTCAAGCTGCCCGGTCTTTATCGGACGGAACAAATCGTGGGATAGCGAATTAAGGCGTGAAACCTCTTCGTTGATGGCCATGCCGATAAATCCCTTGTCTTCCGGTTTGCACTCGAATACCAGCTTCTCCCGCTCGCGCCGGCAGGTGATTTCCGTATTGTCTTTTGAAATCTGCCAGATTTCTTCCGCGGGATTGAGCAGCGAGGTAAAGAATCCCTGCAGACGGAATTCTTTAATGAGACTATCCAGCATGACGGAGGCAGAAGCCTCGGTCGGCATATCGAACGAGAACGGCTCAAAATCACCGCTACTTTGCGATGGATTGCGGACGCCTATGCGTTTAACGGCAAAGAGACCCACCAAAGCCGGAGGGGCAATCAAGGTGGTAATCAACGTCATCAAAATACCGATGCCGAACGCCTCGCTGGTAAGATATCCATTGGATAAACCGATGCCGGCGATAATCAGGGCAACTTCACCGCGAGGAACCATACCGGCACCGACACGGAGCGAACCGATGATATTGAAACCGCAAAACAGCGAAGGAATCGCACATCCGACGATTTTAGCTACAATTGCCAATATGGTGTAGGCACCACCGAAAATCAGCACCGGCTTTGACATGATTGCGCTGCAATCTACCATCATGCCCATCACACAGAAAAACACCGGCACGAGGAAGGTGTAGATTGACTGAAGATTTTCCTGAACAACATAGCGGATATCGGTGCGGGACAGCGAAAGACCCATGACATAGGCGCCGATAATCAGAGACATCCCCATCGATTCAAAGATGCCTGCAATCATCAAGGACAGACCAAACGCCAGAGTGGCGATCGCCAAAGGAGACTTAAACAACTTGAGCAACCAGGAAATGCGACGTGCGAAAACGATACCCAGCAAAGTGCCGATCAACCATACGCCGAAGGTCTGTAGGGCGTTCTTGCCGATAACACCCCAATTGACGGCGGCCGCAGCACCATCAGACGAACCAGAGGAGGATTTGATAATGCCAATGCCGATTGCCAACACGATAATGCCGAGCACGTCGTCGATAACCGCCCCGGCCATAATGGTGATCCCCTCTTCGGTATCCATCTTCCGTTTTTCAGAGAGGATGCGCGCGGTGATTCCAACCGAGGTTGCAGTACCCATAATACCCATCAGCATTGCAGCTGGAGAAAGAATCGCTTTAATCAGCTGACCCTCCTTTACCAGCTGATCGAGTTCGGCAAGACACTTGACATCTGCAACTCCCCAGCTTTCCGGGAAAATCTGAACCGCATAAACGGCGGCCAAATCGCCTAGCAGGAACGAGAACACCACGCCGCCGATACCGACGAGCGAACCGGCAAAGGCATACTTAAGGAACATCGACAGATTGGTTTCAATTCCCGACAGGAAAAGCAGAATCACCGAAGCGATCGTGCAAATGCCGTACAGTTCAGGGGTGACGGGAATAGTGCTGCTTCCGGCGGGCAGCGGGAAAAATCCGCTGGAGAATATTCCGCTTCCAAAACCGATTGAACCCAGCGCGTACGGCCCGATTACAATACCAGCCGCCAGCTCGCCCAATACACTCGGCATACGACAGAAAGACGCGACCAGACCTCCCAACTTCGCGGCAAAAAGGATAATGCCGACCTGCATCACCAGCAAAAGCATCTGGTCCTTCAGACTGACCGTCTTTGCAGTTTCCGCGGCAGCCGCCGGAATCGCATCCGCAAGCAATGGGCATGCACATAATAATACGAGCGATAACAAACACCATTTCATATTGTGTTTTTTCATTTCCTCTCCTTCCTTTTAGAAATCAAGCGACGATGGATACAGCTCACTGCGCCATGAGCATTTGCGGGCCATTTCAACATTGATCAATGTGTCGTCGAAAAACATAAGGCGCTCCGCTTCGACGCCCATCTGGCGTTGCGTGTAGTCGTAAATACCGCGCAATGGCTTTGCCATTCCGACAATACCGGAGACCACCTCGACATCGGTCAACGCATGATACTCGCCGGCTCGTTGCAGATAGAGTTTCTCGTAAAACTCGCCGGCCATATTGGTGAGCAGACCGATCTTTTTGCCGGCTTTTTTCAACTCCTTCATCAAGAGAAGCGTATCCTTGCGTAAAACGGCAATCCATTGGCACGCATCGGCCTGCCAGAGGCGATCGATCATTTCATCCGAAACCGTCTTGCCGTTGTCGGTGAATATCCGACTCCACATTTCGCGAAAATCAATTACACCGCCATCCCAGAGTATGCGATACCGATGCCATCCATTCATCACCGCATCTCTTCCGATGCCTACCGATTCACACAGCGGAAACAAGCTCCAATTCCCCATGGGAGAAGCACTGATCACCCCGCCGAAATCGAAAACGACCCCGTCGATCTCACTAAAATCATAAGGCATTTTCACCGTATATTCTCCAGAAATCTCTTTATTTCGCGAATGACCCGATTTTGCACGGTCTCCCCCATACCCGCTCCCGACGGCAGGCAAATGCCGCGGTAGAAAAATTCCGCAGAAACCGACGAGCCGAAAAATTCGCACTCCCTGAAAACCGGTTGCAAGTGCATCGGCTTCCACACGGGACGGGCTTCAATATTGACGCAGTCGAGATGTTTAACCAGATTGAGGACTTTTGACGACGGGCATCCCCGGGATATGCCCTTTACGCAAGGAAGCATCCCTACCGAAAGCCATCTCGAATGCGTCCTACCTTCAACATCTCTCATCCATTCCCAATCAGGAAAGGCCCTTGCATACCGATTGAAAACGCTCTGTTTCCTTTTCAAAATCTTATCGAGCCGCTGCAACTGCCCTACCCCAATCGCCGCGCTGACGTTGCTCAGGCGGTAATTGTATCCCGTCTCGAGATGCTCATACCAGCATTCCGCTTCACGTGCCTGGGTCGAGAGTTTGCGAATCCGTCTGGCCAGTTTGCCGTCATCCGTAACCAGCATTCCTCCGCCAGAAGTGGTAATCATCTTATTGCCGTTGAACGAGTATACCGCAGCAAAACCCGCCCCTCCCGCTGGCAGGCGGTCAAAACCCGCCCCCAGCGCTTCGGCCGAATCAATTATCAACGGAACTTCATAGGCGGCACAAAGATTTGAAATGCGTCGATAATCGCAGCATTGACCGTATAAATCGACCGCAACAACCGCCTTGGGCAACCTCCCCGATTTGGCAGCCGCCGCCAAGGCCTCACTCAGTAAATCGGGATCCATGGTCCACGACGTTTTTTCGCTGTCGATGAAAACAGGCCGGGCACCGCGGTGGCAAGCCGGAGCGATTGATGCGACGAACGTCAAATCCGAACAGAAAACGGTATCACCTTTTGAAATGGACAGTTCATGAAACAGCAGATCCAGCGCAGCTGTTGCGCTGGAGAGCGCAACCGCATGGTCACGCTCCACCACCTTTGCGAAATTGGATTCGAACCGGTCGACCATTGGACCGCACGGAGCAATGTAATTTGACTTTAACGCATCGGCGACGCTCGCGAACTCAACATCTTCATCTAGCCACGGAGGAGAAAGAAAAACCCGGCTTGGCGTCTTCTTCATGCCCCAGCCTCCGCATCGGCGGCCATAGGTGCGTCCTGCAGCGTTTTAATCCCGCTAAGCAGATCGATTACCTCGCGCTGCACCTGTCCTAACGCATCAAGGTTGAGCCGTGGATCAACGACCATGAAGGTGTCGCCGGTTTTTCGATGTTCATAAATGCGCACGAAATTTCCGTCGTCGCAAAGTTTGGAAGCGCGCTCCACAAGTCGTTTGGAGCGCTCAAGCATAACCGCAAGAATGTAAACGACATTGCGCTGCGAAGGATCTTCCAATGCAAGCAGTTTGCGGAAAATATCCTCGGCATCGTCTTTTTTTACCGGCTCTTCACGTACTTGGGTCTGCGGGGCTTCGAATGCACCTTCCCAGAGACTGAACGGCTTCCAGTCGCGCTCCATGACATCCCAGCAGCTTCGACAACTGTCGACCCGGTCGAATCCGCCCGTCTCCAACTCGCGCAACGCCGAAACGCACTGCTGCTTGTCTTCAAACGCCTTGCCGCATAGAGAACAGACTCGTCCCCTCGGTCGGATATTCCAATCGGCCATGATCTGCCTTTATTCGCTTACGGTATCGTCTTCGGAGTCGGTATCTTCGCTTTCGTCCTCAAGGGGACGCGCTGGTTTGAAGTCCTGCTTGGAAAGATTTTCCTTGAGCCAATCGCCAAAAAGATTTCCGTCTCGACGTTCCAGACTTGCACGAATTTGCGGAACCATCATTTCGGCGGAAAGCGCTTCACCCGGCTCGCGCTTCTCGACGAATACGAAAATCGAGTTTCCGCCCGACGTCATAATGGCATCGGAAATGGAACCGGCGGGAACTTTCATCGAACCGTAAGCAACCGAGAAGCTGTTGGGGAAGGAGACCTTGGCGATATCGTTGACCGTATAGACGATCTGGGTGGAGACGGTCATCGACTCGGCTACTGCCGCATCAGCAAACTTCTTGCCGTCGGCAACCGACTTGCGCAGACGCTTCAGCACCGCCTCGCCGGCCTTTTTGAACGCCTTCTCGCGGGCATCGGCGATTGCCGCGCGTTTGACGTCAGCTGCAACTTTGTCGTAAGCGGGAACGTGTGCCGCTTCAAACGAAGCGCGCTCCATGACATAAATGCTCTTGTTCCCCTTAGCGATTCCGTAGCGAGTATCATTGCGCTCGGGATCAAGATCAAATGCGGTTTCTGTGAAAACCTTGCTGTCGGCGCCACAGAACGAAAGACGGGCACCGGCGGCGAAAAGCGCCGTGGTCTGCAACGGAACTTTCATCGTCTTGCTCAACTTTACCATCGCATTCTCATTGGTGTTGTCGATATCCGAATAGACCGTAAATGTCACGGCAGTTTGAGCGCAGTAGACGGCCTCTTCCCATTTCAGCACATCGAGAATTTTCGAACGAGCCTCCTCGAAAGTCAAATTGACGGTCTTGTTTGAAACGGTTTTGGTATAGGAACTGAGGTTGGCGTCATAGTAGTCGCGCAACTCGTCATCCGAAATCTTGACCGAATCAAGATAGTTGGAGGCGGAAATTACCGCATAGCGGACCGAAAGGCGGTCGGGAAGCGCAAACGCATTAGTGTTCGCCTCAAAATACTTTTTGTAGTCTTCATCTTTGAGCTTCATGTCCTTGCCGATAAACTCGTTTTTAAAATCGGCAATGCGAACCGTAAAGCGGTCGGTAAGCGATGCGACCTCGTCATCGAGCTCCATCGGTGGGATCCAAGTGGCGGTCTCGACCAACTGATAACCCTTCATAATCGCGAGCTGATGGCGTAGAAAACGCTCGTACGCTTCGGGATTAAGTCCCATTTCACGAACTACCATCCGGTAACGCGCCATATTGAAGTTGCCATTTTCCTGAAACTCAGGGCGAGAACGGAGGAAAGCGATCATTTCATCGGTGGTAGCACCAAGACCGTCACCCTCGATAGTCATGCGGGCGGCGATCTGCTCCCATGCGGAACGCTCAACCTGAACATTGCTCATCATGCTGTCGCGACTGCGCCCAAACCCGCGGATACCATACTCCACCTCTTCAAGGGTTTTGGCGAGTACTTTCTTGCCGTTGATCGTTCCGCTTGACCTGGCAAAATTTTCGTTGACGCAATTCACATCTGAAAATACAAACGCAAATGCAATTAGAACGGCAAACGCACCCCACAGGAACTTGTTGCAAATCAGACGGTTAAAATGATAAATAAACACTGTTTTACACCTATGCTAGTTTGATTGATACGGCGCGACGGCACTATTGCTAAACAATGCCGGGTTCGCGCACGACCCGGCACTCTTTAAATAAACCTACTCTTCCAGGCTGATTTCTTCCGTAGCAGCGGCGGCATCCGCAGGCTTTTCAGCGGCGGGTTTTTCAGCAGCGACTGCCTCCTTGTCCAAAACCGGAACCTCGTCCGCACCCTTGGGGGCGGCGTTGGGATCTTCGGTCTCTTCCTTGGGATTGATCAGCTCACCGGTGGCAACCTCCGCACGACCTTCGGCAAACGCAAAACGGTTGACTGCTTCGCCATAGGGATTAGCTACCAATACCGAAACCAAAAGACGACCGCCAACCTTGGCATGTTCCCGAAAAATCTTGGCGGTGGATTGGGGCGTGACCGGATAGACCAAAGGAGCTTCTGCGCCCTTGCTCAAAACCAGATCATAGTTGCCCGCCACACCTTCAATGCGGCTGAGTGAACGGTTGCCAGCGGTGAAGACGGAAAGCTTGTCGGCGGAACCCAGCACCGGAACGTGGAATTGGGCACCCTCAACCAGCGAGCTGCCGGTGACTACCATCGCATTCAAAGTTTCGCTACCATCGCCTCCGTTCTCAACTTCGATGGTGGAACGACCGCAAACATCACGGAACCGGACGCACGCGCTCTCGATTGAAACAACGCCCTTGGGAAGCTTTTCATCAAACGCGGTGGAAACGGAACCGCTGACCAGCGCAACTATGCGGGATTTGACAGGATCGGCACCGGCCTTGACCGAAGCTACAGAATTTGGTCCGAGGGTAAAAATAACACCGTCACCCAAAGCAATTACCATCGAGGATTTCGGCGAGGTTTCGAAAACCGTTCCGAGCGGGTACATCTTGCCGATAATCGGAGTCTGAGCCTTGTTGACATCGGGATTCATCACCGAGACGGCTCCGGTAGTGCGGATAACGCGCGCGAAGGGCAAAAGGGGAATGGGCTTTTCTTCTTTCTTGGCCTCGTCCCCCTCTCCGGCGGGAGCTGCTTCACCCTCTGCCGCCACCTCGGTCGAAACTTCGGCGGGAGCGACTTCGCCCTCCTCCTTCGCAGGAGCGGCAGCCACGCTTTCTGCTTCCTTCACAGGTTCAGCGGCGGCGGGAGCAGCAGGTTCGACCTTTTTCGCGGCGGCGGGCTCATCCAATCCCGAAAGCACATCATCCAGCATATCGTCATCGGCGACAGCAAATGTTGCGGCACAAGTCAAGCACACGCCTAACAGACGAACTTTAAAAGCATCAATACGCATCGGTTGAATCCTCTTGCTTACACTTCAGGACTAGCCTGTTTCTTTATTCAAACGAACCCATATTTTAGCGAAACAAGGGAAAAGTGTCAATGAAAGAGACCCTTATTCCACTTTTTTATCGGATTGTCCGTCCTGGTTTTTGAAAAAAGTCCGATAAAAATCGAATGGGATTTGTTTTTCAAGGCCCTCATACAACCAAAATTCCCATTTCCCGTCATCTGGTCAAACGTCCGACGCGGCAAATCAAGACCAAAATCTCTTTAACTACCTGCCGCAGACGACATTGTTTTCCATCCCAGAGCCCTCGGCGCGAGGAGTGTTCACCCGATTCGGTGCGAAGCGGGATAGACTTGATCGGCACGCTCGCAAATGTTGGCGACATGACGCGAAACTTTCCGAATCTCAGCCAGCAGCTCAAGATAGATCACACCGGTATCGGTTGAGCACAGCTTATCGCGCAGACGCTGAAGATGCCTTGTTTCAAAACTGGCGGTAAGCTCAAGAATCTCGTCACGGAGTTTGGCCGACTCCTTTTTTCCGTTGGAGGTGGCCTTCGACAGAAGTCCGAGCGCACATTGGACCTGACTTGCCAATTTGCCGTGCAACATGCGCAGCTCGTCCTCGGCTTCGGCGCTGAATTTACGCTCGCCGGCGTGCAAAGTGTCAATCAGACGGCGGATGATAGAAGTGTGATCTCCGATGCGCTCCGCATCATTTGCGCAGTGCAGAAGAACCGGAATCTGCATGGACTGCTCTTTGGTCAACGGACGCTGCATCATGGCGGCCAGATAGTCGGCGATCTGCTGCTGCCGTTCGTCTACCTCTCGCTCGCGTTCGTCCAATTTCTCCGCCAGCTGCTGATTGACCTTATCGTCGATATCGTAGAGTTTGAGTGCGCAATTTACCATGCGCCACGCTTTGCTGAGCATTTTACGCACCGCATCGGTGGTCTGCGCCAGCGCCAGCGGCGGCGTATCCAAAAAAATAGGTTCCAGTCTGGTGAAGCGGATCCGCTCTTCGCGCACCGGAATAATGCGCTGGCACACCTTGGCGAAAAGCGGCACAAACGCTATCAGAATCAATGTCGTCATCACGTTGAAAATCGTATGCGCATTCGCGATCTGACGCGGCAGACCGCCGTTTGCCGAAAAGCGTCTGACCAATTTGAAAAACAGCGGTTCGCCGTCATAGACGAAACAGAATGTCACCATGGTGATAATCACACCGATTACATTGAACAACGTATGGGCGAGGGCCGCCTGCTTTGCAACCCGATTGGTGCTGATTGCGGCGAGCTGGGCGGTAATTGTCGTACCGATATTGGAGCCCAGCACGACCACCAGCGCCGTATACAGGTCCAACAGCCCGCCGGCGCTCAGTGCCAGCACCACGCCTGAACACGCCGATGAGCTCTGCATGATCAAAGTGGCGACAATACCCACAAAGAGCGCTCCGAGCATTTGCGAGATCGGAAGATGGCCGCTCTCTCCCGGCGCGCATTTGAAAATCTGGAACATCGCCCTGAACGATTCGAGTTCGGCCAACTGTTTAAGCTCGTCGCTCATAATGCCCATTCCAAGGAAAAGCAAGCCTAGGCCGAGGAATGTGTACCCCATACTATTCCATGGCTTCCTTGAGATGAAAGTGAGAATCAAGCCGCCGATTATGGAAGGCATAACAATCCAGCCGATATCGAAAGCGACCAACTGGGCGGTGATGGTGGTGCCGATGTTGGCGCCGAAAATGATTCCGATGGATTGAACAAGCGTAAGGAGACCGGCATTGACAAATCCAATAACCATTACCGTAGTCACACTGGAGGACTGGATGATTGCGGTTGCGACCGCACCGGAGAGTATGGCCACGAACCGATTAACCGAGAACATCCGCAAAATCATCCGCATCTTTTCGCCGGCAACATTATGCAACCCGTCGCCCATCAATTTCATGCCGTAGACAAATATTGCCAAACCTCCGAACACCTGGAGTAACAAACCAGTCATATTTTATCCTTCTCTTATTTTTTTGATTCTTGAAACAACAACTCAAACCACCGGCTATCCGCAAATCCACTTGCCGATGATGGGTATTTTTCGCAATGCCATCGAAATAAACATGGAAATTACATAACAAATGACAGCGCAAGCTGCTATCGCAAATGGCGTCGCAAGCCTACCCTGCAACGCCCCGATTACTGGTATGAGAACGAACATGTGCAGTAGATACGCACCAAAACTCGCTTCGGAAAGCGGTCGAACCAAATATTGGTAGATGCCTCCAGCGGCAGTAAATTTCCGAAAAACCATAAACATCCCGAAAGTGGCCAGAGCCACTCCGGTTGAACAATATTCAATCCCCATCTCCATATCGACCGCCGTGGCGTATGGAGCAGAAAACGGTGCTTTCGGGATGCGGGAGAAGAACAGCCATCCGATTAACGCCACGCCTGCCAACCAAAGGGGGGAAGCGATAAGCATGGTCTTTCTCCAGGACAGCTGCGGTGCGAACCTGCGGAACCAGAACCCGGCCAAAACATATCCCACAAATCCGCTGACATAATGGAACGCGCCAAACATATTCCAAGGGCATTCACCGTAGAGATACGGCACTGCGCCGAATGGTGGTTCGCCCCAGCAACATCCCCACAGTTTGCGAAGGAAAGGGAAGCTGGTCGTTGCCAGCCAAAGCAGAAGCCAAAAGCGCACCTCTTTTTCCGTTGCCGCCTCCGCCCACGGGGAGAGCAACGGCATAATCAGATAAAGGCCGATCAACATTGGAACGAACCAAAGGTGTCCACCGGCATCGGGAAAGTTGAAGAGCATCTTGCCCCAGGCTCCGCCAAAATATGCCACATACGCGCACGCCCACAGCAGGAATGGCACGAACACGCGGAGCAGACGGCGCTTCAAAAACGCACCGGTCGTTGTGCGGACGGGGAAAAGCAAATAGCTTGAAGCCATGACAAATAACGGCACACAGATGCGGCAAAGGCACTCCACCACCGTAATCCATACCGCATCTCCGCGACAGGCGATCTTCGTAATAGTCTGGCCGTTTTCGTCAGCCGCCAGATAGAATGGTTCACAACTGTGAATCACCATAACCATAAAGCATGCCAAAACCCTCAGATAGTCCAAAAATACTACTCGACCTTTGTCATCTTTACTCGTCATACATCCTCTACAGTTGAGCGCCTAATTTTACATTTTTTATAACAAAAAAACAACCACAAAAAATTCTGTGGTTGTTCTTTTTTGAGATGTTTTTATCAAAAACGGATTAGAACAGTTCGCTAGCCGCCTTGATTTTCTCATTTCGCTTTTCTGCAGCGTTCTTCGCCGCTTCCGCGCGCAATGCGCGGTGTTCCTCTGCCGCCTCCCGCGCGACCTTTGCATCCCATGCCGAAATGACTGTTTCATACCAGTCGCCGGCACCGGAAAGGCATATTGTCACATAGCGGTCGGGCGCGATGTCGAGCACATAGAACGGGCGCGTAAAGCTACACAGTTTCGCCCATGTGCCATACCGCTTTTCAAGCGCTTCGATCAGATAGTGCCTTCTCCATCCGTCTCCGGGATCCACCGCGTTCTTGGCGCAGGCGCAGATTTTGACCAGCTTGTGCGTTCTAGGGGTCAAATACGCATAGTAGTCATCAAAGCCGGGGAGCGGACGGTCGGGCTTAACCTGCACACGCAGCAGCAACGGCTCGTTTTCATCGCTTACCGCATCCTTGGCGTCAATCTCGGCTCCGAACTTGAAACCGAGGAACGAAGCGTCGTCCCGTGCGGGTTCCGAAACGTTTTCCTTTTTGCTGTCAGCGGCGGGAGTATCTTTAGCCCCCTTATCCGCGACCTCCTTTTTGTCTTTATCCTGAGCCGGCTCCTGCTTCGTCATTGAAGCGGGATAGGATTCGGAGTACTCGCTGACCTCGCGTGCGATAATATTGCCGTTTTTATCCGTCGAGGTTTTTGTCTCCCGGCGCAATTCCGTGACCATATTGCCGTTGGTCTTTACCGAAGTTTCAACGACGGTCTTTGAAACGACACCGTTTTCATCGGTGACCTGAGTGGTTGTGGTTTGGGGGACAACGGCTTTATGTTCTTCATTTGAACCTTGCGCCGTAGCATCCGAACCGCATCCAGCGGCGGCCGCCAGGGCCAGTGACATGGCACATTTTTTCATATCGTTTAAGTTCATTGTTTGTCCTTTCTTTTTTTGGAGTTCTTCCAATATATCAAAAGCAATTTGCGTGCCAATCGAAATTAGCGCTGTTTCCCTGCGAAATTTTGTTTTTTGGGATAAATTGTCACACTTTCCCTGTCGCAATTGACAACTAGTCCCAATCCGCGTCGCCTCATGGCAACAAAAAAAAACGGGTGCCTTGCATCGCACCCGGTTGTTGAATTGATTGTCGCGTCCGTTTACTTGTCCAGGAAGGTCAATTCCTGCGTATCGAAATCAATCTTGCGATAATAGCAGTTACGCGGCTGTCCGGCGGCGTTTTTGGTGTGGCAAATGCCGCCGCGGCAAGGACGGACGATGTAGAGCAATGAATTCTGCTCGCAATTGACCCGGGCCTCGAGAAGATCGAATGTCTCTCCGCTAGTCTCACCCTTGAACCAATGCTTGTTGCGGGATGTGCTCCAAAGAATCAGCTTTTTCTTTTCAAACGACTCTTTCATTGCCAACTCGTTGGTGTAAGCAACGAGAATCACCTCCTTGGTATCGGCGTTCTGCACCGCCACCGGAATGACATCTTTGCAATTCTGGGCGATTTTCCAAATCTTGGAAAAATCGAGTTTCAACTGGCTGCCTTCTTCGAGTTCGTTCATTTTATCTCCTTTTCATTCAATAGGTAAGCTGACTGTTTCCGATAGTTTCTCGCAAAATCGAATCACCCGGGACGCAATCAGACGGCAAATTCAGGAAGGGTCTGATCATCGTAAGCAAACGCAGTGCCTCTACGGTTTGCGCACCGGTAGCGCAGGCAATTCGCAATGCCGTTTCAACGCATGGTTTGAGCACGGCAATCTCGTAGTCCAACGCGGAGTTGAACACCGCATCTGCACCGGATACAAATGGCGTGATCCAGCGCGCCTCGCCACGCATAACCGAGGGCCAAAGGTTGAGAGTCTCTTCAGTCGACATCTTGCGGTATTTCGCGTCGCGCAACAATCGTCGCAAAATACGGCTGTCCTCGGGGAAAATGGGAGATCCGTCGTTGTTGCGGACCGGAGCCAGCGTGTTCAAATAGACGCGAAATACGCCGCTGTCGCCAAAGCCTGGCAGCAGATCGGGGTTGAGACAGTGAATTCCCTCCATCACCACAATACCGCCGCTCTCCAATCTGGACGGTTCATCGCGGTCGTAGCCGTCGTGCAAAGCGAAATTGAATGCCCGCATCTTCACCGGCTCGCCGCGGAAAAGCGCCTGCAGATCGGCGGTCATACGCGGCCGATCCACCGCATCGATATGCTCGTAATCCAACTTTCCGTTCACATCTTTTGGATTACGCTTGTCCCCTACAAAATAATCATCGGTAGAAATCAGGAGGGTTTTATGCCCGAAGACGCGCAGATAGGTGCAAAGCCGTTTGGAAAAAGTGGTCTTCCCAGCCGAGGATGGGCCGGCAACCAGAATTAGTTTGGCCTTGCGCTTGTCAATCTCGGCGGCAATTTCCACCAGCGACTTGTTGTGTCTTGCTTCAGCGATTCTGATTATGCCGTCGGCCCGATTTTCCGCAATAGCAACATTCAGGTCGCGGATCGTCGATATGCCAAGCTCCTTCGCCCAAACGAAATGTTCCCGAATCTTCTCCTGCAAAACAGGCGATTCGGGAAACATCGAAGCGGAATCAAACCAATTCGATTCTGCCATGGCAAGTCTTTTTATTTGGCCGGAGCGGCGGGTGCAGGCACCGCGGGAGCAACAGGCTCAGCCTGTTGAACCGGTGCGTTGCGCACACCTTCCATAACCGAACTGCTACGATTTGAGGTAAGCCGGGAGAGTACCAGCGTATTCAGCAAAAACACGATGCCGAGCACAACTGTAGTCTTAGTCAGTACATTGCCGACATTTCCGCCGAAAACCGATTCACCCATACCACCGCCGACAGCAGCGCTCAAACCGCCGTCTTTGGGCTTCTGAAGCATTACCACGAGCCCAAGCAACAAGGCGACAACAACTTCAAGCACGTATAAAATTGATGTGAGAACTTGCATTGCCGAACTCCCTGCAATTATTATTGAGCTGCTTCTGCGACAGGTGCTGCGACCTTGGTCTGAACCTGAGCGCGCAGGCGAGCCTTCTTACCGGTCAGCTTGCGAAGATAATAGAGCTTCGCACGACGGACGGCGGAAGAGTGATCGATTTCAATGCGATCAATGTAGGGAGAATAGAAAGGAAACACCTTCTCAACACCGATGCCATACGATGAACGACGAACGGTGAAGGTAGCGGAAGCCCCCTTGCCGTTGTCCATGGCAATCACCGTGCCGATGAAGGCCTGACGGCGTTCCTTGTCGCCTTCCTTGATTTTCACATAAACTTTAACCGCATCACCGACCTTAAGTTGAGGACGATTTTCGATTTTTTTCACCTGTTCGGCGTTGATCTTGTCAATTGCCTTCGCGATCATTTTTCTCTCCTCCGGACATCGCGCTTCGTGCGCTTACATCCAATAAATCAGGGCGCCTGCGCGCCGTTCTATCCAACATCTGCTGTCGTTGCCACGCACCTACTGCGGCATGGTTCCCGCTCTGAAGAACCCCTGGTACCGACATCCCGCGGAAAACCGCCGGACGCGTGTATTGCGGATGCTCAAGCAACGGCTCGGTGAAGGATTCATCCTTCGTTGCCACCTCTCCGCCACCTAAAACTCCCGGCAGCAGACGAACTACCGCATCCATCACCACTGCCGCCGGCAACACCCCGTTGGTCAAGACATAGTCGCCAATCGACAACTCATCCGTCACCAACTTCCGCCGTACCCGCTCGTCAATCCCCTCATAGTGTCCACACACAAAAACGAGGTGTTCGACGTGCGAGAGCTCTCTGGCTATCTCTTGCCGGAATGTCCGACCTGATGGCGTCATCATTACAACGCGTGTATCAGGCGTCCGCACCGCTTCAATGGCTTCAATCCACGGCTCGGGTTTTTGTATCATCCCCGGACCGCCGCCGAACGGTCGATCATCCGTGGTTTTTCGCGCATCTCTGGCGAAATCCTTCAAATCAACTATCCGGAAGCGAACCGCTTCGCGCTCAACCGCCAGCTTCATCATGCTCGTATCAAGGAATCCTTTGAGCATGTCGGGCATAACGGTTATGATATCAACGCGCACCGGTTCACCCATGCCGTTCCAAAGCAAACTTAAGCCGCGCTTTCAGCTTTTGCGGCTTTCTTTGCCTTGGCGCGAGCCACTTTCTTCGCATTTTTGACTTCATCGGTGGTGGAGGTCTTTCCCTTACGGGCCAACTTGACCAAGCTCGCCGCCTGTTCCGTCATCTGTGCGCCATTGTTAAGCCAATAATCCACGCGGTCCAAATCCAACTTGAAGTTGTCCTTGGACTGTTTCGGGCAATACCAGCCTAAAATTTCCAAAAATTTGCCGTCGCGGGGCGAACGAGAATCTGCTGCCACTACGCGCCAAGCTGCCGCATTCACGCGACCGGTTCTACGCAATCTGATTTTGACCATTTTTTTCTCCGTAAAAGGCACATTGTAGCAAAAGCACTTCACTAACGCAAGCATCTATTTTGCCACTTTAGAAATATCTTTTCCCTACTGCAAATCAAGCAATTCTCCGATGATTCTCGCTAGATCAGTATTGTCCAGCATAACATCAAAGCGATCGGCACCGGGACCGAATGCATAAAGCGGAACCGGTGCTTTGGTGTGCGAAGTATCGCCGTAGAAGATATGCAACTTACCGCTGCTCGACGAACGGGATACTGAAATCCCGCCTGTTTCATGATCTGAGGTGACGATAACCAAGGTGTCGGAGCGTTTGCTGGCATAATCCATCGCGACTTTGGCCATCCATTCCACTTGGGTTACGCCCAGTGTCGAGGTTTCCGGGCGATTGCCGTGCCCGCCGCTGTCGGTGAGATAGCACTCAGCCATCATAAAAAAGCCTTTCTCCGCATCGCCGATGCGATCGATTGAGGTTTTCACCATTTCCGAGAGAGCCTGTTCGCCTTCAAACACATTCCAAAATCCGATAACCTTCTTGTTTTTAGGAGCATCGGCAAACTCTTTTTGCGAGTTCACCACCACATAATCCTTCTTGCTCATTTCATCCAGCAGTTTGACGCCTGCTTCCTGGGCACCGCCATTAACCGTATTGGGAAGGAAGTGCTTCATCGAACCGCGGTGTCCAAGCAATACCTCATAGCCACATTCCGAAGCCTGGCGGGCGATTTTTGCCGACTCTCCGCGTCCGCGCACGTGAGCGTAGAACGCTCCGGGGGTTGCGCCGGTCAGACCGTCCTGGGTGACCAATGCAATCTTCATCCCCTTGGCATGAGCTTTTTCCGCTATGGAGGTAAGCATCTTGAATTCGGTGTGCTTGCCCGAAGCAACCGCCTGAAGACCGAGTACGCCGTTGTAAGTTTTGACACCGGTGGCCATCGCAGTGCCGGCCGCCGCCGAATCCGTAACGGCCGAACTGGCCGAATAGGTGGTGCAAAGGGTTGAAACCGGGAAATAGCTAAAATAGGAAATTTCCGGCTTGCCATACAGATGGAGCGACTGCATTTTTACCGCACCCTGCCCCATGCCGTCGCCGATAAGCAAAATGACGTTCTTCGGTTTTGCCCCCGCGGGGTGTGATGCGAAAGGTTTCTCCGGGGCGGGGGGTGTCTGATATTTCGCGACCAACCGCATATCGGAGGTAAGTCCACGCAATTTGTCGCGGGGCGTATCGAGCGTGGCGGCGACAATCATCCAGACTGCGCGTTTTTCACCGTCGAATTCGATTTCCGCCAACCGTTTCTTTGGATTGACGGCGAACTGGGAGACGAAGAGCGACACCTGGGTGTTGTGGTTGTATTCCGACCAGGCGCGTACGGCATTGGAACCGCCGTAAGGATGCATCCAGTCGGCGATATCGCGGCCGAAACGGATGGACTTCTTTTCCTTGCTGCCGTCTTCGTATTTGAGTTCAAGCACACCAATCAGATCGCGGTTCTTGTACGATCCGGAGCAGGCGTGGAGCAGGTAGAGATTTCTTCCCTTGGTTCCGCTCGACGGAACCTTAAGCTCCACATCGTCGTCATCATCCCGGTTCAAACCGAGCACGATGCAGTGTTTGTCGTTTTCGGATTTGGCCTTCGGAATTACAAATTGCACCCCAGCAAAGAGCTGTTTGCCCGAAGGAAGCACGTGCATGTCGTTGCTTCCAAGATCAACCCATCCGCCCTTCCCGTCTCCCGCAACGGAGTCAATCAGAGAAGAATTGGCCGAACCATCCAACGTCAACGGAGTTGGATCCGCCCCCGCAGAAAATACCGCCATTGCGCACGATAATGCCAAAAACTTAATTACATTTTTCATTTCAATTATCCAATTATCCCTTTTTAACACCTTTTCGGTATTGAACGATTGCAGAAAGCAATCGGTTCAAAAGAATTTGAGAATTTTTTCAGCCAACTCTTCAAGCCCTGTCTGCTCATCGACATCTATCCATCTAGCCACGGTCTGATGGCGGAACCAGGTTTCCTGTCGTTTTGCCAGACGATTGGTTCTTACTGAAATCTTGTTCACGGCCTCGTCTTTGCTCATCCTGCCGTCCAGCACCGCCAACGCTTCGGAGTAGCCAATCGCTCCGCTCGCGGTTTCAGACCACATCGGATATCGGGCGCGAAGGCATTCGGTCTCCTCTAGCAAACCATCATCGAACATCGCTCTGACGCGCAACGCGATGCGACGATGCAACTCCTCGCGATTTCGCCGCAGCACATAGACGGGACTTCCCAAAGCCGGCGCATATACATCGCCTCGGGTCTCGCCCGACTCGACGATTTCCAACGCCCTGATCACGCGTCTGGGATTCAGCATATCATCACCCAGACGATCGACCGTCGCCGGTGACATGCGTCGCAGCTCCTGCTGCAGAGCGGCGAGCCCGTCCTCCTCCAGCCGCCGCTGCCAATATCCGCGCCTCGCAGCGTCGGATTTGACAAAATCAAACCCGTCGGTCAGCGCCTTAAAATAAAGACCGGTGCCGCCGACGACAATAAAGCCGAGGGCATCGGTCTTCTCAATGGTTTTACGCGAAGCTTGGGCCCAGGCTCCTGCAGAAAAGTTTTCCGCCGGCGTCACCAAATCCAATCCGAAATACGGAACATCTCCGCGTTCAGCGATCGTCGGCTTCGCCGTGCCGATGTCCATACCCTTGTAAACGAGCATGGAGTCGGCGGAAAGTATCGGCAGCCCGGTTTTTTCGGCAAGAAGCTGGGCTACCGCACTTTTGCCGGTAGCGGTAGCTCCGGCCAGCAGAAAAAATTTCTTCGCCGCCATCTTCCTACATCAGCGCATTGAGCTTTTCCATAACCTCGAACGCATCGGCGACATAGACGACATCGGCCTTGCCCTGCGCCCAACCGCAGTTGGGGTCAAGGTTGATCGCGCGACGGTCGTTGATGAAACGCCAGCCGACAACATGAGGCTCTTCGCCGTGGCAGCAGGTGGAAAGCCCTTTGGTGTGACGGGGGGTCATACCGGTCTGACCGATCTGGTTCATGTGCGAAATGAAGGAAAGTCCCTGCTGTCCCTCGCTCTGCAAATCGACGATGGACTTGCTGCTGCCGAGCGACGCGCCCGACTTGCGCAGGAATTCCAGAATCCGCTCACCGGCGATATCGGTGTGAACCGCACCGTCCTTCTGCTTTTTCGTCCAGCCGGCACCGGCCACGAAGAGCATCTTCGCATCGGGGCGGATGGTCTGGCCGTCGGCGGGAGGAGCTTTGACACCCTTGACGGTGGTGCGCTGTTCGGCGGCATCGAGCGCGGGGGCGTGAGCCGTCGCATTGGCGCTTCCAGTGCTGAGCGCGGCAGGCTCGACGAGACCGGCGTCCACAATCAGCACCCAGGGACGGGCGGAACGGGTAAAGGTCGCCAGAATGCGTTGACGATAATACCAACGCTGCGCTTCAATCGTTTCGCCCGAGACGGACACCGAAACCAAATGGGTGTCGACCGCCGCTCCGAGACGATAGGCGGCGCCCGGCATGCAGCGCATGAAACGCGAAGTTCCGGCACAAAGCACGACATCCGCACCGGCGGCTTTTACCAGCTCGACGGCGGCGGCGCAATCTGAAGCGTAGCGAGGAGCGGCGAAGGCATCGCCTTCGACGGCGTAGAACGCAGAGGCGCCGCATCCGGCGATCGAGTCGCAGGCCGCGGCGGCACCGGCACCGATGACACCTACGCTGAACGAGGTCCCGGTCGCCTTGGCATGGGTCAGCGTTTCAAGAGCGGCCTTGGCGAGCGAACCGTCGGCTTCGGTATGGAGAATGGCAATCATATTCATTTTCAAATCCTTTCTTTCGCCTCTGTTTACTGCTTGATCCACTCGACGAGTTCCTTTGCGATATCCTCTGCGGACATATCCTTGACCACGCGGGTGTCGCGCTTCTGGGCAGGAACCTCGGTCTTTGAAAAGGCGATGCCTCCGACGCCGATCTGGGGAGCGGGCTTCGCCTTCATGAGCGCAGGCATAACCAGCTTCATGTTGGCCATACCGATGCGCGGATTGTTGGGAGGTTCGGGCAGGCTGCCCGTGGCCCATGCAACAACCGCCGGCGCGCCGGCGCACGACGATTCCTGATAGCATCCGCCTTCCATACGTTCAAGAACCGAGAACGAGCCGTCGTCGGCGACATTGATCTCGTCGACGCCCACAAAAACGTCTTTGATGCCGAGACGCTCTGCGATGAGCTGCAGGGTGACGCCTGCGTCGCGCGATGCGGACGAGCAGCCGCCGAAAATCAAAAGACTGCCCTTGTCAAGGCCGGGGATGGTTTCAATCGCTTCGGCAAGTGCGGCGGCAACATCCATCGCATCGGTAAAGCCTCCGGCGGCACCGTCAACGGCTACCAGCTGGAACGGGACCTTCTGAGCGACGGACATCATCAACTGCTGAAGCTTGGCTTTAGGGCCCAGGGAGACAAGATAAACCTGGCTTCCGGGAATCTTTGAAGCGAGGTTGGCGGCCTCGTAAAGCGAGCAGGCGGCCCAGGGATCCAGAACCGATGGAAGCATCGCTTCGTTCTTGAGACCCGGCCCCTTCGGGGTTTCGACCGGTTCCAGCGTTTGCAAGGGATCGGGAACCAGACTACCGCAGACTACTATCTGAAGAGACATAATACACTCCTTTTGATGGGGTTATTTGCATTGAAGCGCGGTGATGCAGATTTGACCGACAATATCGTCGGCGGTGCAACCGCGTGACAAATCATTTACGGGTTTGGCTACGCCCTGGAGCACAGGTCCGTAGGCGATGTTTCCGCCGAGACGCTGAACCAGCTTGTAACCGATGTTTCCGGCCTGAAGATCCGGGAAGATCAAAACGTTGGCATCGCCCTGAATGCCGCCGCCCGGATTCTTGAATTTTCCGACGGAGGGCACCAATGCGGCATCTGCCTGCATTTCGCCGTCGAGCGACGCATCGATTCCCAGCTCGGCAAATCTTTTTTTCGCCAGTTCCGCGGCGGCTGTCACCTTATCGACCAGCTCATGGCGGGCGCTGCCCTTGGTGGAGAAGCTCAGAAATGCCACGCGGGGACGGGCATCGAAGAGCTGACGGTACGACATTGCGGTGGCAAGCGCAATATCGGCAAGCTCTTCCGCCGTGGGGCAGATGTTGACGGCGCAATCGGCAAACAGCAGAACTTCGTCGCCGGAATCGGTAGGCTTGGCCAAGTCCATAACCATGAAGGAGGAGGCCTTACTGACCGTCTTGTCGGTGCCGACGCACTGGAAAGCCCCGCGAAGCATATCGGCGGTCGAGGCGATAGAGCCGGCGACCAGACCGTCGGCATAACCGTTGGCGACCATCATATTACCGAAATAGATGCGATTTCCGGAAATGGTATTTCTCGCCAGCTCCGGAGTCATGCCGGGCTTGCTTTTGCGTTTTTCGTAGAAAGCGGCGGCAAGTTCGTCGAGCAACGCGGAGGTGGACGGATTGTCGACGGAGATATTTTCATGGGCAAGAGTTACGCCTGCCTCTTTTTCTGCGGCGGCGATCTCTTCGGGAGAGCCCAGAACGACAACCTTGCAAATCCCCAATTCTGCCGCACGAGCAGCGGCCAGAACCACTCTCGGATCCTGACCTTCCGGAAGTACGATTTTGCGGCACTTGGCCTTGGCCCGCGCCATCATTTTGTTCAAAATATCCATTTCAAAAAACCTTTCGTGGTAAAGAAAGGGATATTTTGACTTAAAATCGGCAAAAAATCAATCAGCAATTTCTGACGCGTGAGGATTTGAGACTTTTGGAATATTGCGTACGCACTGCGTGCCAGCCGCCTTTTTGCCGATATTAGCAGCTGCTTTCGCATGCGGCACCGACAAAGGCGCCCGTCGTCCGGGATGCCGGACAACCGGGCGCCGGGGAATGCGCTTCTATTCGTAATCGACCACGCTCGCCCAGTGCACAAGCAATTCGTGGTTCTTGGCACTCTGCTGTTTTGACGATTCGGCGGCCGCGACAATCGGCAGCCATTTCTGGACTTCGGCGATTTTAGCCTTGAGCGCTTCGCTGGCAAGCGCAAGATACTTCTCCGCCGCCGCAATTCGGCCCGAAAGCCAAAACAGCAGATAGGTGCGCGCGACGTCGGCAAGAGGATCGCCCAGCCGGACATGGCTCCAGTCAATAACGCGCCAATCACCGTTCGGGGTGATGATGACATTCGTCGGATTAAAATCGCCGTGGCAGAGCGCCTTGCCGCGAGGCATTGACTGAAGCTTCATGTGCAGATCGTACCGGGTCTCTCTCGGAAGCGCCGAAGCGGAAATCTGCTTGTCGAGCTTATCGGCGAGATTGCCCATGCGCTCGGAAGTCTTGGAGAATATTTCGCACTGAATGGCAACAAACTCCTTTAAGTAGCGCATGAGATTTTTCTTGTCACCGGCCATCGTCTCGGCGAGAGTCTTGCCCTCAATCCACTCGCGGCGGATAAGTCGGAGGCCAAGCGGTCTTAGGAAGACAAACTGGTAAGACAACTCCTTGGCTCACAGAACGACATGGCTACGATCCGACTTCTGAATGGCAACAAACTCCTTTAAGTAGCGCATGAGATTTTTCTTGTCACCGGCCATCGTCTCGGCGAGAGTCTTGCCCTCAATCCACTCGCGG
>JAZQGX010000321.1:0-2178 GCA_045540275.1 Kiritimatiellia bacterium | reverse complement strand
ACGCCCTCCGCGAGCGGCTGGGCTGAGCGGCGGCTCCGCCCGCGAGGGGCATCGTGCGGGGGAGGCTCCGCTTGCTCCCAAGGACAGCCCCATAACGTGGGGACAGTCACCGCGACGTAGTGCGCAGGCGATTGCTGGACGTTGGCACGAAGGCCGACCTTGAGGCGGCACGATGGGCATGTTAAATTAAAGTGATTAAAAATGTCAATAAACTCACGTATGTGAATAGATTCCGCTTGCCGCGATATTGACAGCCAATAAAATTATTTGTTACAATTTTAACCACCTCATTGACGAGGCCCACTAATTCAAGGAGTTTAATTAATATGTGCAGAGCGATCAGCCCGGCTAGTTTTTTGGCCATGGCCTTTAAAAAAAGACGAAGTCCAACAATTGCTTATTCGGAATTGGAGGCGTGTCGCCAGAAGATGGTGGTGTTGGGGTCGAGTTCAAATGAGAGTTATGACGTAGATTGGAATCACGATTCTTTGTTATTCACGCTTGGATTTTATGCGCCGGTCTTTCAGGACGAAGGTGCGGATATGAAATGCAACCTTGAAGCGCTGGACAAGTATTTCTCTGTGATTACGTCGGATATCCCTCGTGCGGATGTCGAGCGTCTTGAATCTGCTTTTGCCTAGGTGTGGAGTTGTTCTCTTGAGTAAAATCATTCGAGATCCTGTTCATGGATATATACGCATCCCCAAGAAGATTTTCGGGTTGTTTATCGACACGCCGATCTTTCAACGGTTGCGGGCCATTGAACAGACATCGATGAGATGGCTTTTCCCCGGTGGGCGGCATGACAGATTCATCCATTCATTGGGTGTGCATCATCTTGCGGTTCAGTTGTATGATGCACTTGAGAAGAATTCGTGTGAAGAAGCGCAAAGAATCCTGTGCGATGAATCGCTTCGGCGTACATTTGCAGTTGCGGCATTGATGCATGATTGCGGACATGCTCCATTTTCGCATACTATGGAGTTTTTGTACAATAAAACATGTTCCGGAGAAAAACATAATAGGACTTTCAATAAGTTGGAAGAACTTGTAGAAGCTTCTTCCCGCAGAGAATTTGCCTTCGAGGGAATTGCCAAGAAGCCAGCCGATCACGAGGCGATGAGTGCGCTTGTGTTGCTCAGAGAATATGTCGATGAGCTTGGTGCCTATGATGTGAATACTACCTTGGCGGCGCGAATGATCACTGGCATTGTGCATTCACACCCTGACACAGAGAGGAAGAAGATCGAGAACATCTTGATAGAATTGATAAACGGCGAGGCGATCGATGTCGACAAACTTGATTATATCATTCGCGACACATGGGCATCTGGTGTCAAGAATGCATCCATTGATGTTGGACGATTGCTTGGCGCCGCCACGATTGGAATGGATGAGCACGGAAAGCCCCAACTGACATACAAGGCGACGGCCCTAAGCGTCGTGCAGACGGTTATTGATGCCAGGAATTATCTTTATGAATGGATTTATGGGCATCACACGGTCGTCTACTACGCTAATCTGTTGACGACACTTTGTTTAAAGCTGGGGAAAGCCCTTGAAAACGGCGAGGTCTCTGGTGATTCGATTGTCGGAGATGTATTTTCCGACAAAGCTTTCTCCGCGCCTGTTTCCATAGAGACTCGGTATGGGACGCTGAAGCAGTATCTCGTCAATGACGGCGATGTCATGTCTTTGTTCAAGCAGTATTGCTCCGATGCGGTGGAGTATCAGGCGTATATTTCCCATAAACCGGCGCATGTGCCACTCTGGAAGACGGAGGCTGAGTATAAGATATTTATCGGTAAAGACAATCAGTTCAAGTTTAGCGGCGAGCAATGTGTAAAAAGGTTGCGAGATCAATTTGGCATGTCTAGTGACCAATGCTTCTCTTGTAGCGGGATGAGCGGTAAGTTATACGACATAAAACCTTCCGCCATTAAGGTGCTGATGCCAGACGGCAATGTCTATGCGTATAACGATGTGGCTAACGTTACGAAGCATCCGTCTATATCAGAAAATCAAGGTAATCCGTTTTGCTATATTTTCATTGCAAAAGATTTTGCATCAAAGAAGCAAGAGATGATTGAGTTCATCAATGAATGCAGATGGTAGCATCGATGGGACTCCTGCGCGGGTCATTTCCAAGGCAGACTTGATTGCCAACAAGAAAGCGTC
>JAZQGX010000320.1:0-6221 GCA_045540275.1 Kiritimatiellia bacterium | reverse complement strand
TCCTCATCGGCGCGACGACGGAGAATCCCTCGTTCGAGGTGAACTCCGCGCTCCTCAGCCGCTCGAAGGTGTTCGTCCTCAAGGCGCTCGGCGAGGACGACCTCGTGCGGCTGCTGCGGCGCGCGCTGACGGACGCGCGCGGCTTCGGAAAGCTCGCGCTCGACGTGTCGGACGAGACGCTCCGGAAGATCGCCGTCCATGCGAACGGCGACGCGCGCAACGCGCTCGGCACGCTGGAGGCGGCGGTCGCGAACGCGGAGCTGAAGGGCGACCGGCTCGTCCTGTCGGACGACGTGCTCGCGCAGTGCATCGGGCGCAAGGCGCTCCTCTACGACAAGCACGGCGAGGAGCACTACAACATCATTTCCGCGCTGCACAAGTCGATGCGCAACTCCGATCCCGACGCGGCGGTCTACTGGCTCGCGCGGATGCTGGAGGGCGGCGAGGATCCGCTCTACATCGCGCGGCGGTGCGTGCGCTTCGCGTCGGAGGACGTGGGGCTCGCCGATCCGAACGCGCTCCTTCTGGCGAATGCGGTCTGGGACGCGTGCCACAACCTCGGCGTGCCGGAGTGCAACGTGCACCTGACGCAGATCGTCGTCTATCTCGCGCTCGCGCCGAAGTCGAACGCGATGGAGGCGGCGTATCTCAAGGCGGCGAAGGATGCGCAGGAGCGGATGGCCGAGCCCGTGCCGCTCAACATCCGCAATGCGCCCACGCGCCTCATGAAGGCGCTCGACTACGGCAAGGGCTACACGTACGCGCACGACACCGACGAGAAGATCGCGCGCATGTCGTGCCTGCCGGAGGCGCTGGACGGCCGGCGCTACTACGAGCCGTGCGGCCTCGGGCTGGAGGCGCGCTTCAAGGCGCGGCTCGCGGCCGTCCGCGACTGGCGCGAAGGGCGCACGGACGTGCCGCCGTTCTCCTCGCCGGCGTACGGCGCTCCTGCGGCGAAGAAAAGCTGAGTTTGCTTTTAAAACGCCATCGCGCGGCGGTGCGCGGCCCGCTCGCCCGGCCGCCGAATCGCCGCCACGACTTCGCTGATTTATGCTATACTATCCATGTATAAAACAATGATGCCTGCTGCCGAAAACCAGATCGTCATCTACCAGCCGAACGAGACCATCCGGCTGGATGTCCGTCTCGAAAATGAGACGGTGTGGTTGACGCAAAGTCAGATGGCGATTTTGTTTGGATGCAGCTCCGACAACATTGGTTTGCATTTGAAGAATGTCTATGCCGTGGGAGAATTGGTGCGAGAGGCAACTACCGAGGAATTCTCGGTAGTTCGCATGGAGGGAACGCGGCAAGTACGGCGTAATGTTACATATTACAATCTTGATGCTGTTATCTCTGCAGGGTATCGTGTTAATTCCATATTGGGGGTAAAGTTCCGGCAATGGGCCACTAGTGTGCTGAAGGAAAAGGTCGATTTCTTCGTTCAGACCAAGGAGCCGCCGTTGCAGGGCATCTTCTACCAGAACCAGTTCTGGGATGAGAAGTCGCTGTTGATCAAGTTCATCCGGCGGGCGAATAAGGAGCTGATCGTGATCGACGCCTATCCCGGCGTGGCGACAGGGAAATGTTGCCAGTGTGAAAATGTTGCCAGTGGCCAGTTCCAATTTCCAGTGGAGGAGGCGGCATGAAGAAGCCCAAGGCAGTGACTACTGCTGTTGTAAAAGGCTATGAAGCATGGATTCGATCGATCAAGGAGCGAATCCAACGGGCGCGCGTCAAGGCATCCATGCTCGTCAATTCCGAGCAGACTTTGCTCTGTTGGGATATCGGGCACGACATTCTTGAGAAACAGGATAAAGAGGGATGGGGCGCCAAGGTTGTAGAGCGAATGTCGGCGGATTTAAAAGCGGCGTTCCCAGACATGAAGGGGTGGTCGCCTCGAAATCTGAAATACATGAGAGCGTTTGCCGAAGCATGGAGACGCGATGAAATTGTGCAGGCGCCTCTTGCACAATTGCCGTGGTATCACCACCTGGCCTTACTTGAGTGCGTGAAGTCTCGTGGAGACCGCATTGCATACGCGGCTCTTGCGATAGAAAACGGATGGTCGCGCAATGTGATGGTGCATCAGATAGAACTTGGCGCGGCGGATCGGCACGGAACGGCGATAACCAATTTCAAAAAGTTGATGCCGCCCGCAGATTCCGACATGGCGGAGCAGACGTTGAAGGGCGAGTATGACCTTGGCTTCCTCCCGGCAACGGCAAAGACGAAGGAAAACAAGCTTCGGGCGATGCTTGTCGACAAAGTGGCCAAGTTCATGGTTGAACTTGGTGCGGGTTTCTCTTATGTCGGCAAGGGGTTGACCATCGATGTAGGAGGGGACGAGTTTGAAATCGATCTTCTTTTCTATCATTTGGTCCTTCATCGCTACATCGTCATTGAGTTGAAATCTGGCAAGTTCCATCCGAAAGACCTTGGACAGCTCGGATTCTACATGACGGCGGTGGATCGACAGGTCAAGTCGGAGATAGACGGCAGAACAATCGGCATATTGCTCTGTAAATCCCGGAACGACATCGTGGCCGAGTACTCGCTTGCCGACTTGGACAGACCGATCGGCATATCCACATATCGCCTCGGTTTGCCGCCGCTGGAACAACTTCAGGCGCAGTTGCGGAAGCTTCTCACAGAAAGGGAGAAAGGCGGCGTGAAATGAATTCTATCGCAGTGGACGCGGGCCGCCTCACCTTCGCTGCGGCGAAGATGGGCGAGGAGATTATTCCCGGCCTTCTCGATTCAATCCGCAAGGCGACGTCGGAACGGCGGGAATACGGCAAAGGCAAGAAGGCGGGGTTTGGCAAATAAGGCGTAATCGGTCATGAAGATAATGGCGACATCCGACCTGCACGGGAATCTTGACGGCCTTGATCCAAGAGGCGCGGACATCGTTGTCCTTGCGGGCGACATCGCGCCGCTCAGAGGGCGCGGGCCGTGGCACATAAACGACCAGAAGAAGTGGATCAACGGGCGCTTCAGGGAATGGACGTCATCGTATCCGGACATCCAGTTTGTCGTCATCCCCGGCAACCACGTCTTCTATCCGTTTGCACACATACTCTTCAAGAGGCAGGACATCGACTGGAAATACGGGTTCTCGCCGAACGTCCGTTTCCTCGGCGATGCTGGAACTGAAATAAGAGGCGTCAGGTTCTACGGGACGCCCTGGGTTCCGATAATCTCGTATTCATGGGCGTTCGAGGGCGAACACGACACGCTGAGGCGCTGGTTCTGGAAGATCCCGACCGGCCTTGACGTTCTAGTGACGCACTCGCCCCCGCGCATTCCTGGAAGCGATGTCGACCGCTCGCTTCAGACAGACTCGGAACATTTCGGTTCGTCCGAACTGACGGAGGCCATCACAGAGAAGCGCCCCAGTCTTGTCTTCTGCGGACACATTCATACCGGACTGCATGGCGGTGTCGATTTCGAGGGAAGCTGCATCTACAACGTCTCGCGCCTCGATGAGCGCTATGAAATCGCCTACGAGCCGACATGGGTGGAGATCTGACAGTATGTTACGAGGCGGCGTTTTCGCGGTTGGCGAAGTCTAAGTTCCGTAGCCGATTCCATCTGTCGGAGGCGGACAGGAAGTACATTGCCGACAAGGGGCTGGAGACGATCCGCTCCCATTGCGAGGACTTCATCCGAACGCGCCTCGCGCCCGCAAACCCGCCAAACGACGGCAAGCAGACGCCGATGTTCGGGCATCCCGTGTTCAAGGCGCAACACGCCTGCGCGTGTTGTTGCCGCGACTGCCTCGCGAAGTGGTGGCACGTGCCGCGCGGCGTCGAGATTCCCGCCGAACGGCAACAAGGGATCGTCGATTTTCTCATGGCCTGGATCGAGAGGGAGATGGGGACGCAGAACCATTGAGGCATAGAAACAATAAATCCGGTGGTTGCCGCCGCCGTGCGTCAAAAGGGCGGTCTAGGCATCTAGGATTCTAGGTTTCTAGAAGTCTAGGATTCTAGGCATCTAGGATTCTAGAAGTCTAGAATTCTAGAAATCTATGATTCTAGGGTCCCCAGGAGCGCCGCTTTCCGGGCCTCAAAAAAGTTTAAAATACCCCCTTGCGGGGCGGGTGCGGGATGTGATATACTATCCGACCGTTGCCCGCGAAAGGGCGGCGTCGATCCTTGACAACGGACAGATGGAAGACAAAGAGAATTACAACGTAACGAGATTAGTGAGGTTTTCTTGCTAAGCGTATACGGGCGCACGACGGATGCCTTGGCATCAGGAGGCTATGAAGGACGCGGAAGACTGCGATAATCCTCGGGGAGCCGTCAACAGGCTTTGATCCGGGGGTGTCCGAATGGGGCAACCCGGCTACCTTCATCGGTAGCCATCGGCGGATGAATACATAGTCCGCCGAAGCCACACGCAGGGAAGTGAAACATCTCAGTACCTGCAGGAAAAGAAATCTATGAGATTGCGTGAGTAGTGGCGAGCGAAAGCGCAGGAGCCCAAACCGGGAAGCTTGCTTCCCGGGGTTGCGGGACCGGGACGTGACACCGGAAAGGCTAGGAGAAGCCGCTGGAAAGCGGCGCCACAGCGGGTGAAAGCCCCTTATCCGAAAGCCCGACCGGGTCTACCGTCATCCCAACTAGGGCGGAGCACGTGAAACTCCGTCCGAATCCGGGGGGACCACCCTCCAAGGCTAAATACTCCCTGATGACCGATAGTGAACAAGTACCGCGAGGGAAAGGCGAAAAGAACCGCTGCGAGCGGAGTGAAACAGACCTGAAATCGTGCGTCCACAAGCTATGGAAGCGTCCTTCGGGACGCGACCGTTTGCCTTTTGCATAATGAGTCCGCGAGTCACCGTGGCGAGCGAGCCTAACCGAAAGGGGAGGCGAAGCGAAAGCGAGTCCGAACAGGGCGATCCCAGTTCGTCGCGGTGGACCCGAAGCCCATGCGAGCTATCCTTGGCCAGCGTGAAGCCCCCGTAAGAGGGGGTGGAGGTGCGAACGAGTCCCCGTTGAAAAGGTGTTCGACGAGCTGAGGATTGGAGCGAAAGACTTATCAAGCTGGGTAATAGCTGGTTCTCTCCGAAATGCCTTTAGGGGCAGCGTCGGGCAACACGTCGCGCGGGTGTAGAGCACTGATCGATCTAGGGTCCCCACCGGGATACCGAAGTCCGTCAAACTCCGAAGACCGCGCCGATCGCATACCCGGCACTGAGACAGTGGGGGCTAAGCTTCATTGTCGAAAGGGAAACAGCCCAGGACCGCCGAATAAGGTCCCAAACTTAAGTTAAGTCACTAAGGCAGTGAAGTCTCTTGGACAGGTAGGATGTTGGCTTAGAGGCAGCCATCATTTAAACAGTGCGTAATAGCTGACTACTCGAGAGACTCCGCGCCGAAAATGATCGGGAGTAAACTTAAGACCGAATTCGCGGGCCGTTCCTTCAGGGAACGACGGTAGGAGAGCGTAGTTGGACGGGCCGAAGCGGTGCGCGGAAGCGGCCGTGGACTTCCAACTAGCGATTATGCGGACATGAGTAACGAAAAACCGGATGAGAATTCCGGTCGCCGGAATCCCAAGGTTTCCCGGGGCAGGTTCGTCCGCCCGGGGTCAGTCGGCACCTAAGGCCAGGCCGAAAGGCGTAGCCGATGGACGGCAGGTCAACATTCCTGCACCGGTATGGAGGGTTCAGGCGCGCTGTCGGAGAAGGGCAGTGGCGGGGGTCAATGGTTATCCCCTGTACGGCGTTGAAGCGCCGGACCGAGTCCGGGATCCGTCCCGGGCAAGGCCATGCACCCATGCTTCCCAGAAAAGCAGCGCGACACCGACATGCCGGCCGTACCAAAACCGACACAGGTGGGAGGGTACAAAGATACCAAGGCGCGCGGGAGAAACCTCGTTAAGGAACTCGGCAACATAGCCCCGTAACTTCGGGAGAAGGGGTCCTCTGGGGTAATGCCCAGAGGCGCAGTAAACGGGCCCATGCGACTGTTTAACAAAAACATAGCACTCTGCGAACTCGCAAGAGGACACATAGAGTGTGACACGTGACCAATGCGGAAAGGTCAAGGCAAGGGGTCAGCGGCAACGCGAAGCTCCGAACCAAAGCCCCCGTGAATGTCGGCCGTAACTATAACGGTCCTAAGGTAGCGAAATTCCTTGTCGGGCAAGTTCCGACCTGCACGAATCGTGTAACGCTGTGGGCGCTGTCTCAACGAGGATCTCGGTGA
>JAZQGX010000319.1:0-1776 GCA_045540275.1 Kiritimatiellia bacterium | reverse complement strand
CCTCGCAGCCGCACGGGCGCATCCTGTCGCCGCTTCATTTCGACTTTCTGCCGCCGCTTCTCGCGCTCCTGCGCTCTAAAGCAGACTGTGAAACGAGCCTAACCACGCATATTGCCGCATTATTCGCAGTTTTTGGTCGATAATGCGCTATTGGGCGTGCAATTGAAGAAAAAACGCGACTTCTGCATCCGCTTTTGATATCTCCACGACATCCTTGTGAAAAAATCACAAAATATCATTGAGTGCAATGAAAACTTATGATATAATGCTACATAAAAAATGGGAAAGGTCTAAGAAATGTTAATTCGCTTTTCTGTTGAAAACTTCAGGTCGTTCAAGGGGCGACAGTCGTTGTACCTTAATTCAGTCAAAACATGCAAAGAATGGCTTGACGAAAACACCTTGGAAGATGTCGGCGTGAAAGCCGTACGTTCCGCCGTTGTCTATGGTGCCAATGCAAGTGGCAAAACAAACTTGCTGTTTGCCATGTTGCGTATGAAGTCTTTCATGCTGTCATCAGTTGATATTGACAAGAACCCAAATTTTCTTCTAGCCGAACCGTTTCTACTCTGCAAGGACACTTTCAGTAAACCAGAAACCTTTGAACTAGAGTTCACGGTGAACGGCCGACGCTTCGTCTATGGATTCAGCCTACTGCTAGAAGATATTGTGCCGTCAAACTACGTGATTGCAAAGGAATGGCTTATAGAAATAATCAAAGGCAAACATATGCCATGTTTCATGCGGGAACGTGAAATTGCCGCGGATAAGAAGCACGTTGATGTAATTGACATAAACAAAAGAATGATGCCACAAGGCATGGGACTGGAACAAAGGACACGTCCCGATTCACTTTTCTTCACTGTTGCCGCACAATTTGCCGAGCCGGTATGCCAGATGATTTCAGAATACATTCGCGCCTCATTCAACGTGATATCTGGCACAAACAGGCAGGGAATGTCTGAATACAGTAAAAGCAAACTCGCTCTCGACTCTGAAATGTCGGGAAAAATAAAGAAGTTGATTGCCGATGCAGATACTGGCGTAAAGGACTTGGTAGTTGGAGACAATGGGCAAATATTTTCCAATCATAATTTGTACGATACTTCAGGAAGAGTCGTCGGCAAGTACAATTTCATGTTCACCTTTGCAGAATCACAAGGGACGCAGAAACTATTTGATCTTGCGGGAATGTTGATTGACTCATTACTCAATGGCCGGATACTTGCAATTGACGAAATGGATGCACAGCTCCATCCGATTCTAGTAAGACATATAATAGAACTTTTCAACAATCCTGCGACAAATCCAAATAACGCGCAGTTGATTGCCAATATACAGAGCCCCGATCTTCTTGGATACAAGGTCTATTCCGAGGTAAAGGGAAAGAAAATCGCACGACTCCGCCGCGATCAGATTTATTTTGTAGAAAAAGACAATCAGGAAGCATCAAAACTTTTCTCGCTTATCGAGTTCAAAAAGGATTCCGGTCTGCGCACGCGCAACGATGCGTCATACGACAAAGACTACTTGTCCGGAATATATGGCGGCATCCCATTCCCGAAAGAGATGATTTCGGAGGTCCCAAACAATGGCTAACCAGGCAAGCGCAGGCAAGATATCGCGCATGGAATTCATGCGCGGCATCGCATTGGGTCGCAGTCTGGCTCGCCCATACGGCAATCGTTTCCCTCCGCGTCGAACGCTACGCCTTTAGGCAATACGTAGTCCTCGCCTAACCCAACCGTTTCCGTTTTGTCCGTAAAATCCAATAAC
>JAZQGX010000318.1:0-2703 GCA_045540275.1 Kiritimatiellia bacterium | reverse complement strand
CATGTCAACAAGGGCACAAAGGTGAAGATTCTGGAGGCGCGGCAAGATTGGGTCGCCGTAGAGTGGCATGATCCATATCCAGATATAGCTCCGCCATCGTGCTTTGGGGAAATTGAATATGGCGAGGGCGAGGATGCGTCGCTGTCGCGCATCATAAATCGCCTTGAGTGGATTATCAAGGGGAGGCGGTCGCGGGCGAATCTGAACGACATGGACCTGCTGCTGGCTTACATGCGAGGTCAAAAGAATGTCCAAGTCGGTTGCCTCATGTGTCCGATAGAAGATTACAGACCGCGCATCAATGAGCTGATCTCCGCTCCTGGCGAGACCGATGTCGTGGCAGCGGCGCGGCGTCAGATTGGCGTCACCGTCGGATACGACCCGGCTTACCGGAAGATCGGCTATCCGGGCGGCGATGTGTCGAGGGAGAGCGGCGTCTGCACGGACGTCATCATCAGGGCGCTACGCGATGCACGCAAGATCGATTTGCAGAAGCTTGTGCATGAAGATATGAAGACAAGTTTCTCAAAGTATCCACAAATGTGGGGACTCAAAGCGCCTGACGCGAACATCGACCACAGGCGTGTGCCGAACCTGCAATGCTATTTCAAGCGGAAAGGGTATGCGCTGCCCGTGTCCAAGAATGCGGCGGACTACACGCCCGGCGACATTGTGACGGTCATGGTCGGCGGGAAGCTTCCGCACATAATGATCGTCAGCGACAAGAAGACGCCGGACGGAACTCCGCTTGTCATACATAACATCGGCTCTGGCGCGAAAGAGGAGGACTGCCTTTTCACGTATCCCCTGACCGGTCATTATCGGATAAAGGAAATTTCTAAATGAAACCGCGAAGTCTGAACTTCTTGCCGAAGCGCGACGGCGTGGCTATGATGCGGGCGAGCTCATCTGGGTGCGACAAGGAAAAGATGAGACGACCAGATCCAGGGTAAAATAATGGCGGTTTAATGTTGCCAATGTGGAAGTGTTGCCAAGGCCAATAACCAATTGCCAATGCGGTTTAGCCGCAAAGAACGCAAAGGACGCAAAGAAAGGAGCGACGAATGCCAGTAGATTTGTCCTATAAAGGAATGTTTGTTGATATCTTTTTGTGTGGAGGTATTGTATTTGCGTATCTTGCACTTGTTGTGTATCGAATTATGGCGGCTTCGTTGTTTCCGCGACTCAACAACAAGACATGTTATTGGTTATTTAGCCTAATGACCATTATTGCGGTTTCTATGTTGCTGCCGCTTGCATTGCGCGGCGGAGTTGCCGTCGACGATTCTGTTCGCGGCGCGTTGGCTTTGGTTGTATTGTGTGTGCCTTGTATTATCCTGGGTACGGTTGGAATAGTGTTGAGATGGCGCTGGCGTACCGTACTGTTTTCATGCATTTCCGAGATATTGCTGTTTCCAGTTTGGTTTTTCTTGTTGTTTACGGTTTGCCTTTTCTTTGATTGTAGTGATTGAATTGGGTGAATGTCTGTGCCAATGAGGAGATGAATGCTATACGGGTGTTCAAGAATATGAACAATTCAATATCGTACAGCTATCGGGATTTGAGGATGGTCGCTGCGCTTGTGTGCGTGGCGGTCGTGCTGGGCATATACCCCGCCGACAGGACGGTGTGGTGCGTCGAGATGGTGTGGGCGGTCGGGCTGTGGGCTGTTCTTCTCCTGACGCGCAGGAAGTTCCGCTTCTCCACGCCTGCCTACCTCTGCTTCTTTGTCTGGACGGTTCTCCAGCTCGTCGGCGCGCACTACACGTTCGAGCAAGTCCCGATGGAATGGCTGATGAAGCCGTTTGGACTCGTGCGCAATCCCTACGACCGCATCGCGCATTTTGCGGTCGGATGGTTCGCGTTTCCGCTCGCCGAGCTCTTTTTCCGTAAGAACTGGGTGAAGTCCGCTGGCTTTGCCGCGTTCTTTGCCGTTATGTCGACTGTCGCAATGGCCGGGATATGGGAGCTCGTCGAGTGGTGGTACGCGGTTGTCGACGGAGGAGAGGCGGGGGCGGCGTTCCTCGGTTCGCAGGGCGACGTATGGGACGCGCAGAAGGACATACTCTGCGACACCCTCGGCGCGATCTGCTCCTCGGGGCTCTTCCTCTGGTGCGATAGAAGAGATCCTCTTTATTGGGCGTACAAGTTTCCAGATGGCACTGCAGTTTTGAATCCTGAAACCGACGCGCCGACGGCGATGTGGTTGTCCGTGCGGGCAAAGGCGAACATAAGGATTTTTGCTTGGATAATTATGTTGGTTTTCGGAGTGGGCATGATAGGCGGAGGAATTAAAGGTGCGGTGTCTGTCTTGTTTCGTGATGGCATCTTCAGCCGATGGTGGATAGGCGCGCTGATCGCCTTTGGCGGGCTGAAACTGATGCAGTATCTTGCAGTTAAGTTAAAGGTTTCTTCTACGAGAAAGCGAAGAAAGAAAAGGAAGGGAAACAGAGGGACGAAGGTTTGACATGAAGAAATACGGAACAGTTCTCGCATGTGTGCGCCTTGGATCTTATGCCAGCTTGCTTGCGCTAATCCCTATTGGGTTCGGGACGCTCTTCTTTGTGCTTGGCATGGGTGAGCTTGGAGTTGGCGGCATCAGCGTTCTTTCGCTATGGACATTGTTCTGGCTGAGCGTCTTGATCTTCGGTGTTTTTGACCGTGGAATCCTAAGCGTGGGGCCGGACGGCGTTGTCTGGACCA
>JAZQGX010000317.1:0-2490 GCA_045540275.1 Kiritimatiellia bacterium | reverse complement strand
TACTGTCCAAAATTTCTATCGCAGGGTGGTCCTTCGTGATGTCCGATTTCGTGGAGGTATGAAGGTTTACGAAGATGCGATTTTCAACCTTGATGCTCTTCTTAATGTGCAAAGGGCCGTCAAATGCAATTTCGCGGGTTATTGGTATAGAGACAGCGAAACATCGGCGTGGCGGAGAAGGACTGTTGAAGACATCGAGCGATTGATAAGCGAGATGCAGAGATGGTATGTCAGTGCACAGACTACACTACATGAAGCCAATGCGGATTCATTGGCAAAACAACGTCTAGCCGGATATGTCACGGCAATAGTTCTAGACTATATCGCCAATGCAGGAATTGTCGATGTAAAGAACGCTGCAAAGCACCTGCCGCCCAAGTTGCAATCACTTGAAAATACTCTTTGCACGGATATGTCAATGCAGATGGACAAGGGCAGAATGAAGTCGGTAAAGAGATTTGCATATCAGCAATTCATCCGCCGTGGTCAATGGTGTCCTATGTGGATGATGCTTTCGGCTATCAGAAAGCTAAAGGAGGCATGCGGATGACTCGCGCTTTTGCGGCGTGGTCGCGAAATGCAGATATACTTCGCGAGAGTACAAGTGGTGGCGTGTTTTCCGAACTTTCGTTCTCGATACTTCGTCAGGGCGGCATAGTCGTTGGCGCCGCTTACGGTGATGGACTTCGGGTGGGACACAGAATTGCGCGAACAGGAGATGAATTGGCTGCGTTACGAGGTGTCAAATATGTACATGGCGAGATATCTAGAGAGGTGTATTTTTCCGTACGCAGTGCGCTTGAAAACGGGAAATACGTGTTGTTTTCAGGGCTGCCTTGCCAATGCGCAGCAATCAGAAAGATGTTTGGTAACCATCCACATCTGCTTGTCGTGGATTTGATATGTTTTGGTGCACCGCCTCAGAAGCTATGGCTCAAATACGTATCATGGCTTGAGCGAAAGAACGGTAAGCGGCTCGTCAACATCAATCCTAGAGACAAGAAATATGGGTGGAAACGAAAGACCTATTACCGCTACGATTGGGAGGATGGCTCGTCAACAATCAAGATGAGTCTATTAGATCCTTATTCGCAAGCATTCTATTCAGGGCTGGGTTTTAGTGGATGCTGTTTCAAATGCCAGTTCAGGGGCATCGAACGATCTTCCGACATTACGATTGGCGACCTTTGGGGGGCGGAAGAATTATACCCGGAATTGAGCCGTGCCAAGGTAAGTGCCGGTGTTAGCTGCGTGCTTGTTCATACCCAAAATGGCCATGCCGCATTTAACGAATTGGACATTGGGCGGAAAGAATTGTCGGCAAAAGATGTGATAGCCAAAAATCTGCCGATTGTGGAGTCGCCGAGCAAGCCAGTGCAATGGGAGAACTTCGCGGCAGATTCCGGAAAGATGGATTTCGGCGAATTGGCGGAAAAGTATAGATTGAGAATTGGTATGATGGCATATGTCCGCAGTAGGCTGCGTATGATTTTTTCGAAAGTAAGGCAAAGAATGCTGGGTGATATATGAAGATAGGCATTCTGACATTTCACCATTCGCTTAACTGTGGCGCTGCCTTGCAGGCGTGGGCCTTGCAGACGCATCTTCGCAAATGCGGGCATGACGCATCCATTGTGAACTACGGCAAGATTGGCTGGCCGTGCAAATATTATCTGCGGTGCAACAGCTTTAGGCATTTCGTCGGTTCGTTCTACAATGGGTTCAATACTTTCTTCAAGACATTCGCAATCGAATCATATCGTCGCCATCTTTACCGAAGATTCCTGAATGAACAGATGAAACTGGGCGGCAAGGTGAAGAAGTCCAGAATCGGCAGTGGAGGCTACACTCATCTCATCGTTGGCAGCGATCAGGTATGGCATCCTGTCATCAACGAGGGTAACGATATGTATTTTCTTGCGGATGTTCCCGATGGTGTCAAGCGCATCTCGTATGCGCCGAGTTTTGGCGTGGATAAGTTCTTGGCGGAACTAGAACAGAAGATGTCGGAATGGCTTTCGCGCTTTGACGCGCTTTCCGTGCGCGAACCGCAGGGTGCGGAGATCGTCAAGCGGCTTTGCGGACGTGATGCGATTGTTGTATGCGATCCGACGCTTCTGCTGGGACGGGCGGACTACGAGGCCATCGAGCGGAAGCCGCGCTTTGGATTGCCGGAGAAATACATAGCCGTCTATACAATCTGCGGACATCCTTGGGCGGAGGATGCGGCGATTGATCTTGGCAAGAAGATGGGATTGCCAGTCGTACATCTTCCTGGCGGGCAGCTGGCGAGATGGTATCTGCCGGGCAAGGCGAAGCATGTGACGGCATTGGGACCGGCGGAATGGCTTTGGTTCATGCATCATGCGGAGTATGTGGTAACGAATTCGTTTCATGGTACGGTGTTCTCACTGATGTTTCATAGGCCGTTTACCGTGGCGTTGAACGGCAAGGCATCGGATGCGAGGATGTTGTCGCTGCTGGAGGGGG
>JAZQGX010000316.1:0-52289 GCA_045540275.1 Kiritimatiellia bacterium | reverse complement strand
CGCCTTTTTTTACGTAAAATCGTCTCTCTCAAGAAAGTCTACGCTTGTTTTTTCATCGTCCGAATAAATTTTTAAGCCCTATTTACTGGGGTTTCCGTATAGTCGGGATAATTTCCCCCGAAAAAATCGGGATAAGCGTGTCTTTTCTTGCCGTTTTCTATTTGATATAACTAATACAGTATTGATTTAAAAAGGAGAATTTCATGAAAAAGGTTATCATGCTTTTAGCAATAACGTTTATTGCATGCAATTTGTTTGGGTCTTGGAGTTACAGTTCTAAAATTGGAACCGACTCGGAAGGCATCTGGAAATTGACATTTACTGAATTCGCCGGCACCGACAATCTCAAACTAACAAAAATTGAAAAGCTTCTAGATAGCAGTGTTGCCGCTGATTTTGATTTGACTCAATTTGAACTTGATACCGGCAAACGCGTGGTTGAGCTTGAGACCTCGTTACTGAGAGTAAAATTTTTAACTTCGTTTATAGCGCCGTCGGTTACCAAAATCAACCAACATCTTGCGTACGATAACAGTATAATTACCAATATAGAATTTTCAGCTGATTTCAGCGAAATGACCGGACCGACAAATTTCAGGAACTGCAAAAAATTGAAAAGGTTCTTTCCGATGACCATAAAAGGCTTGAGGGTATTACCGAAAGAAACCTTCATAAGTTGCGAATCGCTCGAAGGGGAATTTTTGTTTCCAGATGTAACAAATGTTGTTGAAAAAGCCTTACAGGGCTGCAGTAAAATCACAAAACTTAGTTTACCGAAGGTAAGAAGAATAGATAATTGCTCCGGAATGACGTCATTGACCACCCTAGAGATAAATCCCGATATAGAGGAATTCGCTTCACAAGCGTTTCGCGGAGCAACAAATCTCAAAGATATGAATACCACGTATTTTCCGAAGCTTACGAATATTGCGTATTATGCATTTTCCGAAGCGAAGAAAAATTGCGGAGATTGGGAATGCCCTAATCTAAAAAATGTAGGTGAAATGGCATTCAGGCAAAACAATATATCATCGTTCAAAGCGCCGAAACTTGTCAACGTTGGCAAGGACAGCTTCTCCAATTGCACCAATCTTAACGACGTGGAAATTTCCGAAGATACAAGAATCATAAATACAAACGCATTTAGCGGATGTAGTGCACTTACCTCATTCACACCATATTTTCCGAAAAACCTTGAAATTCTCGGTACCGGAGCATTTAGAGACGTTAAAATTTCCACACCTCCGCAAATAATAAGTCCCAACCTTGAAACATTGTCGGGGAATTGCCTGCGTGGTCCTGATTCGCGCTTTACCGGACCTTTGGATATTTATTCGCCGATCAAGGTTTACGGCTCATGCGCATTATTTACAGCGAAAAATGGTCAGGTCATAAATATTTACAGCAGGGAAGTGCCGCAAAGAATAGAAAGCGGCGCGTTTGGAACAAAACGCTGCCGAATCAACATCAAAAAGAGTGCTGCGCTTGCGGGGTGGGCGAAGCTCTGTGAAGGAAACGAGTCGAAGCTGGAAAGTTATAAGAATAACAGTGACTATCCAGGAGAAAAAACAATTGGTCTACTCTATACTCCATCCAGTGCCGGCTGCGTAGAAACCTGGCATTATGTGGTAGATGACACTCCGCCTTCTGGAACGTCACTTGTAATCATGTAAATTGTAAAGGGGGATAAAATGAAAAGAATCATAATCGCAATGACAATTGTGTCGATGGCTTTGGTTGGATGTGTGATGGCAGAAAAATGCCAAAGCGCATGTCCGGCAGAAACAAAAGTACGCTTACCCATCCTTGCGTGGAATGGCGGCGATTGCGCAAAAGAGGGAGGGCTGGTAAAAGACCAGGCATACTTCCAGGAAATCTACGATGCGGGTTACAGCATTACCATGGAAGATGCCAAGACGGTTGAAGAGGCGATCAAGTTACTTGATATCGCTCAAAAGGCCGGTGTTAAAATCTGTTTGCGAATGCCCCAGCTTCGCAATGCAAAAACCGCCCCAGAAATAGTAGCCAAGGTAAAAGATCATCCCGCGCTCGATTCGTACTACATTGTCGATGAACCGCGCGGTAAAGCTTTCGCAAAATGGGGAGAAGTGATCAAGGCGATCAAATCGGTCGATGACAAGCACCGTTGCTATGTCAATGCGTTTGGCATTGATGCCGGAAAAGTCTGGTATCAGCACCCTGACTTTGAAACCTACATTAAGCACTACCTTGACGAGATGCACTTGAAGTGGTTCTCGTTCGATATGTATCCGATTACCGGCAAGGGCAAATACCTCAAGAGCACCAAAGTGCCGTATGCTCACCATGGCGAGGAGCGCGAGGTCAAACCTACCTGGTATAAGTGCTTCGAAGTGGTGCAGTCCATCTGCAAAGAGAAGAATATTCCCTTCTCGGCTTTTGCGCTTACCGTTCCTCACTCCAACAATCCGAAGTGGGATTATCCGCCGCACACTGTCGGCGAGTTGAAGCTTGAGTCGTATGTGGCACTTGCCTATGGCGCTGAATCGTTGCAACACTTCACTTATCGTACTCCTACTCCTCAAAGTCTCCGCTTCCACAACGGACCGATCGATTACCATACCGCCCGTCGCACTCCGATGTACGACCGTGTTCGCGAGGCGAACGCTGAACTGAACGCGCGTGCGTATGTGTTCGTTGGCGCCGAATGGCCCGAGGTTGCCCATGTCGGCGAGCCGTTGCCAGAGGGAGTTAAAAAACTCGAGAAGCTGCCCTCGTTCGTCAAGACGCTGGAGGTGCCGGATGGCGGAGCTGTGATTTCCGTGTTCAAGAACAAAGGATGCGAATATCTGATGGTGGTCAACCGCGAAATTGATCGTGAAATCACCTTGAAAGCAACATTTGCCGACGGAGTCAAGCGTATCCTGAAGGACGGCACTAAAGTTGATATTGCCCGTCAGGATGGTGTGTACTGGTTGGGTGTAGGCGATGCCGAGATTTTCGTTCTCGGCAAAAAATAAAACATCGCCCACTCATCAATCAAAGCAACATCCATAACGAGAACTTGACGCTTCGCAGTATTGCAAATCGATAAACAAAGGGACAATCATGGCGGTCAAGAGCACTAAACGAACAATAGAGGTTCTTCTCGTCCGTGCCCACATTGGAGGCGCTGGATTTCAGCGCATATTGCGCAAAAGCCGCAATCTCTTAACTGTCGATTTGATTTGGCCAAGGGCATCCATCGCTCGCAAGACTGCTGCGCGCGAAGTGAATTTCGTTAAATCCTACTGTGATTTCACTGGCGAAGAGTGGGCGAAACGTATCGTTTTTCGTGAGGATGTCGAATCGCACACGGCAATAGCGGTATCGGTTTCTGAAAATCTCAATGATGAATTTATTGAGAAGTTTTTACGTACCAGCGCAAAATTCGCATTTAGAACCGTAGCTGATATGGTTGAGAAAACCACGGTTGGTATTTCCGATATCTGTTCCGCCCCCTTTGATGCATTGGCTGCAATGTCAGGTACGTATCCTGGACCAACAACCATTGCACAGGGGGTAGCCGATATTTCCGATGGGCTGCTTCCGGCAATTGGTAAGGAGTGTGAGCTTAAGGTGCCGCTCCATAAACCTGGCAAAGATGAAGTTGCCGGTTCAATCACTTTGATGCTGCGTGCCTACGCGTCATAATTTAAAAAAAATATTTTTTCCTATTGCCTATATTCAAAATTATGATAGAATACTCTCATTGTGAAAGAACGTTTTCATTCGATCGGTCGTCCGGGTGGGTTGCCGTTCTCGGGTGAAAATTCAAGAATTAAAAGAATCAAGGAGGTTTCGAATGAAACTTGCCAGCATTATCGCGGCTACCGCCGCAATGGTCAGCATGAGCGCAGTGGCAGCAACCGACTACGGCTCAAACGACTTTGAATCGTATGCCGCAGAAGCCAAAATTGGCACTGTTGATACGACATGGACTCAAGATGCAGATGATATGTCATCTGTAGCTGAGTATAACGACGAAGTTACCGCCCCTTCGGCAATCGCCAGCGGTAATACGAAATACCTGAAACTCGAAACTGAAGGTAAGGTGCTTTCAAAGAATCTATCAACCACCGATAGTGATACGACTGTCTATGTTGACAGCTATGTCAAATTGGTCGGTAATGAAACCGCTCCCACTCTAGATCCAACCGCCCGTATCGCGGTCTGGTTGGCTAAAGAGGATATCGAAGGTGTTGCAGAAGCTGGAGATCTCGTAATTACCGCAGACTCCGGTTCTTATGTAATTGCCTCTGGAATTGAGGATGGTTCGTGGAACCGTATTACAATTCAGGCGGTTACTGTTGACCAGCCGTATTTTCGGGTTTGGTTGAATGGAACCCTCCTCTCGGTACCGGCGGAAACCGTGACAGAAAATGATAATATCTATACCGAGGAAGACCTTGACCTTGGCACGGAAACGGTTTATTCTTATTTTCAGGGAATAAATCCGGCCACGGAAAGTGGTATTGCAAATAGTTACATCGAAGCTGTTGGTTTCCAGGGAACCGGTGCAGTTGATAACCTCGCTGCAACCGATACCAATCCGTTTGGTGGCACCCCTGTGGTTGACATCTTCTTTGGTAAAGAAGAAGGCGTAGATGAAACAAAAGCGTTGGCATGGGCAGCTGACAATGGTTTGGACAAGTCCGATATCACCGGAGCAGATTCTGCTCAGTACTACAACCAGTACATCCTCAATGTCGCACCTGATGCTAATGCCGAGTTGGTAATTGCGTCGATTGCCAAGACTGATGAAGGTGCTGACATCACCGTTAAGGCTGTGGTCGCCGCAACCGGTGACAATGAGGCAGTCGAGGTTGACTCCTCAGCTTTCAACGGCAAGCTCTACATCAAGAGTGCCGACACGCTGGCTGGTCTCGAGGCGGCAGAGGAAGTGGAAGTCACTCCTACGCTCGGCCAAGAAGAAACTGAAGCGGTCATCAGTGTGACCGGTGGAGCATTCTTCAAAGCCTACGTGAAATAATCGTCGGTTTAAAAGAAAATTACCGAAAAAAGGTGCGCAGATTTGCGCACCTTTTTTTGTTTTTTATCCCTAAAATTATGCTTGTCAGCACCCTTGAAAAAGCGGATAATGTATATGTTAAAGGTGTGAAGAGGAGTTTCATGAGAGCTAAACGGGCACAGGGAGCATTTACGCTTATTGAGTTACTGATTGTCATCGCCATTATCGGTATTTTGGCGGCGGTATTGGTAACCACATTTACGCATATTGGAGAATCGGCGCATGGAGCGCGGTGCAAAGCCAATTTGCGCAATCTGGCGCAGGGATGTTTTTCTTTTGCCAATTCTAACGGCGGAATCATTCCTCCGGCCGAATCCTACGATATTCTCTTGCCGCCTTCGCTTATGACCAGACGCACTAAGTTAACATATTCAACTGTACCTGGTTGGGTTCACTGGACCGGACGTGATGGAGACAGTTCAAGTTGCGGAGCAGGAGCAAGCAAGTCAACATGCTATGCGCAATCAGATAACTACAATGAAGACGATCCCGCCTTCGAATCACTTCGAAAGGGTATGCTATGGGACTATGTCGGACGCGATCCGGGAACCTATTGTTGCGATACATTTAAAAAGATAAGTAAAAATGCAGGGAAAACGGCATTGCGTTCCTATGCCATGAATCCATACTTTGGCTGCAGCTTGGAATCGCTGACGGTGCCCGGATGGGTTCGAGAAATCAAAATGACCGATCTAGCCGCCAAAGGTGATGCGGGGCGTCTGCTGCTTTTTGCGGAAATTCCATGTTTCCAGTTTGGCACTCAAACCCCGGCATTGCCTTCGGGGCAGACCGCATGCGACAGTGTTTTGCAGACAGGAATTTACACAAGATCTACCGGAGATGAAGTAAACGGCCCTTCCGGTTCGGAAGAGGCGATAGGATTTAATCATCGGGTGGGAAAACGCAATGTAGCCCATGTAGTCTTTGCCGACGGTCATGTTGAAACCATTGCCCAACCCCTGAGACCAAGCTCATCGGATATGCTGAAATTGACCCAAGCATATTGCAACGGTGAAGAACCGGATCAGGATATTGTTAAGAAGCTGCATTGATATCGGAGTGCATCATGTTTACGAATTTGAAACGATTTATTTTTGCTCAGGCGATTGTATTTGCCTTGATCTGCGGCATTGGGCAGAATCAAGCCATTGCCGACCAGGTGTTGAGTACCGACCGGTTGATGCTTTTCAATGAATGGTCCGATGGAAAGGATTACGGGTATCCTTTAACCGATGAGTGGCAGCATTATGGTACACTTTTTTATAGTGTAGGAGGAACGAAGAAACTTCGTCTCGCCTTGCTTTCCGGTTCCAATCACGTACATAATGCAGGATGGTGCGCAACTAATGTTGCGGTAGGCTCGTCATCGTATTTAAATTATGCGCAATATATAAAACCTCAGCGATATACTTTTTTGCATTCGCCAACTAACTTTGCCGCGAACTTCTTTAATAAAGTCGGTTCAGTGCTCGTTTCTCCTTACTATAAGGAGGGTGTCGGCACGATATATTTTGATGCGGTAAATTCGCTTAAAACGATAACCGGTACGCTTGGACTTGAAATTGCAACCAACATGGTCGGTCGCAACAACATCAATGTCGTAAAGGACATTCAGGAACAAGAGGATGCAACCTGGATCTACAAGTGGGAGCCGTTGAAAGATATCAGCCTAACTGAAACTACGGGAGGCGCGGTTACTGGAGTGGCGGTGCAGGAGACCTTGAACTATCACAAACCTATTAAGTTCAGGATTGTAAGACGTGATGCAATTGCACAAACACAGGTTTATTATGACCAGAACTTTTTGATTGTAGATAACATCCAAGTATCATATCCGCAGCGGGAAGTAGAGATAAATTCAGTAAATGTAAACAAGACCCGCGGTAAATCACTTTCGGTCACCTTTACCTGTGTTGTTTCAAACAAGGGCGAGGTGGAGGAAAATGCATCGGTTTATACCTTCTCCGATAATTCAAACCGCAAGGTGGTGCTGCACTACTCTAATGACGGAGGAACGACTTGGGGTCAGAAAGAAATGTCGTACAATTTCGGAAGCGGAGATAAAGGCAACGGAGAAGAGTACGTATCTGATTTAGATTTGACAGTCGGGCAGCAGTCCTTGCTCTATTACTGCACGGTCGAAGTAACAGGGAATCGTTACTTCCCGCAGGATTTTACGGAATCAAGTCGAGTGTTCTGGCCGGGTGACGGAGGGGAGCCGGGACAATCCGCGCAAAGTGCTCAAGCTGAAAAAAATGTATCCGCCTGGTCGGTACCATCGGTGGTAACCACGATGGGGCAAGATCGAATTCTGCTTTTCAACACGTGGACCAACGGAGTGGATTATGGAGATTATTACGGAGATACGGTAGAATCTCATGTTGGAAAAAATCCTACATTCGGAAACTTAAAGACGGAAAGAGGTAAGGGAAGAGCGCATTTGCTTAATGGCTCAAACCATTTTTACAATACTGGATGGCAAGTCCTGAACGCTTCGGTAGGCTCTTCGGCATTCTTACGCGACCCGTACGGGACAACAAGTCGTTCAAATTATATCGCTCCTTCAAATTATGTTGAAGCAGGGATCTCTTCGGGATCGATAGTCACCAACTGGCATGCAAGTCTTTGGAATACTTTGGATGCCATGATTATATCGCCTTCCTATCTTAACGGTATCGGAACCATATATTTCGACGCGGTAAATGTATACACCGAAGGCGAACTGGCAATTGATATTTGCACAAATATGGTAAGCAATATCGGCGGAGCGGTACATTACGCACCCTTTGCAACAGAGGAGTATAACGATGGATTTTCAGATTGGAAATTCAATTGGCAAACTATCGGCAAACAAACGCTGGCCCGAGAGTACGCAGCCGTGCTGGGGAGCGATAATTTCTACAGAATTAAAATACCGGTAAATTACTACGGAGGAATAAAAACAAGAATCCGTCGCGCCACAATAGCAGAACAATACGAAAAAACGGCGTTAGATGATGCCTTCATTGCGATTGACAATATTCAGATTTCGGAGCCGTCCGCCGATGTGGTGGTCGCGGTGGACGAGGTTCCTTTTAATCCGGCATACCCCTCGCTCAATGATGACATCCGCGTTCGCTGCCGGGTAAGCAATGTCAATGGTGCTCCGGCCACAACCTCGGACGATCGCGGAGTCGTGGCGGTTTGGAGATGGAAGTACGGTGAGCAGACCGTTAATCCATGGTCGCGCACGCGGATGGAATATGTCGGCAATACCGATGGCGACGACGGCAATGGAAACGGCGAGCTTTACGAAGGAAAACTGCCTAAACAGGAAAACATCGGAGATATCGAATACTACTTTGAATGCAACTTTGACGGTGCCCGCTACAAACCATTCGACTATGCGCTCTTTAACTATAAGTTCTGGGATGGCGACAATTCGGAGAATCACTCTCCCCGTCAATGCCGCAAAGGAGACCCGGAGAAGGGAATTCGCGATTTCTACGCTCGTCTTCGTCGTTACAAGTCGAATCTCGGTGCGATGTTCCTGAATACCGATTTGCAGTATGATCCGATTGAAATGGAACTGATCGGCGACGATGTTTGGCGCGGAATGGTTCCCGTCTACAAGTGGGCGAAGACCACCGAAGATTTCACCGTCTACTTCTCAGGCACTAACACCTATCGAGTTGGCATCGATGCCAACGGGAAGAAAACCTATTCGATCGACGATAAGGCGCGATTCTGGAACGAGGCCGATTCCTATGCGGCGATTCCAACCGGCGGCATTTGCGCCGAGAGCGCCGTCGAGCCGTACGACGGCATAATGAAATTCACCATTCCCCAGAGCGGATATGTCAGTCTCACTTTGGATTTGAATGACAATTCGTACAAAGCCCGCCGCTCGGAATATCAGGACTTCAACGAATGGCAGGCGTGGGATGCGTTCTTCGCTTCAACCTTCTACAACCGCGATGCCCAGGCTTACAAAGACGACATCGACGGCAACGGCGAAGAAGGCAGCACCGGCTGGGATGAATCGATGCCCGATACCCAAGATGAATACTTCCGCGTGGCGAGCTCGAACCTCTGGGTGGATTCGGTATTCAAGGATTACATCGTCACCGACCGCAAAACCTTTGAATTGGCGAACGCCAGCTATGTCGGCGAACTGGAACAGGTCAACGCGACCAACTCCGCGTTCGGTGCGAGCTCTGAAAACAACAAGTTCTTCCCCAATGTCTCCGCCCGCCTTATCGGCATCGAGCATTTGGCGGAGAACACCAACAACCTCGTGGCGCTTGGCTCAATCTACACTCTCGCCGAAACGGTCATCGACGGTCTGCAGCAGTTCGACTTCAAAGCGCGCGCCGCTGAAATTCGCAATATCGACGGTATCGCAAGCTACGACTTGAGCGCGCACGAAAGCGCCGATTTGGACGAAACCAACTATACCGCCACCGTGAAGTTGGAAATCAAGGACGCTTCTCCCGAGGAGTTTTCGGTTTCGGTGATTGGATTCAGGAAGCGCAAGTCCTTCTATGAACTTCGCCTCACCCAGTGCGCTCCAAGAAAGGTAACCTCTCCCCGTCAGGGTGGAGTAATCAAGCCGGTCGTGCCTTATTACAGTCTCGACCTTTACCGATGGAATAACGGCAAGCCCACGCTGCTGAAGTCGGACACCACGGCAGATAAAGAACACGTCCAGCTGGACATCACCGCAAATGACATCGTGCTGAAATTGACCGTGGTTAAAAATGCCGAAAAAGGTCAGACCGAATTGAAGGGCGAATATTTTGTTGGCACGAGCACATCGGCCAAGAGGTCGGTAACCTTCAACGATTTGGACGGCGATCGTCTCCTGCAGGGTGATTGCGGGTTCTGGTCGGCAAACTGCCAGGCCAGCGTCAAAGCCGCGTCGTTGACCGACTATTCGCAAGTGCTTACCGAGTATCCGCTTTTGCTGAATTCGGAAAACTGGGATTACGACGAAGAATTCTTCTTCGCCAAAAACGATTACGAATTTACGACGCGAAAGCCGACTAACAAAATCGCAATCTACATTCAGGATGCCGATGTCGAGCACAAGGCCGATCCGGCCGACCGCAAGTGGACCCTGTACAAAGAGTTGCCGGTCAGCACCTACAAATACATGCCATACACGCTGAGCTTTGATTCCTGGAAGGCCAAGCACATCAAGATTCAGAACCTCGGCATCGCGGACGTCGCCATCGACGAGATCAACATGATCGGTTACCACGCGCGCACAGTGGGCGGCAACATCTACGATTGGGACGGCCAGGAAATCTGGGTCGAGAAGCTCGACAATGAACACAATAAGGTGATCACGCTCGATTTGAGCCGTGCCGACAATTCTGCGTACGGCAGCGTTGCCGCCGGCGAGCGTCAGTCGGTTCGCGCACCCTTTATGGATTGGGGTCGCGCCTCCTTCGCCTTCGAATATCAGGTAACCACCTATCCCGTGCTGCTGGCGCTGCAGATTTCCGACGACGAATACGGTCCGTGGGAGACGGTAAGCTATCATCCGCAGACCAACGCGCTGAACACCGGCTGGAACAAATTCTACGAATACCTCGGAAACACCAACAGCGGATGCATGCGAATCGTCAACGTGATGACCAACGGCTTCATCGACGCCGACGGAAAGAGCTGGGACTTCACCAATGGTGTCGTCCGTCTCGACAATTTCATCGCTTGGGACAATCCGGTTCCGACCAACAGCGTGGCGTGGAAAACCTACAACGGCCGCATCACCGACAGCAATCCCGCCATCCTCACGCTCGACGGCTCGAAGGTGCTGGTGTTGAACAACTCGACGATGTCCGACGTGTATGACGGCTATGCCCCGATGAATCTCAGCAAGCCGTATCTCAAGACCCCCGCCATCTCCACCGGCATCGGCGAGATCCGGCTGGAAGCGAGACTGTTCGAACCGCAGTCGGAACCGGCGACTTTGAAGGTGTACGGTCTGGTCGGGGACGAGTGGACGGTTGACGGCGTAAACTGGGAGCGCATCGCTCAACTTGATGTCACCAACATCGCCTCGCAGTACTACACCGTCTTCACTCACGACGGGCAGCGCGTTCCGGGTGTCGACCCCGAGCATTACAAGGCGATCAAGTTCGAATCGGAGTATGACGGTTCGCAGCCTCGAATCTGCATCGAGAACGTTTCAATCACCGAACCGCTCTATCCCGGATTCGAAATCAACAGTGTCAAGCTCCTGCACCACACCAACGCCGGCGAATACGATTACCGCGAACAGCCGCTGGTGACCGACCTGGTCGGCGTCGAGGCCAAGCTTACCAATCTGCGCCTCAATCCGCAGGATATCAAAGTGTACTTGAGCTACTACGTCGGCACGAATCTCTGGGGAGCCACCAAAATCTGGGGCGAAAAGAACCAGTGGAAACCCACCCAACCCAACACGATAGAGCTGATTCCTTACGGAGATCCCGCAAACCACATTTACCGCACTCCGTTCGATAACGACATTCCGTTCCAGGACGAAAACGCGGTGGTTCAGTATGTGGTTTGGGCGACGTACACATCGGAAGAGGGCGGTGTCCGCTATACTACGGTCCAGAGCGAAACCTCGTTCCGCAATCCCGATTGGTACTACCCGACCGATCTGAACGCGCTCTACGGATCTTGGTCGCCGTACTACATCGTTTATCGGGTGCCTCGCGGAGCGGTGTTCTTCAACGAACTCAACTTCCAGGAGCGTCCTAGCCTGACGACGGGTACCGATTTCGGCGTATACTATAATTCGTTCATCGAGATGGCAATTCCCGCCGACACCGACATGACCGGATGGCGCGTCGAACTGATCGATGCCGATCTCAACCAGCAGATGGCGGTCAGGCTCATCACCCCGGAAGGCGGAAAGAGCGAAGTCACCAACGGCTACGCGTTTCTGGTCATCGCCGATTCGCAGAGCGAGCAGGAGTTTTACACCGGCAGCCAGCTGCCCAATGTGGACATCTTCAAGCCCGGTCTTAACGAAAGCTTCGTTTATGCGCGCGATCCAGGCGGTTTGCGTCTGAAGCGTCCGCTGGGAATGTACGAACAGGCAATCACCTTCGACCGTTACGGCGATGCCGACAACAGCATAATCGATGCCGGCACCGGTGAACCGTTCTCCTATGTCGGCAACGACACCCAGTACGCCTCGTTGAGCGTAACCAACGGCACCGGCGAGTCGTTCAACGACTGGGCGACGATAGCATGGCGTGACAATGCCTATCTGCCCGATCACTCGGTTGTGCTGGGCGACAACGTCAAAGTGTGGACGCCGGGAGAACCGAACCTCTTCCAAGTTATGCCGGAAGCACCCGAGATTTTCGCCGGCATTTCGAATGTGGTGGTGATGGCGTACCTCGTTCCCCAGACCAAGGGTCTGCAGAATGGAAGTTCGGGCCGTCTTGCCTTCAAGATGTCGCGCGAGGACAGCACCAACATCGTCTATGACACGCACAACTGGTATCATGTCACCAGCGTGCTCATAACCGATGAAAAAACCGGCGCGGTCAGGGAGTGTGTCGGTACCGACATCTTCCGCATGAACAATTCGACCAACTATACCCTAACCCTCGCCAACCTCACCAACTCGGTGACGATCCGCGCGATGATAAATCCCGATGATCGCTATCAGGATCCCAATCTGCCGTACACGGTTCGCGAATGGTTGATGGATTATCCCGAAGCCGAGGTCAGTGCGCATACCAGTTGGCTTGTGCCGTGGAACATGGAGGCTCCCGGCAGAACATTGTTCAGCATCTATCCTCAAGATCAAGTTCGCCAGCTCTCGTTCACCGAGATGTACTGGCTGAACTGCGAACCGATACGCAACAATGTCGTCCGCCACGGTTTGGCCGGCGTCGAAGCGCCAAGTTCCGATCCCGACAAGCCGGAGAATATGAATCTGTTCGTCAACTTCAAGATGCGCCTCGAGTACGAGGCGGACGACGGAACGGGTGCGGTAATCACCAACAAGATCTCTTCCCTGCGCGGCAGCACGGTCGACGTTGACATTCCAGCGTTCAAAATCAAGGTGGCAAATCCCACGCAGGGCGAATCGGAAATCAAGTGGCAGAAAGTCGCGCAGTACACGTTCGGTGATGCGACATTCGACGACGATTACAACTGCCGTGTGAAGCTGAATATCGACTATCCGTTCCTCGACGGCGAAACCACGCTGCGCGATTCCAATTCGTGGTGGTTCCGCTACATCATCGAGTTTGAAGACGGCGCGTTCTCGCGACCGATACTGCAGAATACACCGGTATCGAATCCGTAATCCATGCACAATGACGACGACATTGTTATAACGGGGCTGGCGTGTCGGTTTGCCGAAACCGCCAACCCCGTTGCATTGTGGCGAAACATATTTTCGGGCAAATCCCTTTTCACCCGCGAACGCGCATTTGATTTCGGAAAGGAAGAAAGCCGGCCGTTTGCCAAGCAAACGCCTTCGTACGCGGCAAGACTCGGCCGTTTCTATTCCTACGCAACCGACGCAGCCTCGTTCCCGAGCGAGCGGAAAGCCGGCGAAAACGGAGATCTCGTTTTCGCGCTTCAAATGACTTCGGACGCGCTCAACGATTCGGACGGCGATTTTCGCACACTGCCAGCTTCGCATACCGCACTTCATATCGGCTACGCTTCGCCTTTTAACAACACGGCGACGTCTTGGATGCAGCGGACCAGTCTTGTCGACGATACGGTCGAGCTGCTGCGGAAATTTCTTCAAGGCGCACCGGCGGGAATTGTCGAAGAAATACGCGACGGACTCTGCAAGGCTCTGCCCGAATTTTCGCCCAACGCGCTGGGGAGCGCTTTTGGCGGAGCGATCGTCGCCGGCGTAGCCGAGCGGCTCCGGATTTCTGGACCTGCCGAAAATGTCGACACTGGATTTCTTTCCGGGCATACGGCACTGATGAGAGCCTGCGACGATCTGCGCTCGGGGCGGGCGGACGTGGCGGTGGCCGGTGCCATTCAGCCGCCGCTGTCACGCGCGTTCCTTCAGGGACTCGGCGGACTTTTACGGTTCACCGCCGACGATTGCCCGAAGCCGTTTTCAAAGGATGCAGCGGGGACATTGCCCGGGGAGGGAGGTGCACTGTTTGTGCTGAAGCGCCGTTCCGATGCCAAAAAAGCCGGTAACCGAGTCTATGCGTCGATTGAAAATGTTTCAACCATGGCCCCTCGTCCCGATTTCCGAACCGGTCCGCAGAATCCCGCCAATCTCGCCGACACCATGTGCAATGCGATGGGTTCGGCGGGAGTCGATCCCGTTTCGGTGCGGCTGGTTGAAACGATCGGATGCGCGGTGCCCGAACTCGATGCCGCCGAAATCAACGCGATGCGAACCGTGTTCGACGGCAGTGAAGACGGCGGGAAAATCGGATTCGGTTCGCTGACGTGCAATGTCGGCCATACACTCTGGGCATCGTCGGCGGCTGGCACAATGAAGGCCGTGCTCGCGTTGTACCACCGAATCCTGCCGCCATCGAAGAAAATCGAAAGACTCAACGCAAAAACGTTCGGTCCGCTCTATTGGATCGACGAGCCGCGGCCGTGGCTGAGCGGAGACCGGAAAAATCCGCGTCGCGCGTTAGTCAACGCCGTCGACTATACCGGTTCGTGTTCGTCGCTGCTGTTGAGCGAATAGCGGACTGTTTCACAGCATTGTCACGCGGCGTTAGTAGGGTGACGCGCCGCCGAGGGAAAAAAGGAAGGAGAAGATGATGGGAAAGAAACTGTTGTGCGCCGTTGCAACTGTTGCGATGGCGATGGGTTGCATCACTGGAGGTTCGAAGCCGGACGTCGCAGCCGATGAATTCAAAATCGTGAGCTACAATATTCTCCACGGAGAGAATATGAACAATAAGCTCGACATCACCGCGTCCGGAAAAATCATCGCCGCGGAGAAGCCGCGTTTCGCCGCCATCCAGGAGGTTGATCAGAAGACCGGAAGAGTTAACGGCGCGGACACTTGCGCAATTCTCGCGGAGACCACCGGGATGCACGCCACCTTCGCCAAGGCGATCAATCATGACGGCGGAGAATACGGCGTGGCGTTGCTCTCGCGCGAGCAGCCGTTGTCGGTGCGCCGCGTCCCGTTGCCCGGCGGAGAGAAAAGAGTTCTTCTGCTCTGTGAATTTAAAGACTGCTGGGCGGGCGTTACGCATCTTGATTTGAACGCAAAGCGCCGTATTGAGTCGGTTGACCTGATTAAAAAAGAGGTCGGCAAATGCGGAAGCAAGCCGGTGTTCCTTTCCGGGGATTTCAACTCCGCGCCCGAATCCGAGGTCATGTTGAACTTCAAAAAGTTCATGTCGGTGCTCTCCGGCGAAAAGTACGCCACCTATCACGGCGGCAACTCCGACGAAACCGAAATGCTGAATACGAAAAAATGCATTGATTATGTCATGGTCAGCAAGGAGCACCGCGGCCGCTACGAGCTGAGAGGGCGCCGCGTGATTCACGACCGGATCACCTCCGACCACTACCCGGTGGTTGTCTCGGTGCGTCCGTCTGACGGTGCGGGAAAAGAGGGGCGGTTCAAGATCGCAAGTTTCAATGTCCGCCGTCCGGGCGACCAGGGGGACAACAGCTATCGCTTGCGCAAGCCCCGAATCGCGCAAGTGATCAAAAAATACGGATTCGACATTTTCGGAGTGCAGGAGGCGGTGGCCGATCTCGTCGAATATTTTGCGGATGAACTTCCCGATTTCGACCATATCGGATGTGGACGGAACAAGGACCGCGGGGGTGAGACGATGTTCATCTTTTACAACCGCAATCGTTTCAAATGTCTGGAAAACGGAACGTTCTGGCTTTCCGAAACTCCGGATGTGCCCGGCAGCCGCTATTCGGGCGCAGGCTGTCCGCGAACCTGCACCTGGGGACTATTTGAGGATCAGGTCACCGGTAAAAAGTTCCGGTACTTCAACACCCATCTCGATCATGTGTCGCATCAGGCTCGCGTCAACGGCGCCAAGGTCATCATGGCCCGTGGACTTGACGGTGCCAGAGCCAAGGGCGAGACGATTTTCCTGACCGGCGATATGAATGCGGAAATCGCAAAGGATGACAACCTCGAGCTGCTGGCGAAAATCAGAAAAACCGATTTGGAGGAACGCGCCAAAAACAATCCGATCGCTTTTATCATGACCCGGTTGACCGATACCGTCGAGGTGTCGAAAAGCGGACATCAGGGAAGCTGGAAAACCAATCAGGGGTATCGCGACTACAACAACTGTCGAATTGACTATATTTTCGCCACTCCCGATGTGGATGTGTTCAGCCATACGACCGTCAACGACCGCCCGGGAGGAAAATTCCCGAGCGACCATGATGCGGTCGTCGCCGAGGTCGAGATTGCGCGATAATGAGACAACCGATCAAACGCCGTCGGGTTCCTACCGGAACCGGCGGCTTTTTTATTTTGAATTCTGCATCGGGCGCATCCTGCGGGCGGGTGGGGCGATCTTCGCCGCTATTTCATCTTCGGGAAACGATAGAGCGCGTTGGCCATCAGCAGTGCGAGGGCAATTGCGCTGGCGTGGTTTATTGCTGGAATCTTCCTGCAGCAGCCACCGGTAAAATCAATCGCGGAAATCGAATCGGGGAGCGCATTGATCGCAATTCCGAAAATCAGCGCACCGGCAATGATGGTTGCCGTGTAGGCGACCGCGGCGCGCTTACCGATCATCGCGGCGATGGTTGCGAGCGACACGGCGTTGATCGCCGGTCCCGTCATCAGGAACACGAAGGCCGCTCCCGGCGATACGCCTTTGGCCAGCAGCGACAGGGCGATTGGAATTGCCGCGGTGGAACAAACGTACATCGGAATGCCCAGCAGCGCCATTAGCGGCATGGCTAGCCAGTCGCTGCCGGCAATGCCTCCGGCGAAGAAATCATCGGGCACGAAGTGCGTGACCGCGGCGGAAATGGCCAGACCTATCAACAGCGGTTTTATCACGCTGCCCAACAGTCGGACGTATCCCTGCCAGAGAATTGCGCGAAGACCTTTTCGTCCGGCTTCGTTTGAAAAGCTCTGCGCCGTGCCGCGTTCACGAGGGGAGGCGCCGCCGGTCAGCAGATGAACGACGCCGCCACCGATCATGCCGGTGACAAAAGCGGCTACCGGCCGGGCGACGGCGAAAACCGGCCCCAGCAGCGCATAGGTGGCGAGGATGGAATCGATGCCGGTTTGCGGAGTGGATATCAGAAAAGCGGCGGTTGCACCCTTGCTTGCACCGTTCTTGTGCAATGCGCCGGAGATGGGAATGACGCCGCAGGAGCAGACCGGAAGCGGAACACCGATCAGAACCGCTCGGAGGACGCTTTTCATCCCCGACGCGCCCCCGAGGGTTTTAATCACAAACGAACGCGGAATGCAGACGGCGATTATACCCGCGATTAAGAATCCAAAAAGCAGCCATGGCGCCATCATGGCAAAAACATTCCAGAAAGAGGCGGCAAGTGCCGCGGGATTGAAAAGAGCTTCAATACTCTGATTTTGCATGACAATATCCTTGAGTGTCGATCACAATCAAATCGTGAACGGCGATATTAAACCATAAAAACACTTGGCGCAATGAAAATTTACGTCGAATGTCAGTCGCGCAGCAGAACCTGTTACCTGTTACCTCTTGCCTAAAGAAAGGTAAGAAGTAAGAGGTAAAAGGTAAGAAGTGTCCTCGCGCATGGGAGGGCGAGCGTCCTCGCGAGCCGCAACGGATATTGCCAAACTGGCCCTACTTGCAAACTACATTCGTCCGCACCGTAAGGGACGAGGGAGAAGGGACGAGGGAGAAGGTACGAGGGAGAAGGGACGAGGGAGAAGCCCGGCGAAGATTAGATTCCGTTCATCCGCACCGTAATCTCATTTTGAATGTTGCCATCCACCTTCGCCAAGGCTACGGTGGACAGGATGTGAAAGTGTTGCCAATACCAATTGCCAATTCCAATCAATAGTCTCCCAACCTCCTAATCTCCTAATCTCCCAGCAGCGAAAGCAATATGGAATGGGATTTCTCCCGCAGAGCCTATTACCTGTTACCTATTACTTCTTGCCTATAACTTCAGACAGGATTAACAAGATTTACAAGATTATTTTGCTAATAAAATCCCGTTAATCCTGTAAATCCTGTCAAAAACGTTATCTCCATGAACATTCACGCGCAAAGCGCGGGCGGGGCACTAACCTAAAGAAAGGTAAGAAGTAAGAGGTAAAAGGTAAGAAGTGTCCTCGCGCATGGGAGGGCGAGCGTCCTCGCGAGCCGCAACGGATAAAGTGAAGAATGAAGAATCTTCCGGGGAGTGTAGGGACAGGCCCTGAGGAAACCTAAAACTGCCAAACTCGCTAACTGACCCTACTTGCAAACTGCATTCGTCCGCACCGTAAGGTACGAGGGAGAAGGGACGAGGGAGAAGGTACGAGGGAGAAGCCCGGCGAAGATTAGATTCCGTTCATCCGCTCCGTAATCTCATTTTGAATGTTGCCATCCACCTTCGCCAAGGCTACGGTGGACAGGATGTGAAAGTGTTGCCAATACCAATTGCCAATTCCAATTGATAACCTCCAAACCTCCGAGCCTCCTAATCTCCCGACAGCGAGAGCAATATGCACAGGTCGGGTGGGATTTCTCCCACAGAGTGCACGGAACCTATTACCTGTTACCTCTTACCTGTCACCTATTACCGATTACGGGTGCGTCCCTAAAAAACTTTCAAACAACCGCCAAAGTTTGATATAATGGCGGGCGATTCAACCAAGGAAGGTTTAAAAACATGGAAATCACTGACGAAATGCGGAGACATTCCGCAGCCCACATGGTAGCCCGTGCGGTCTGCAATCTTTTTCCCGGCACTCAGACCGATATCGGCCCTGCAACCGAAGAGGGATTTTATTACGATTTTGATTTGGAACACCGTCTTGCCCCCGAGGACTTCGATGCCATCGAAAAAGAGGTCGCACGGCTGATAGCGCTCGACGAACCATTCGTGCAGAAGAATGTCTCCGCCGCCGAGGCCCGCGCGATGCTCGCCGGGCAGAAGTACAAGCTTGAGCGACTTGCTGATGTCGAAGCTTCCGGCGAAGAAATATCCACCTACACGGTCGGCGACTATGCCGAAATGTGTCGCGGTCCCCATGTGGAGCACGCTTCGCAAATCGGTGCGGTCAAGCTGGTCTCCGTCGCCGGTAGCTACTACCGCGGCAAGGAGAGCAATCCCATGCTGCAGCGTCTTTACGGCATTGTCGGTGCGGACAAGGCGGAGCTTGATGCCATCATCGCCCGTCGCGAAGAGGCGAAAAAGCGCGACCACCGCGTTCTCGGCAAACAGCTTGGCCTTTTCACCATAACCGATGACGTCGGTCCGGGACTTGCCCACTGGCTCCCCCGCGGTGCGCGCGTCCGGGTGGCGATTGAAGATTTCTGGCGGAAGGCTCACTATGCCGCCGGTTACGAGATTATCTACACGCCGCACGTCGGCCGCTCCGATCTCTGGAAGACATCCGGTCACCTTTCGTTCTACAAGGAAGGGATGTTCCCCTGCATGAAGGTGCAGGAAGGCGAGGGAGAAGGCTCGTACATCGACGAGTACTACGTCAAGCCGATGAACTGCCCGTTCCATATTCAGGTGTACCAGGCTGGCAAACGCAGCTATCGCGATCTTCCGCTGCGCCTTGCCGAACTCGGCACGGTTTACCGCTATGAGAAGGACGGAGTCCGTCATGGACTTTTCCGAGTCCGCGGCTTTACGCAGGACGATGCGCACATCTTCTGCACCCCCGAGCAGATCGTCGGTGAAATCCGCGACACCGTCCGTTTCGCCAAGAGCATGCTCGCCAAATTCGGCTTTACCGAAGTGCAGGCGTACCTCTCGACCAAACCCGAAAAAGCGGTCGGTCTCCCCGAGCGCTGGGAACAGGCGACGCAGGCTCTCAGAGAGGCGCTTGAAGCTGAAGGAATGTCCTACGAGGTCGACGAGGGCGGCGGCGCATTCTACGGACCGAAGATCGACATGAAAATCAAAGATGCCATCGGCCGTCCCTGGCAGCTCGGCACCGTCCAGTTCGACTTCAACCTGCCCGAACGGTTTAATTTGGTCTACACCGGTTCCGACGGTCAGGAACATCAGCCGTACATGGTGCATCGCGCGCTGCTCGGATCCATCGAGCGCTTCTTCGGAATTCTCATCGAGCATTATGCCGGGGCCTTCCCCGCATGGCTTGCGCCGGAACAGGTCCGCATTCTTCCGATCACCGACGGACAGCTTGAATACGCCCGTTCGCTCAAAGCGAAATTCGCCGCGGAAGGTGTACGCGTCGATATCGACAGCGATGCCGATAAGCTGGGCGCGAAGATTCGCCGTGCGCAGCTCGACAAGGTTCCGTTCATGCTGGTCGTCGGCAAGCGCGACCAGGAGGCAGGCGTCGTTTCGGTGCGTTCGCGCGAGAAGGGCGACGTTGGCGCTATGAGCCCGGAAGCGTTCCTCGAACTGTTCAAATCGGAAGTTGTCTAATAAAACCGATGTCTGAGAACGAAGACATTTTCGAAACTCTTGAACTGGATGTCGACGCCGCGATCCCGGCCGACGGCGATGCCGGTCCGGCGAACTCCGTTCAAGAGTCGAAGTGGAAATCCTTTTGGCGTAAGCTTATCGGATGGGATTTCTTCGTGACGTTATTTTCGGTTTTGGGACTTGCGCTCGGCGTGGTTATCTGGTACCAGCCGCCGCTGTTCCAGTCTTCGTCGCTTTCGGTCGAATGCAAATATCTGGGAGAGCGGATCGAGGGGGTAAAACTTTACCGGCCGCTTTCGATGCCCAGCCGCTATTACATCCTGCTTCCCCACGAGCTGCGAAAGACCTACCGCTGGTTTGCCGTCGACCGGCGGCATGAAATTTGCGCCATTTCAAAACCACCGGCGCTCAATTTCTGCGGAATGCCGATAATTCGTAGACGCGATTCGCTCGGACAGGACCTCGAATTCCGCCATCTCGACAATTCGGAATGGCGCGTCGGTTTTTTTGAGAACAGCATTGTTTTCAGCAACGCGCTTCTCTCCGTGCGGCTTGATAAAAAATAGGGACGGCAGAATGGAAGTCAATCGCAGAAGCTTCGGTAAAATGCTTTTGGGGGCATCGCTCGTCGGCGGATGCAAAACCGCGCCGCGGATTTTTTCCGCGCCGACTCGCCGGATTTCAGAACTTCGCGTCGCCGTAATCGGAATCGGTGCGCGAGGCGAGACGGTGTTGCGCGAGGTGCTCCGTACCGGCGCGAAGGTGGTAGCGCTCTGCGATCCCGATTCCTCCGCGCTGCGTCTTGGCGGTGACGGCGTCGAGGTTTTCCAGCATGCAACACCTGCGCTCTACCGCGATTGGCGCATTCTTTTTTCGCGTGTGAAAAATCTCGATGCGGTTTTTATCTGCACCCCCGACCACCACCATTTTGAAATTGCGATGGCCGCCGTTGAAAAAGGGGTATCGGTGCATATCGAACCGCCGGCGGTGCGCACGGTTGCAGAGTGGAGACTTTTGACCAAGGCCGCGATCCGGGCCAACACCGCACTTGCCGTCGGGCGCGGAGATATTTCTCCCGCCACTTTGGCGTTTGCGGAAAACTGTCTGCGCGGCGGGATTCTCGGCAAGGTCCACGGCATCGTCGCATGGACCAACCAGCCGCTGTGGCCGCAAGGCGTGAAACAGCCGGAAGGTTGCGATGCGCTGCCGCGTCATCTCGATTGGGAGCTGTGGACCGGTGCAAAAAAACTCCGCCCTTGGCGCGACGGATATTATCTGCACGGTGCATGGCGCGCGTGGCGCGATTTCGGAAGCGGCGCGTGGGGAGCGGCCGCGCCGCAACTGCTCGGTACCGCATTCACCGCGTTGAAACTCGGCACGCCGTCGACGATTGAGATTGTGCAGGCTGACCGCGGCGCGGTAGGCTCGGAGAAATTTTCATACCCCGTCTCGCAGACGCTGCGCTTTACCGTGGACCGTGACGGGACAGGGTCGTGGTTCGGCCGCGGGGATTCGGTCGAGGTTTTCTGGCACGACGGAGTGGGCAATCCGGCAAAAGTGGTCGAGGGATCGTACGGAATAAAACTTCCGCCTTCGGGTTGCATGATTGTCGGCAGCGCCGGAACCTGGCTGGCCGGAGGTCCGCAAGGAGACCAGCTCTATTTCGCGGTCAACGGCGAACCGGCGCTGGTGCCGGCAGAACGGCACGTCGCTTGCCAGACCTTCTTGCCCGGGAAGGATTCGAAGCTGATGCCGGGACAGTTCAAATGCTTTTTGGAGAAAATCGCGAGCGGAGATCGTTCGGTTTGCGGTAAATACGAACTTCTATTCAATGAAACGATTGCGAAAGGAATAATGTTATGAATAAGGCAGAACTTATCGTCGCGCTGGATGTCTCCTCGGTTGAGGAAGCGGTTGCCAAAGTCAGAGCGATCGGAGAGCCGGTTTCATTTTACAAGATCGGACTGGAACTTTTTTCCGCCACCGGTCCCGAAGTGGTGAAAGCGGTGAAAGCCGAAGGCAAGCGCGTGTTTCTCGATTTGAAACTTCATGACATTCCGCGCACCGTCGAACGTGCAGTGCGTTCATGCGCGGGGCTGGGTGTCGATCTGTTGACCATCCACGCTTCCGGCGGAAAGGCAATGATTCAGGCTGCGAAAAAGGCGGCGCTCGAGTTTGGCGAGAAGGCTCCGAAAATTCTGGCGGTGACGATGCTGACCAGTCTCGACAATTCCGACCTAGAGGATCTGGGGATCGGCCGTGCGGTGGCGGATCAGGTCGCGGCTCTCGGCCGGCTTGCCTGCGGCAATGGAGCGGACGGAATCGTTTGCTCTCCCATGGAAGTGGCGAAAATGCGCGAGCTGCTGGGTGACGATGCACTGCTGGTCACCCCCGGTGTGCGTCCCGCGGGTTCGTCGGTAGGCGACCAGAAGCGAGTGGCGACTCCGGCCGATGCCGTGCGCGACGGCTCTTCGCATCTGGTGGTCGGCCGTCCCATCCTTGAAGCCGCCGATCCCCATGCCGCGGCGGTCGCGGTGCGCAGTGAAATGGACGCCGTCTGATTTTGCGGTTTGAAATCAACGCCCTGAGGGCGGAGAGGAAAAGACAATGAGTGAAGGTATAGATGTCGGATACGTGGCGGAACTCGCGAGGCTTGCGCTTTCCGGGGAAGAAATGCAGAAGATGCAGGCGCAGCTTCCGCAGATCGTCAAATACGTGGAAAAGATTTCAGCCGTCGATGTCGACGGCGTGGTGCCGACGATGCACGGACAGAAACTGGTCAATGCGTTTCGCGAGGATGAGGTTCGTCCCTCCATCGATCGGGAGGCGGTGCTCGAAAACGCGCCGGCCCGTCACGGATTCGAATTCAAACTTCCTAAAATCGTGGAGGATGCGGAATGAACGAATTTAGCCAAATGACGCTGGTCGCGGCCGCAGATGGCCTGGCCAAAGGCGAATTCTCCTCTGAAGAATTGACCAGAGGAATTCTGGATGCGATCGAAAAACGAGACAGTGACATCGGAGCCTATCTTTCGGTGGATGCCGAAGGGGCACTTGCGCAGGCGCGCGCCGCCGATGCCGCCCGCGCCGCCGGGGAATCCGGCAGGCTGCTCGGGGTGCCGGTGGCGATCAAAGACATCATCAACGTCAAAGGACAGCCCTGCACCTGCGCCTCTAAGATTCTCGAGGGGTACATCGCTCCCTACGATGCAACCGTCACCCGGCGTCTTCGCGAGGCGGGGGCGGTGTTTACCGGCCGCACCAACATGGACGAATTTGCAATGGGTTCCTCCACCGAGCACTCCGCATTCAAAATCACGCACAATCCGCACGATCTTTCGCGTGTTCCCGGTGGTTCGAGCGGCGGTTCGGCTGCGGCGGTCGGCGGCAATCTCGCCATTGCGGCGCTTGGCACCGACACCGGCGGATCGATCCGTCAGCCCGCGATGTTTTGCGGGTGCGTCGGTTTGAAACCTTCGTACGGGCGCGTTTCGCGCTACGGGGTTACGGCGTTCGCCTCATCTCTCGATCAGGTCGGACCGATGACGAAGACGGTTGAGGATGCGGCGCTTCTACTGCAGCAGCTTGCCGGGCGCGACGAAATGGACGGTACCACCCCGGCGGTAGAGGTCCCCGACTATACCGCTTCGCTGAACGGCGGGATGAAGGGTTTGAAGATAGGTTTGCCGAAGGAATACTTCATCGACGGAATCGATCCGGAAGTGAAGAAGAGCGTTGACGGTGCGATTGCCGCCTGTTCCGCGGCGGGAGCTGAAATCTGCGAGGTGTCGTTGCCGCATACCGATTATGCCGCTTCGGTCTACTACATTATCGCACCGGCCGAGGCGTCGGCAAACCTCGCGCGTTTTGACGGAGTGCGTTACGGTCACCGTGCCGCCGATGTGCAGGGGGTTTTTGATCTCTACGCCCGTTCGCGCGCGGAGGGATTCGGACCTGAAGTCAAGCGTCGCATCATTCTGGGCACTTATGTGCTCAGTAGCGGGTATTATGATGCCTACTATGCGCGCGCGCAAAAAGTCCGCACGCTCATCAGGCGCGATTTTGAAAATGCATTTGCCGGTTGTGACGTGCTGCTCACTCCCGTTGCGCCCACTCCGGCCTACAAGATCGGCGAAAGCATCGACGATCCGCTGAAGATGTATCTGGGTGACATGTTTACCATTCCCGCGTCGCTGGCGGGATTGCCCGGCATTTCGGTTCCGTTCGGAAAAACCGAAACGGGGTTGCCGCTCGGAGTCCAGTTCCTTGCGCCGCAATTCCGCGAGGATCTGATAATTCGAGCCGGTGCTGCACTCGAACAGATGGCGTAGCGCGTCATCGCCAGCCGGGCGGGGTACGAAGTGGAATTTTCTGTTCTCCTCGTACCTCGCACCTCGCACCTCGCACCTCGTACCTTGTACCTTGTACCTCGTACCTTTAACTGGATCTGCCCCGCGCCTTGTCTTCCAAGGTTTCCACGTAGTACACCTTGTCGCCAGCCCGGCATTTCGGCGTTTTGGTCGTGACCCATTCGCCCCGTGAAGCGCGCCGAAGCACTTCATCGTCGCGCATTAGCGCTTCAACTTTAAGTTCGACAACTCCGGTGGAAGGTCCGTGAATCTGGATTTCATCACCGACGGCGATGTCGTGGTTCCTGATTTTTATTTGCGCGACACCCGCTTTTGAAAAATAGTTTTCGACAATTCCGATCTCTCGTTTGACGGTGGTGGAGAGAGAGTTTTCGCATGAAGTGAATTGGTCGACACCGGGGCGGCCGAAGTACATGCCGTGCGAGAACTGCCGATGAAAAACCTTTTCCGTTTCGCCGATGAGTTCGGCGGCCAGCGCATCGCTGAAATTTCCCGCCATCACCGCGTCGACCGCCCGGCGGTAGGCGCCCGTTACATATTTGACATAGTTCGCGTTCCGCGCTCTTCCTTCGATTTTGAACGAAGCGATGCCGGCGGCAACCAGTTTGTCGATGAATGAAATCGAGCAGAGATCTTTGGCGGAGAGAACGGTATGCGCTCCGACCTCGAACGAAAAATCCTGTTCGCGGAAAACCGGGGTTGTTCCGTCTTCATCCACATCGACCGCTCTGATGACGAAACGGCGGCGGCACGGCTGGTAGCATTCGCCGCGGCACGCGCTTTTGCCGAAAGCGTCCTGGCTCATGAAGCAGCGCCCGGATTCGGCGATGCATTGCGCTCCGTGGACGAAGCACTCGATTTCAACGGGTGAAGCGGCGGCGATGCGGCGCACTTCGTCGAGAGTGCACTCGCGCGCAAGCACGATGCGGGATGCTCCGGCGGCGGCAAGATGTCTGACTGCCGCTGAATTTGAAACCGACATCTGGGTCGAGATATGAAACGCGACACCATGCTTTTTGCAGATGTCGATCACACCCCAGTCGGAGACGATCACCGCATCTACGAAATCGCGGGCGGCGACGATGATGTTTTCCACCTCTTCAAGTTCATCCTCGAAGATGATGATGTTCAGCGCCAGATATGTTTTCACGCCCCGCTCGCGGCAGCGGCCTGAAATCTCGGCAAAGTTGGCCGGCGAAAAGCCGGCGCCCGCGCCTGCGCGCATATTGAATTTTCCGATTCCGAAATAGACGGCATCGGCACCCGCATCGATGGCGGCCTGCAAACAGATGAAATCCCCCGCGGGCGCTAGTATCTCCGGTCGTTTCATAACGCTTGTCCAACAAGTTATTGTTTTCTGGCAAACTTCAGTTCGGTGTCTTTTATCGTTTTGCCCGAGGCGAAACTGCAGAGAGTCGCATCTCCATCAAAAAGCCGGGCGAGACCATCGGTCAATCGGAGCGACAGTCGCGCAGGATCGATGCGTTTGGCGAAAAAGGCGGCGGCCACCAGCGCCTTTTCAACTCCGTCACCGGTGGCGTAGTTCCAGACTTCGTCGGGTTGAGCCAGACGCGACGGATCATCGTATATCGATCCGTCCGCGAAATTGTCCAGAACGGCGGTCAACTCTCCGGGAGTCATTCCGGCGGTCGCCCCGGTGCATACGGGATTTCGTTCGACGGCGGCGAGGCAGAATGGAAGAGGATCGGTGCGCGAAAGGTCGCGATAGGCGTAAAAAGCAAGATCGGCGGCGGAATTCGAATCGCGGATTGATTCGAGCCGGGAGAGAATTTGTATCCGGTCCATGCCCGGTTTGATGCCGAGCGGCGCGGCGGTTTCTATGAAATTTTTGCCGCCAGAATCCGGAAGGCGCGGCTCGGTGATGTCGGCTTGTCCGTCGGCGCCGATTCCTGAAAGGTAGGAGCGAAGCGATGCGGAGAAACGTTCGTACTCGGTGCGTTCGATAGTGGCATCGGGATAGAGCAAATGAATCCAACCGCTTGGATGGGAGACAATGGTCACCCGCTCATGCTCGAGCGCGCGGCGTGCCTGCGCGGAAATTTCGGTGCCGTTGAACCACATGGTCTTGGTTACGATTCGCCGGTTGTTGGTGAGGATCCCGTCGCCGAGCAGCAGAAAATTCTGCGAGTGAAGGGGCGTAGCCATCAGAAAGAGATTTTCGAGCGGAAACGAACCAACCACGAAAAGCGCGGCGGCGTATAGAGCGGCGAGCGAAACGCACTCTCCCGCACCGGTGGTAAATCCGCGTTTGAGGCGGAAAGCGTCCATCGCTTCGACGGTCTCGGTTTTCCAGTATGGGATGACGTCGCTCTCGTATTTGTCGAGCCCGAAGTGTTTGCGGATGCCGATGTCGAAATAGTACGAATCGCCGTGATAGCCGAAGAGCGCGTTGGAAGCCGATATTTCGTCGCGTGAAAGAAATGGGGCGAAGCGTTCCAGCTCGCGCTCGCGGCGAGTCATTCCCCAGGTTTCAAGATCGAGATTGAAAACGTAGTGGTCCATGATGTACTGCTTGATGCGCTGGACTTTGCGGTACTCGCTCATTTTTTCCAGACCGTCAAACCATGGGTCGTCGCGCCACTTCCAGATGCGCGGGGAGAGAATGTCGGCGAGAACCAGCGCATACATCAGTTCGGGAAAAACAAACAGCTCCATGTCCGACAGGGTGGAGGCGGCCGAGCGGCTTTCCAGAATTCGCGAATGTAACTTTTTCTCTTCTGTTGTCATCAACATCTCTGATTTTAGTGGACGGAACCGGAAGGTGCGGCCCCCGGCGGGCGGTCTATCGATTGTCGTCGAGGGGTTTAGGCGGGGAAGAGAAAATCATGCGCGAAGGATTGTCGGAGAGATCCTTGATGAAAAAGCGGATTTCCTGCAACGTACTTTTGAGTTCGCCCATGACATCGCCTAAGGAGGCGTTCTGCTCGCGCACGGTGCGGGAGACGCTCGACATCATCTCCATCGCATTGGTGCTCATTCGGGAGAAATCGATCCTGTTGAGTTTCTCCATCAATCCGTCCACGGTGTTGCGGATAGCGGTAAGCGTGCTGTTCTTGGCGGGAATGAAGAGATTTTTCGGTTTCCACGGAGTGGAGCATTTTTCGCCGACGGCTTTGTCGTCATAATCCAATTCGAGGAATGACATTCCGGTGATGCCGCTCGAGGCGAGCTTGACGCGCAATCCCTGTTCGATGCGTTTTTTCATGTGCCCGGTTGCCTGTTCGCCAGTGAATTTCCGTCCGATCTTTTCGGGGAAGAGGGAGAAGACGACCATCACGTTCCTAAGTTCAGGCGAATCGGGGTTGAGATTGCCTTCGTACTCGTCGCTGGTGAACCCCACCGACTTGACGGAGCCGATTTGGACACCGCGGTATTTCACGGCAGCGCCTGCGTCAAGCCCCGAGACTGATTCGGTGAAGTAGGTTTCGGCATAGATAACCTCCTGCTTCATCATTTTGGCGCAGGCGATGGCGATTACCGTCCCGAGCAGGATTGTGCCGGAGAGAATGAAAAATCCTATTTTTGCGTAGTTGGCTTTGTTTTCGTTCATGGCTTGCTCCGTTGTCAGTTGCCTTCCGGTCTGCGGTTGAAAAATGCCCCCACTTTCGTGTCCGGAGGATTGTCGCGAAGTTCTTTGGGATTGCCGGCGGCGATAATACCTTTTGCCTCGCGATCGAACATTACGCAGCGGTCGGCGACGGCGAATATGCTTTGCAGTTCGTGCGTAACCATCACCACGGTGACATTCTGTTCATCGCGCAACCGCAGAAGCAGATTGTCGAGCTCGGCGCTGGTTACGGGGTCGAGACCGGCGGAAGGTTCATCGAGAAAGATTACGGGCGGACTCAGGGCGAGCGCCCGGGCGATGGCCGCGCGTTTGCACATGCCGCCGCTGATTTCCGACGGGAAGAAATCCGCATAGGCTTCGAGTCCGACCTGCTGCAGGCGCATCCGCGCGGTGAGCAGGCGCGCCTCCGGCGGCAGGCGGGTGAAACTTTCGAGCGGGACGCAGACGTTCTCGATCAAGGTCATCGAACCGAAGAGTGCACCGCTCTGATAGGTGACGCCGAAGCTGTGGCGCGCGCTCTCGGCCTCCTCTGCGCTCCCGCCGAAAAGGCGGTTGCCGTTGAGTCTGATTTCGCCGCCGAGAGGAGGAACGAGTCCGATAATGTGTTTAAGCATTGTGCTTTTGCCGCACCCTGAACCTCCGAGCAGCACGAAAATCTCGCCGCGTCTGACTTCGAACGACACGTTGTTCAGCAGCGGTTTGTTGTAGCCCGCGGTGACATTAGAGACGGAGAGGACGATATCGTTGTCGGCCATATCACACTCCCGCAAAAAAGGCCACGATGGCGAACGCCCCGTCGACCACGGTTATCATTATCAAGCTGCCAACCACCGCGGCGGTGGCGGCGCGGCCGACGGCGTCAGCAGTGCGGCCGGTGCGCAATCCTTCGCTACAGCCGATCATGCCGGCGAGAAATCCGAACACGGCGGATTTGCAGATGCAGAAGAGGATGTTGCTCAAAGAGGCGGCATCAAAGACGCGCGTCCAGTAGACGACGAATGGAACGTCCATTTGTTGAAGAACGATGCCGCCACCGAAGAGTCCGGCGAAAATCGAGAAGATGGAAAGGATGGGCATGACCAAGGTCGCGGCTACGATTTTCGGAAGCACCAGAAACTGGACCGGGGCGAGACCGAAGGTGGTAAGCGCGTCTATTTCCTCGTTGACTTTCATGGTGCCGATTTCCGCGGCGAAGGCGGAACCCGAGCGGCCGGCCAGCACGATGGCGGTGATGATCGGACCGAGCTCACGGAAAAGGCCGATGCTGATGAGGTCGGCGACGAAGACGGTCACGCCGAACTGCTGGACGGTTGCCGCTGACATGAAGGCGAGGATCAGGCCGAGCAGAAAACCGATGAGCATTACGATCGGAAGCGCGTCGATACCGGCGCGTTCGTAGTTGAGCCACATATCGCGCCAGCGGAAGCGGGTGGGATGAAACGATATTTTCAAGAAGGACACGACGGTCTCGCCGAGGAAGGCAAGCTGGTCGACGATGTCGCTGAAAAGGTTGCAGGTTGCGCGACCGAGCTGTTCGGTCAATCTGGTTTTTCTTACGTGTTGTTCGACATTTGGGATGGCAAATTTTTCGATTGGAAAGCGCGAGAGGGTTCGTTTGGCGATAGCAGCCGGATCGTCGAAAGCGATGGTAAATCCGTTACGTGCAGCGAGGCGAGCGAGTTCGATGATGAGAGCCTCTCCGGCTCCGTCGATCGATTTGATGTTGGCGCAGGAGACGGTCAGAGCGTCGCCGGCGCGGAGTTTTCTGATTTTGGGAATTGTTGAACTCCAGATATCGGCGACGGTATTCTGGTTGCAATGTTCGGGCATTGCCACGGCTATGGATTTACTTTGCATCGTAACAGGTGCACAGTATATCATTCTTGCAGGGCCGAGATAAGAAAAAAATGTTTTCCCGTACCTCTCCGGCCTTGCGAGCGTCAATGCGCCGTGTGGAGGCACTAGGCGTCCGTCACCTTCACCGGGGTCCCGCCCATATTGAAGTCAGAAAATTTGACATCTGGCAGACGGATTTCCTATAATTGACAAAACAATCAAAAACCTATACGAGGTAACCTATGGAACAGACAAACAAGAAAAGCGGCAGCATGGTTGCAATCATTACCATGTTCGCGCTGTATGCATTGTGCGGATTTATGACTTATCTGGCCGCTCCGGCCGGAAAAATCTGGGCCGGAAGCCCTGGCATCGCCGGGTCGACAACCCTCGGCATGATGGGCAACATGATGAACTTCCTCGCCTATCTGATCATGGGTTATCCGGTAGGCTTGATCTTGCAGCGTTTCGGGTACAAGGTAACCGCCCTGCTGGCCACCGGTTCCGGCGCACTCGGAATTCTGGTGCAGCTCATCTCCGGACACGTTGAGCTCGCTCCGATTGCAGGCGCACCCGGCGCATGGTACATTTACCTCTTCGGCGCGTTCATCTCCGGCACCTCCAACTGCCTTTTGAACGGAGTTATCAACCCTACGCTCAACTCGATCGTCGGCGGCGGCAACAAGGGCAATCAGCTCAATCTGGCCGGTGGAGCCGTCAACTCTATGTTTCAGGGCTTTTCAATGGTGATCGTTCCGATCGTGGTCGGCGAGGTTACTGCTTCCACCAAGTTCAGCGACGTCACCAACGTCCTTTTGGCCGCAATGGCGATATTCGTCGTGGCGACCATCATCATCGCCTTCCTCCCAATCCAAAACCCGACCGAACGCGCCAAGGACGTGGTTTACGAGCGCAGCGCCTTCGCGTTCCGCCACTGCCTGCTCGGTATCATTGGTATCTTCCTCTACATGGGCGTTGAAGCCGGTATCCCGGCGGCAACCTCCTCGCCCCAGATCAAAGACCTGATGGGCGGCGGCGACACGGCTGCGGTCGTGGCCGGCACGCTGGGCGGCGCGGTCTTCATTTTCATGTTGGCCGGACGTATGCTCGGCGCAGTCTTCGGCGGCAAGGTCTCGGCCCGCAGCATGCTGATCGGCGCCACCAGCATTTCGCTGCTGCTCCTCATCGTCGGCGTTGTACTCATCTCCCAGAATGTGACCATGCCGTTTGAGGTTGCGGGCAAAGCCGCCGGTGAAATCGTCAAGGTCAATGTTCCGATCGGTGCGTTCTGCTTTGTGCTGATGGGACTTTGCACCTCCGTGATGTGGTCGGTAATCTTCAACCTTTCGACCGAAGGCGTCGGCAAATACACCGAACAGGCCTCGGGTCTTTTCATGACCATGGTGGTCGGCGGCGGAATTCTGCCGCTGCTTCAGAGCTACATCTGCGACAAGGTCAGCTTTGTGGTCAGCTTTGTGGTTCCCGCGTTGTGCCTTGCGTATCTTTTCGCCTATGCGATGTGGTTCAGCAAGAATGTGAACACCGATATCAAAATCGACTGATAGGGAGTATCTAAATGATTTCAAAAAGACTTTTCGGGAAAACCGCCGACGGTCGCGAAGTAAACGCGTACCTCCTCGCCGGCAAGGGCGGAGTGCAGATGGAAGTGCTGGATTGGGGCGGCAAAATCGTCAAGATTCTCACCCCTGACGCCTCCGGCGCGCTCAAAGATATTGCAATAGGTTTCGACGCTCCCGCCGGATGGGAGATCGGCGACCCCTACTACGGCGCGCTGATCGGCCGTTACGCCAACCGCATCGCCGCCGGCAGATTCACGCTGGACGGCAAAGAGTACACACTTGCCTGCAACAACACCCCGGCGGGCATTCCGTGCTCACTGCACGGGGGCGACGGCGGCTGGCACGACCGCATTTGGACCGCCGAGCCGTTCGAGTCAGGAGATGATATCGGCCTGAAGCTCTCGCTCGTCTCGCCCGACGGCGAAGGCGGATATCCCGGCGAGGTCAAGGTCGAGGTCGTCTACACGCTGACCGCCGACAATGTCTGGCGCATCGACTACAGCGCCGAATGCAGCAAGGCAACCCCACTTTCCATGACTCAGCACGTCTACTTCAACTTCAAGGGCGAGGCAGGCGGAACCATCGAGGATCACGACCTTACCGTCGCCGCTACCAGGTTTATTCCCTATGACGCCGGGCAGATTCCCACCGGTGAGCTTCGCGCAGTCGCAGGGACTCCCTTCGATTTCACCGTCGCTCATAAAATCGGCGAGCGCATCGACAATGACTACGATCAGCTCCGTTTCGGCAAAGGGTATGACCACTGCTGGGTAATCGACGGAGAGGGGATGCGCTTTGCCGCAAGACTTTCCGGTCACGGACGCGCCATCGAAGTCTTCACCACCGAACCCGGACTGCAGATCTACACCGGCAATTGGATTCCGGATGGATTTGCGGCGAAGGGCGAAGATAAGCTCTGCGAACGTTGCGGCATCGCGCTTGAGACGGGACACTATCCCGATTCGCCGAACAAACCGGCGTTCCCTGATACCGTGCTCCGTCCCGGTCAGAAGCTTGAATCACGCACTGAATTCCGTTTCATTGCCGAATAGCCGTTTGAAAACCTCCGGAGGATTTTGATTATGCGCGTGTTTGTTCCATTGGCCAACGGATTTGAAGAGATTGAAGCCCTGACCATCGTCGACATTCTGCGTCGAGGATTGGTTGAGGTGGCGACCGCCTCGTTGACCGATGAAAAGTGCGTAGTCGGCGCGCACGGGATTTCCGTGATCGCCGATACCACGATGAACGAACTTGAAACGCAGATCAATTCCTTCGGGGCGGTGATTCTCCCCGGCGGCGGCGAGGGCACGACAAACCTGATGAAGGACGAACGACTGCTCTCCATCATTCGTAAATACGCCCGCGAGGAAAAATTCGTCTGCGCCATCTGCGCGGCTCCGATGGTACTGGCCAAGGCCGAGGTGCTTGAAGGGCATCGCGCGACCTGCTATCCCGCAGTGTCGTGCATCGAAGCGCTGGGCGAGGCGTATGACGAATCGCCGGTAATTGTGGACGGCAACATCATCACCGGCTCGGGTCCCGGCTCGGCCATGCTTTTCTCGTTCGTCGTGCTCTCCTGTCTGGTGGGAGAACCGATAGCGCGCAAAGTCTCCGAAGGGATGCTGACCACATTCTGATGATACAAAAACACAGCGATATAGCGATATGGCAGAAAGCAGGACGCCCGCCGCAAAAGAGGAATACTCTGTCTGGCGGGCGGTAAAATTTTATATTCCACTCCTTTTGCAGGCGTTTTCGCAAAGTCTGACCTATCCTCTGGTTGCCACCGTCGTTTCCCACGGACGGAACGGGGTCGATGATTACACCGCCTTCGCGCTGGGTCAGACCGTGATGTTCATGGTCGGCGCGTTGGGCAGCGGACTGGTTACAACCGGCATGGTGTTCGGCCGCACCGCTGAAGGATTGCGCAATTTTGCGAAGATGAATTACGCCATGGCATTCTCGCTGCTGGCGGTGCAGCTGCTACTGTGTCTTGCCCCTTTTGACCGCTTGGTCTTTCATGTTCTGTTGGATCTTCCCGATGGTCTTTGGCAGGTGTCCCGCAACACGCTCTTTTACTGTCAGGCGATGCAATTCGCCTTTTTCATGCGCAATATCCCTTTTGTGGTGCTTTTCAATGCGCACGACAGCATGTCGGCCAATTTCGCCACGATGATACGCATCATGATTACAGCGGCGGCGGCGCCGCTGTTCGTCAAAGCGGGATGGACCGGACCGGAGTGGGGCTGTGTTGCGATAACCTGCCCGATTTTCCTCGAAATGGCAATCGCCAGAAAAATGGCGTCCCGCCATCTTCGGGCGCTGCCTCGCGCCACGGAACCGGCAGCGACGGTTTTTCAGCAGCTGCGCTTCACCCTGCCGCTTTCAATCGGCGGTTTGCTGCAGGCGGCATCCCCCTTCCTGGTCGGCGCTTTCATCTCCCGTGCATTCGATGCCATCAGAATGTATGCCATTCACGTGGTCACGATCGGGGTTGCCAACCCCTTCGGGTTCGCCGCTTTGCGCATGCAGGCGGTGGTGGTGGCGTTCCGCCCAGACCGGAAGAGAGAAAAATCGCTTTTGAAGTTTGCCGCCGTTTCGGGGACGGTGCTTGCGCTGCCGCTGATGTTATTGTGTATCGACCAGATCGGCGCATGGTATTTCGGGGCCATCCAGAATTTACCGGCCGACAGCCTGCAGGAGGCGACAACGGTGGTTTTGACATTTGCCCTGCTGCCGATATTGCAGTCATTGCGCGGATGGACGGAGGGGGTGGCGGCCTGCCGCCGCCGACCGTCGATTATCATGGTGGGACAGTTGACCAATCTTTTAACGCTGATTTTGGCATTGGCCGCCTTCCACAGTCGGTCAATCAAAGGATGTTATATGGGCGTTGGCGCCATGTTGCTGGGTGTAATCGGTACCTTGCTGGTGGAAAATCTGCGCTTGAAAAAAAATACTTAACCCCCCTTTAAAATCGATTTCCACCATACAAAATTATGCTTGCAAGCTTGCTTGTGTTTGCGTTATCATACCAAAGATACGGCAAGGTGTACCTTTTTGGCGGTGTCTTTGACCGTATGGAGCGGAAAAAAATGCAAAAAAGCAGTCGATTTTTAGAAAAAAATGCAAAAAAGACGCAAATAAAATTGATATTTGCGTTTGTTTTGTCAAGCTGTCTTTTGCTGTTCGGATGCCGTAAAGGGGAAAGCGAAAAACAGCCGTTGCCCGTGGTAGAGACCAATATGATGGCCGATGCGCAGTTTCTTGCGTCCGTTACCTCGAACCGTATGTCCCAGATGCGCATAGCCTCGAAGCGTGCAGATACGGTCGACAAAATGCAAAAGATCATCGCCAGCGTCAAATCGGGCCTTCCGGCAAATGCAACCGAAGAACAGGTGCGCGCGGAATTGGCCAAAAATGCGGAGTGGAAGGTTTTGGAGCGGGAAAATGCCGAGCGCAACGCAGAGTTGCTGAATCAGCTGAAGGAAGCCCGCCGTCTGGTAGGGGCGCGGATGCAAAAGCAAAGACAGGATATCAAGTCTGTTCGCGAAGGCAAAGCCGTTGCCAAGCCGGTAGCAAAGAAGAGTTCAATCAAATAAACGGATTTATTGAGTTTTGAAAAGTTCCTTGGAAGGGGCCGGAGTTATGAAGATGAAGAAATTAATGATAGCGTTGGCGTTTCTCGGTTTAACTGGGAGCGCATTTGCACAGGCAATAGTCGGAGATATCGCAAGTATACATTCAGTGTATACCGGCGCCAATCCCTGCTCTACCCCCGGCGCAGACATCCGTTTTGTCATCCGACTCGGAGACACCGATGCCGACCCGTACCAGCGCTTTGAACTTTTCCCGAAGGCTGCGTACACCAACTTCTTCACCATCGACGAACTCAAGTCGATGTATCCGCTCAAGCTGAAGATGTCGACCGGCAATTATGCAACGCTCGTTGAAACCAAGTACAACAGCACCGGCGTGTACGAAGGTAAGACGGATTTCACCTTCTCCTACATCGTTCAACCCGGCGATGTCGGTCTTCCGTTGACCATCGCCTACAAGTCAGGCAACGAAAATACTGCAGGCGAGGTTTACACCTGGCTCAACAGCGAATATTGGAATATCGGCGATATCAGCGAAAACAACCCCACCTTCCGCGCCGACCCCCGTGGTGATTACGAATGGGGCAGCAGTCCGGTCGCCACCTGGCGCCTTGGAAACTTCAGCACCCTTCCCGGCGAAAGCCGCGATGCCTCGCTCGAAAAGGCGGGTATCAAAGTCCAGACCTTCATGCTCAACGACGTGGTTGAACTTGATGTCGGCGATGTGCGCGAATACACTCTGTCCACCACGACCGAACTGTCGGACAACCTTACGCTTTATGTCTGGTCCGGCAGCCCCGAAAACTTCACAATCTACAATGCCAACGGAGTTGAAGGCGAAGGCGACAACAAGATTGTCGCAATTACCGTACCGGCGGGAACGAGCTCCAGCCAACCCTTCCGTTTGAAGGGTCTCAAGGCCACCACGCCCACGGCGAATTTGTACATCAGCGCTCTCTACGGGCCGCAGGAAGATGTTTCCAACTACTATAGCACGGTTCCTGTAACCGTCAATTCCACTCAGCCGACGGTCATCCTTAATGTGGATAACGGCGGTGAGTACGATGAAAACGACACTACTCCGCACTATTTGACCGTCACCCTTTCCGAACCGGCGCAACAGGATATGACCGTCACCCTGAGTGTGCCTGCAACCGACGCCGATGTCGTCAAGTTCGACGACGCATCGGCGGGTGTTGTGACAATTAAGAAAGGTCAGGTTGATGCGTCTCCCATATCGTTCTACACCTACGACGACGACAACAAAGGTCAGCGCCAGGTGAATATCACCTCGACCTGCTCCGATCCGTACTTCGCAAATAAACGCGATGCTAAAATTATTATCAAGAACGTTAACCCGGTGCTTTCCGTCGCCGTCAACAAGCAGGCGACGCAGGATCAGCCGCATAGCTTCATCTATGATTTCTCCGACGTTGCCGCCGACAAGCAGGGGGATATTGAAATCTCCTTTGCCGGTTCCGACGGCTGGCGTCAAACCGTGACAACTGCCTCCGGCACGGTTTCTCATACCTTTACCAAAACTGATGAGTACACGGTGACGGTTTCAGCCCGCGATAAGGATAACGGAGTTTCTGAGACATTGACCTTCGAAATAAAGGTAAACGAACCTACCCCTCAAGATTCGGTGTCGGTTGTAGCCCGCCCGGGAACCACCGACGAGTACGACCGCTACTCCATCAGCGAAACCGCCACCGAAGCCGGAGCGATGATGGTGGTGCTCTCGAAAAAGTCGGTTGAGGACGTCACGGTTAAATTGTCGTTGGATGCTGAAGGTGCGGAGAGAATCAAGTTGCTTAACGACACCGTGACCATCCTTCCGGGAAACACCAATGCTATTTTCAGGTTCACGGTTCTTGACGGTACTCAAGATTCCAGCGCAACCGGTGTCAAGATTACGCCGTCAATCACTTCATCGAACAGCTCAATTTATCCGCGTGCAAATGCCGGCTACGTCTTTATTGAAAATGCCGCGCCCAAGATTCTCGCACCGGTAAATGGTGATGATGCCACATATCGCGCTGTACCTATCGATTATAATCAGACATTCCTCTTTTCGATTGAGGATGTCGTGGCCGACGTAATCGACAATGACATGAAGCTGCTCGTCAACTGGGGTGACGGTACTGATGAAGAGGAGATAACCCTTGCGGATAATGATGACACCATCAATGTTGTCACCAACGGCTTCTCCAACATCGGTGCAATCAAGGGCCAGATTGTTCACAAATACACCACGATTCCGTCAACCTACTACACTGTGACAATGACGGTGATGGACAAGGACAACACGCCTCAGGCAACCACCACGTTCTACGTTCGCGTGGTTCCCGCACCCGTACTTACCGTTTCTACCGTCGGTGAAATCCCCTCTACCGATGTTATCTGTGAAGAGTCCGACAAGGCGTTTCTGACTCCGATATCAGTTAAGATTTCGGCGATGATTCCCTACGATGTGAACGTCAAATTGACGGTCGAGGATGTAAATAACAGCGGCGGAACATTGGCTTTGAGCAGCTCAAATGTTGTAATTAAAGCTAACTCGCTCGAATCTGGCAAAGTTTTCATCACCCCCAAGGACGGCACTGAGGCGATGCCCGGTTCGCAGTTTAAGATTAAAGCGACGATTGATCAAACCCAGTACGAATCAGCCGATGTGTACAACGAAGTAAGCCAAATCGTGACTGGCGAACCGGTGGATTGCGTGTTCTGGGTTGCCAACGTACCCCCGGTTGCGATTATCACATCGCCGGCTGGAACCTCCGCCGAATCTCCGCTTGAACTCGCGCTCAACACCGATGTAAAGTTCAGCTGGTCTTCGCAGGATGTTAAGGCCGATTCGCGCACCGCTTACTGGTCGTTCGGCGACGGTTCAACCGAAGAGCTCGCTGGCAACTCGGGAACCACCACCCATACCTACCGTACGGCCGGCAACTATCAGGTGTCGTTGTACGTAATGGACAAAGACGGTGACTACAGTGAAACGGTATTCGCCTTTGTCAAAGTAACGGCGGGCAAGGTTCTTGAAGTGACCGAAATGGGGCCGAACACCACGGTTTACAAACCGGCAGGGGCTTCGTTCAGCGGCGAGATGTATGGTCGTAACAGCGGTCTCGGTGCAGGTAAAGTTGTAATTCCGCCTGGAGTCGAGGCGAGCTACGACATTAAGTACGGCGGTGACAATGTAACTACCTATTCGTACGGACGCCAGGTCACCAGTGCAACCATTCTGGCTATTCCTTATCGCGTCAACAGCGCGGACGAGACGGCGACGGTCGACGTGCCGATGAGCAAGTGGAACAGCGACGGCAGCGCCTTTACCACCAATATGGTACCGTTCATGTACGACAGCTTCTTCTACACCTGGCTGCCGGGTTCCATCACCACCGATATGGAACAGGGGGTTTTCGTCCAGAAAGATGCCGATAAACCGCTTGCTCCGACGCGTGTTGCGGTAAACCTGCCGGCTGAAGACGGCGAAGGAAATCTCGCCCAGTCGGTTATGGCGGTTGCGGCAATCTTCTCACGTGAATATCTGCCTCACGACTTCACCGGTAAAACCGATGTGAACCTCGGTGACATCAACCTTGACGGTGTTCCCGATATCATCGCTGCCAAGAATACCGGCAACGGAATGACCCGCGCCGCAAACGCCGCCGCCGCTATGGGTGGCGGTGAAGAGGGAGAAAACGGCGATGGAGGCAATGCCGTGGACTATGTCGCGACCATCAACCTCGGTACATTCAACAGTGACTGGGGCAAAGATGCCGAGGGCAACACCGTTGCAATCGGTGACTTCCTCCCTGCAAGTCTGGCCGGATCGGCGGCTCAATTCATTCCGTCGATCAGCAATATCTATGCTGCGGTAGGAACGCCCTTCACCGGTATTCTCGAAACCCGCGGTTTTGACAATCACCTCAACTACGAGCGCGACGGCGACGGAGCCGCACTGGATCCGGCCTACCCGCTTGACGAACCCGGTGCAGATATCGGTATCATCGGCGGAACCGATCCTACGCTCGCCGATACCGACGGTGACGGTCTGCCCGACGGTTGGGAGTACTATTTCTGGTGGTTCTACGGTCATGCCGCCGAAGACAGCGGCGAATCGACCAAGACCGCAGGTCTGGTTGGTTATCGCTATACGCCCGGCAATATCACCGACGGCGAACCGATCAAGCGTACCGATATCTTTACCGCATTCAACCCGTTGGTCGGCGACGATGCGGTTATGACCTCTACCGGCGATGCCCGCGATATCGATAACGACGGATTGCCTGATGTTCTCGAACTCACCCTCGGTACCAATCCCGTTCATTGGGATACCGACGGCGACGGTTTGCCCGACGGTTGGGAAGTGATGATGGGAACCGATCCTTGCGTCTCCGATTCCCACATGAACATTGATAACGACTACATGGCCAAGGCGATTGTCGAGCGTACGCGTATCCCTGTGATTCGCACCGATGACAAGAGCGTAGCCTACTATGTTCTGGCCGACACCGAAGGCGAGAAATTCTGGAGCGAATATCGCTATGGTCGCGGCGAAGAGGTTGTTGACTCCAAGCTTCCGGTTGGCGAAATCGGACAAGGCAAACCGTTCGACCGCGGTTCACTGCAGAAGAACGGGTTGGAATTCGATCTCGGCGCCAGTGAAGCGGTGGAGGTCGCTTTGGTCCACTGGCAGGTATATCAGGAATGCGAGTTCAATCCGATGACGGGTTGGAGCATCCATGATATCGACGTGTCGGCAAATTCAACCAACGTTGTCGATTCCTCGTACAACACCTCGCTGGCGGGAAGCATTACCAACACCGTCGAATTCACCGCCTATGATGAATATCTGGTTGCCAAGGTAATCATGAACACGCTGTCCGACGCACCGGCGGAAATGAGCGTTGCAGATCTGGCGATGTACACGACCGATCCGCGCACACCTGATACCGACGTGGTGTTCGCAGAAAATAACGGTGTCCGTCAGCCCGTACTTTGGGACGGTATGCCTGACGGCTGGGAATTGTACGTCGCGTTGGGCAAGGAAGGCGTATCTCTTGCAGAAATGCTGATCAGTCCTTGGAATGCCGGTGACGGAAGTACCCAGTACGGGCGATACGATGTCGATGGTGATGACGGAGATAAATTGGCAAACACATCCGAATTCTCCGGTTTGCGTTGTCAGGTGTTCTATACGAACCACTTAAGCTACACTTCCGTATTTAATCCCGCGCCGGACCCCACCGACGAGGAAAAGGGATTTGTTTCGATTACCCGTCCCGAGCGCGATTTGACATGGCTCAACAAATTCTACCCGTCAGATCCTTGGGAAATGGATACCGACGGTGACGGTCTGTTCGACGGCGATGAGCAGAATGAGCTCTTCCGCTACAAGAACGGAATCGATCCGCTCGCGGCCATTGGAATGTCGGCGGTTGAGTTCCGCGGCGGCGGATTGAATCCCTGCGCAATCGACACTGACCATGACGGATTGATAGACGCCTGGGAAGTCCAGTATGCCGGTGAACTGGTTGACCTGAAAGACGAGAATGGAGCATTGCTCAATCCCGAGAAACAATACATCGACAACGGTATGGACCCGACCCACGGTGCCGCCGCTGATGGTCCGTTCTTCGGCGACGCATACTCCGGACCCGACAGCTACGCCGGATTTGAATATCGTGACATGGACTGGGACAATGACGGCCTGGAGAACTACCAGGAGTATTGGACTCAGGCGATTCGTCCCTATCGTTACGATGTCTCTTACGAAGTTGTTCCCGCCAATGCCGGAGCAAGCGCGTTCTTCACGTTGGAAGCCAAACCATGGGATGCGAGCGGTCTCAAAGCAGACGGCGACCCGGTATACTTCATGCCTCCGGCCAACGCAGACGAATTGGTTTATGCCTCCACCGATCCTCGCGATCCTGATACCGATATGGACGGAATGGACGATTTCTATGAAATCTACCATGGCATGAACCCGCTTCTCGGTGATGTCCGCCTCTCCGATATGCTTATCGATCTTGAGGTCGCCGATGTTGTCGGTAACGCGTTCGGTTTCAAAAATACAGTCACTGGCGAGATGATCAAGTGGGATGACAATCCCCTGCTCAAGGGCATAAACGTCAAGCCCGAAGTTCTCAAGACACCCGACTATGTAAGCTTCCCGTGGTTAAGCGGTATGCCCGACATCGATCTTGATGCCGACGGTCTGCTGAACTTCGAGGAATATCTGCATGGTCTGGAATCTTATCCGAGTGCGGGTAATACCGATCCCTCACCGATTTGGTTGACCGATGCTTCAAGCCCCAGTTCAATTGTCAGATCCTATCTGCCTCGCGGCTGCTTCTTCTGGGATATCGTTTACGGTAAGTCATACGAGGATATTCTCTTGATCGTGCCGAATGCGAAGGATCCCATCAATTACATGTACTCCTTTGAAATCAATGAAGGATACGATACCGATAATGACGGTATTTCGGACAAGAATGAATTGATTGCAACCTCGACCGCGCAGAGCGACCCGCTCAATTCCGACGATCCGATCCGTCGTCAGGCACTCTGGTTTGAAGGTTCGGAATCGGCCGCGGTTTCGTTCGAGCACGATTTTGCCCGCGACCACTCGTTCCTTAAGAATTTCACGGTTGAATTCTGGGTCAAGCCCGAGGACGAGAAGGCAGATGCCGCCGGTTTCGTTTCGGGGTTGAAGGAACGTGTCTTCATCGACCGTCCGATTTACTACTACAACGCTGATGCCAGCGATGTTGACGGTGACCTGCGCGTCCGCTCCACCTTCCGTATCGGATATGGACGTCTGGCTTCGGCCAACAATCCGGACAAGCGTTTGTACGCACTCTACGAGAATGCCGGCGGCCATGACGCAGAAAGCGGCGCCAGCATCCTCTACGGTCCGGATGTTTCGACCAACTGGATGCACGTGGCAGCCACCTACGACAGTGTTTCGGAAATGTTCACGCTCTATGTCAACGGTCGCAAGTACGCCGCCGAAGGCTCGAAACTGATACCCGCCAACGGTACCAGCACCCTTAACCTCGATGCGGACGAGACCAACAAGCTCTTGAGCGTAACTTCGTATGATTACGTTGAAGGCGTCAACGCCTACACCAACCGTCTGGTCCTTGGTGCAAAAGTTGCCAAACCGGTTCACGGTGCTGCGCCTACCGCCGATTGCGTGGCGCGTCCCGGTTGCGATCCGGTCTTCGATTGGAGCATGTACGGAGCATTCTATAAAGGCTTCATTGATGAAGTTCGCGTTTGGGATGGTGCACGTACCGCCACCGAGATCAACGCCGATTACCGCAAGCGCTATCTGCGTTCCGACGAGCTTGCCAACCGCGATATGATTGTCGAGTACCGCAAGCTCGGATGGAGCCGCCAGATCGGGCGGCCGCAGCTTCCCGCCGAACTCGTCTACCACTATACGTTCGATAACCTCTTCAGCGCCGATACTCCAGCCTCGGTAGCCACCGCACCTCGCGGATTTATGGCTCCTTCGGTCGAGGCAAACCGTCCGGCGGGATGGACTGGGGTTGCCTGGTGGCAGAAGATGCGCGGTCACAACTATGTGTACAACAACTACCGCTATCTCCCGTTGATTGAAAATACCATGGAGCACCTGCCCAACTACTACGGAATGGTCAAGGACTCCCGCTACTGGAGCAAGTTGTACGCCGGTTCGATCGGTTCGCTCGGAACCGCGGCGAAAGATCATATGATCGAGAACTACTCGTTCAACTTTACCGCCGATCCGTACGGTCTGGCATATCGTCACAACCGCATTGATGAAATGCGCAGCCGCTTCGGCTATCTGCTCGAGTCTCAGTTGGCAACGGCCAATACGAACAATCTCGCTGAGTCGGCTCGTTGGGAATACATAACCGTGAACTACATCTCCCTCCTTTGGAGTGTCGATGCCGGTATGGATCTGCTCCCCTTGGGTAACACCTGGGCGAAACTTGCCGTCCAGATGTGGGACAACGACGCCCCGAGCTCGGTTTGGGCTGAAACCGGTGAGGATACCGATAACGACGGACTGCCAGATTGGTGGGAAATTTGGCAGGCCAGCATCGATTCATCTTGGGTCGATCTGACTTGGGATTCGCCTTATCCAGGTGACCCGACCATGACTTGCGGCGAGAAGTATATGCGCGATATCGCCAATGGCTATACTGAGAGCAACTATGCTGATCCCAATGCCGACCGCATCGTTCAGACCTCCGATATTGATATGGACGGACTGCCCGATTGGTGGGAAGATCTCTTCAATCTCAGCGCGAGCAGCGCAGAGGGTGATTATGGAGCCTATGGCGATCCTGACAATGACGGACTTTGCAACTATGCAGAATTCCTGATTTCGGAATACTATCACGCCAAGTGGCCCGAGGTATTCCCCGTGGTTCGTCCCGACCGCACCGCCAGTGCAACTGGCCAGCCGGTTACCGACTACTACCTCAAGAACGGTACGCAGTCGATGTACCTCGGTCTGATGTTCACCGACCATGATTTCTGCGATGACTGGTGGGAGGATCTCTATCACGTCGACTTCGCAAACCGCTTCGTCTACGATTCCCACATGGACATCGATGATGACGGATGGTCGAACTGGGCAGAAGCACGTTACGGCGCTTCCGATTTCCGTAGCAATCCTACGCTGAAGGAATATCTGACCGCCAACGGCGATACCGCTACCGAATATCCCGTGCCGGTACTGAAGACTACCATTCAGTATCGCGGCTCGCAGTCTGGACCGATCAAAATCAAGGCCTACTCGCAGTCAAGCGGCGTCAACGGCATTGCTGATGCGATCTTCACGATTCCCAGCATCCACGCGGGATATTCTTCCGAAGATTCCGGCGACGAGAATGCGGAGATCGATATGAACGTCCGCAGCAAGTACTGCGGATATTGGGCGGAGAAAGAAATCCGTCCGCTGCTTGCGCCCGGTTCGGTGCGTCCGGGGTCGATCAAGGTCAACTTTAACGACTCGATTGACAACCTCGGTATGACCTACGCCGGTGCCGTGGCATTCGATATCGGCAATGTTCCGGAAACCACCGGTAAGTTGTTTATGCTTGATGCGAACATCGGAGGCAACAGCGGTATTCAGGTCGGTACCGTCGACTATGTCACCGGTAAGGTTGTGCTCTTCCTCGAAAAGTTCAAGGGTATTGAGTTCAAGGTATTCGGCGCAGGTCCTCATACGGAGTTCGTAAACGGACAGCCTCAGGTCTACAGTATCCAGAAGGCTGAAAATTCGTTTATCACCATCACGTACGAGAGCCAGCAGATCTCCGCATTTGCGGCGACGTATTATCTCTCCAATCCCGATAATCCTACCGCAGAGGTGCCGCATCGCGGACATCTGCGCGAGGGCATCAACTACTTTGAAGCCTTTATGGATGTCAACGGAGATAATATCTGGAATGCGGGAGAGCCGTACGGTGTGGCAACTCCGTTTGCGGTAGATGTCGGTTGGGACCAGAATTCGGTCAACATCGAACTTACCGACTACATGGACTCTTATCTCCGTTACTCGGTTGTCGAGAACCTGCGTTCCACCGAACGTTGGATCAACGGCGGAGCCGGATCTGAGGATGGCGGCAGTGACAGCGGCATTGACGGCAGCGGCGCTGCAGAGTACAAGCTCACCATCAAACGTACCCACATCAACGGTTCGCAGGTGGCACAGCGTCCCGTGGTCTTCGAGAAGATGCTCAAGGCACCGCGCAACTATGTGACGGAAGCGGACCTCATGGAAAAAGGCCAGCTCGGCTTTGACTGGGCATTTACGACAGAAGCGACTCAGGCCGTCTACGAGGTCTACATCTCTGGACAGAACATCAACACCAACGGCTACGAAGATCCGATCTTCAGCTTCACGAACAATTACTCGTTAGTTCGCGCTAAAGCCGAGATTGTTTCGCCAGTCGGCGGCGGTTACGTGTACAACGCCCGCCCTGTCTTCAAGTGGAAGATGCCTGATGCGTATCCCGCATATATTCTGCAGATCAAGAATGCCGCAGGCAAGGTTATCTACAGCACCGGACCGCGTCAGCGCCCGGTCACCGATAACGAAGGAAACTGCACTCTCGTCAGCCCGATTGCGGCAGGCGACTACATTCCTTCGACCGGCTCGATCTTCCAGACCAACCGCAAATACACCTGGCAGGTGATTGCACTGAGCGAGCTCTACACCCTCGCCGCGGCCAACAACACCTACTGGTCGACCAGCGGTGCGTTCCGTCTGGATGTGAACGAACCTCGCCAGTCCGGTGGATACGGAGGCATCAAGGCCAAAGTCAAGTACTTCGGTCCTGCCAAGAAGTTCACCAACATGGTTCGCTTCCAGGTCTTTGACAATGCCGGATTTGCCGGTGTGCCTGCCGCGTCCTACACGCTCTCGCTGAAGGAAACCGAATCGATGCTGAGTCAGACCGCAACGGATATCAATGCCCATGCTTGGGGTCTGGCAACGCAGAACGGAGGATATCCGTATTATGCGATGGCATTCATCGACTCCAACAACAACGGCGTTCGCGATGCTTGGGAATCCTGGGGCTATGCCAACTACTACGCCCTCGATCCCAAACACCCCTACGATCCGCTGCCGATCAATGTTGATCCGGAGGTAACCTGCCCCGAGGTTGAAATCTTCATCCAGGATACCGATATCGATCAGGATTGGTTCCCGGACGCCTGGGAATACGAACAGAATCCCGGTGCTGATTTCCTCGATAAGATCGGTGCCTTTGATTCCGACAACAATGACGCCGAAATCAATTGGACCCTCAGCACCTCCGGCACACGTCCGGCGATGTCCTCGATGGGCATGCTGCTGAACATGACCGGTGTAACGGACTCCGACAACGACGGTTTGGCAGACAATATGGAGCTGTTGCTCGGCTCGGCTGCCACCACCTCTTCGTCGGCTGGTGATGGATACCTTGACGGAGCCAAGGCGATTCTCGGACTGACCCCGAACGACAGCCTCTCGCTCGTGATGGGCAGCGTGGACAACGCGAATGTTGGCTGGACGGTTACCGTCAAGAAAGCCTCCGATTCTGCCTCCAACGCGGCGCGCTCTCTGCTCGCCTCGTCGATGAGTCGAACTGCATGCGCTTACGAGGTGCAGTTCCGCGCGTCGCTTGACTCCGGAACATGGCAGACTGTCAAGAGCGGTACGGTGACATTGGAAGGAACCCGCAGCTTCAGCACCGATATATCCGATGTTGTCGGACAATATCCTGAAAGCGGATTCTTCCGTGTGATCCTCTCGAAGTAACGCCTTCAGGAGGTTAACGGCATGAAGAGAAGCGCCAAACCGAAAATGTGCTTCAGCCGGGTGTTCCCGGCTGGAGTGCGCACCATTCTTGCCGCATTTGCGCTTTGGTCGGTGGCGGCTACCGCCAGTGCCGCACCGTTCAAACGCGACATCCGTTTCAAGCAGCCAGACGGCACGGCGATTACAATTCATGGTCAGGGTGACGAACTCAACGCCATTCTGACCTACAACGGGTATGATGTCAAGGTCGTGCGCCGCAACGGAAAGTTCGCCTACGCCTATGCGAAATGCAATGAGGCTGCGACCGAGCTGGTTGCGACCGATGCACTGGCCGGTATCGACAATCCCCCCGATGGAGTCGTGCCCGGGGAGCGGAACAAAATCTCCAAGGAGCGTTGGAAGGAGATTTACAAGGGCAACGTCGAGCGTCACGAAAAAATCGTCGGCACCCAAAAAGCCTGGCAAAAAACTAAAGCCAAGCGAGTACAGGATGTGCTTAAGCGGTCCCGCGGCGGTTTGGGAACGATGACCATAAAACCGATCACCGGAAATAAATACGGGTTGACGATTCTTGTCGACTTCATCGACGATGTCGAGTCTAGCATTTTCCCTGTACGCGAAGCGGAGGAGATGCTCAACGGCGAGAACTACACGAATTTTGGCAATTATTCATCGGTTCGTTCATATTACAAAGATGTTTCGGCGGGCATGGTCGATTACAGCAATACGGTAGTTGGATATGTCCGTATGCCGCAAACCAAGGAGCACTACAATGAACTCGAACAGAATGAGGCGATTCTGCAGTTCTTTACCGATTTGTTCGATGTGTTGAACAGCCTTCCCGCAACGGATCCCCTGATTGTCAAATTGAAAGAGTCGTATCAGAATCTAACCATTTCCGATAACGGCGAAGACAAGCCGCACGTCGCCGCGTTCAACGTTCTTTATGCCGGTATGAACGGCGGGGTCTGGGCGAAGGGGCTTTGGCCTTGTTCCGGATTCATTACCCGTGAAATAGAGATTGAAGGCGAAGACGGAAAACCAAAACCAGCCTACGAAAAGGTGTTCTTTGATCTGCCCGGCGGAGGGCCGAAAGTAGGAAGATTCCAGATTTGCGATATTGGAATTCAACCTTCGATCGGGACTTTTTGCCATGAAAACGGCCACATGCTCTTCAACTTCCCCGACTTCTACGATTACGATTACGACGCTGAAGGCGGTGCGGGAAAGTTCTGTTTGATGGCCTCAACCTTCGACCGTTGTCCGCAACAGGTTAATGCGTACATGAAATACGTTACCGGATGGACCGAACCGACTTACATCGGCAGGGATCAGGAAATCGAAGGGGCGGAACTTTATGATGCCACGGTTTCGGGGTACCGCGGTCAAAACAAGGTTTTTGTCTACGAAAATCCGAAAACGCGCGCTAATCCCGAGGTTCCGGGAAGCGCCACGGAGTACTTTATTTTTGAAAATCGGCAGAAATCTCTGCGCGATGCCGATCTGCCGCACGGCGGTATTGCCATTTGGCATGTCGACGAATTGGGCGACCGCGACAACCAGAGTTTGAAGTATAACGACAATCACCAAAACTACGAATTGACCTTGATGCAGGCCGACGGGCGCTGGGATTTCCAGAAGGGCGCCAACGACGGTGACGAGACGGATTTGTGGTATGAAGGAAACAATGCTCCATACTATATGATGCAGGATGGCGTCTTTCGTGATAACACCCTTCCGTCATCCCGTTGGTGGAACGGTTCGAATTCATTTCTGAATGTTCAGCATTTCAGCGTTACAGGCGCGACCATGCGCTTGAATTTTGAGCCGTCGATGATTTTGCATTCGCTCAACCTGCTTCCGAAGGGGCGCGTCGGAACCTATTACAATTGGCGCGTTCCGGTTTCAAACTTTCCGTCCAACTACACCATCAGGCTGTCAGGTGCTGGTTTGCCCAAGGGTCTGAAATTCGTGATCGCGGGGGATGACGAGGTTTACATCCGCGGCTATCCCGAGGAAGCGATAAAAGTGAAAGAGACGATGTCTCTGGTCTCGCCGCTCGGAGGAGATGTTGAACAGCCGGCGGAATTTGAAATCCTTCCGGCATTCACAACCCCTTATTCTGAAACCTTTACCAGCTTCTCCGCCTTCAACGCGGAATTGGGATGGTTTCATTCCGACGTAAATGTCTATGACGGTGTGAATATCACCAACGATACATTGTGGACCTTTACCAACGGTAACGGGGTGACTGGCAGGAAGGGTGCTCCGTCCTATGCGCACACTGCACCGCAGAACCTTGCCTTTATACCGGAAGATGGCGTATTCAATGACGACAACGTCGATAAGGAAGATGACATCCATATGCAAAAGATGATTATCTCTCCGATGTTCGACTGCTCGCAGATGCGTCAGGTGAAGCTGTCGTTCTTTTTGTGCAAGTCCGCCTATAACAACAGCAACGGCTATCTCGACCAGCTTCGCGTCTACTATCGCAATACTCCACAGGGAGAATGGAAGCTCATCAAGGAATATACCGAATCAATTCCTTCCTGGCAGGAGCAGTCAGTCGTTCTGCCCGTTTCAAACGAAGACCGTTCTCAGCTGTATTTTGGTTTCGAAGCCACATCCTACAACGGAAACGGCGTTCACATCGACGATGTCAAGGTGTACGACCCGGTGAGCGAATTTGAGTTTGCGCAAACCACATTGCCCGATGCGGCGGTGAACAACGCCTACGATTACACTATTGAGGTGCGTGGCGGCATCGAGCCCTTCGTCTGGTCGGTGGTCGGAGTGCTTCCTCCCGGAATCACATTCGACGGCGGCAGACTCTCCGGCACCTGCTCGGTAGAAGGCATCTACACCTTTGACGTGAAGGTCAAGGACAATGGCGGAAACGACAAAGCCGCAGAGATATCCAACACCTTTACCTTGATTGTCGACAAGCCGCGCGTTGTGCTGTTTGCCGAAAATTTCGAAAGTCCGACCGGGAACATTCCGTCTTACTGGCGACAGGAGTCCGTTTCCGACGACGGCACGAACGTTTGGTGGAAACTCTCAACAGGCGGAAGCGAAGGTCATGGCCAATACCCCGCGCTACCGCACGAGGGAGCATACAACGCGCTGCTCTTCTGGTCGGATATCTTCACCTACAACCGACCCAACCATGTGACGAAATTGATTTCGCCGGAAATTTACTTCGGTGAGAATTCCACCGGAATTTCGCTCACATTCTGGCTTTGCATGCGCGAGTTGCTGCGAGGAGACGGGCTCTACGACCAGGACACCCTGAAGGTATACTTCAAGGAAAAAGAATCCGACCCCTGGGGAGAACCGTTGCTGACCATCAACTCGTCGGTCGACACTTGGACATATCAGCGCGTGGCGCTGCCCGATGCAAAGAGCGGATACATCTGCTTTGAAGGAAACGCCCTTTACGGAAACGGTGTGATGCTCGATGATATTCGCGTGGGCGTTGCTTCCGAGGCTCCGGTTATCGTAACGCGCAATATCGACGACGGATTTGCATCGGTTCCGTTTGAGAGTGTATTCGCCTCAGTCGGCGGCACCGGAGCTGTCAGCTGGAAGGTGGCACCCGGAAGTTCATTGCCCGGCGGCATGAACTTGAGTGCGGAGGGCGTTTTCTCGGGTACACCCAAATCCTCCGGCAAATACAGTTTTGATGTGGTTGCCTCCGGGGAAGACGGCAAGTCGTATACCGCAACCCTCAAGTGGACGGTCCGTCCCGGCACGCGCTACACCGATTTGGTCGGCACGTTCGATGAGGGTATGGATTGGCAGGCTTGGACGTTTGCCACCAATAGGATTAAAGGCTGGGTGTTTACCAACGGCAGTTTCACCAGTGAAGAGCTGGACAATGCGCCGGTACCGGTCGGAGCTTACAGCGGCAACACGAATGCTTGTCTCTTCCACGACGGTATTTCGTCAATAGCCAAAGCGACGATGACTACCCCGATGATCGACTTGAGCTGGACGGAAGATGCCAAGTTGAAATTCGCGATCTGCAAGAAGAACAAGTCTTCAACCTACAAGGATACCTTGCAGGTTGCCTACCGCATCTCTTATGGGGCCGAACCGGTGGTGCTGACCAACATTACCGCTTCGATCGCCGAGTGGACCGAGGTAGAGCTGAAGCTTCCTGAAGTTTCCGAAACGATGTTCATCGATTTTATCGGAACGGCTCGTTGCGGTTACGGAATCGCGATCGACGATATATCGTTTACCGCCGTCAACATCAAGGTCGACACTCCGTACGAAATCTGGAAGGAGAAGTGGTACGGCGACAAGGCCTATGATGATGCTGCCGATTCCGACGGGGACGGACTTACCACGCAGGAAGAATTCGTGTTCGGTTCCGACCCCTCGATTCCCGACGGCAACGCATCGCGATTGATTCCGATTCTCATCGACGGTGACCAGGCTGCGGTAACTTTCCGTCAAGGAAAGGAAGCGCGTGAATACGGGGTTGTGTGGCACTTGTTGTGGAGCACCAATCTGCTCGAGAACGCCTGGTACGAGGACGGTATCGAGTTTGTGTCGGAGAGCGACGAGAATCTTTGGTGGCAGGTTGTCTACAAACACGAAAAATCAAATATCAAAGAAACACCTCGCCGCTTCTTCAAACTCTCTGTAGAAATGCCATAGTCTGCGCCTGGCGAACTTGACCGGTGCAGACATTGGTCGAAAGGACTGTCAATGGATTTGCACACAATCATTTCAGATATCGGGCAACGCGCGCTCGAGGCTTCACGGAAATTGGCGCTGCTGACGACCGAAGAGCGTTCCAACGCGGTTCGGGCGCTGGCCGATGCGATAGTGGAAGATTCAACGGCGATATATGAAGCCAATGCGCTCGATGTAGCCGATGCCAAGGCCGCGGGACTCAGTGACGCGATGGTCGATCGTCTTACGCTTACCCCTGCCCGTTTCAAATCAATGGTCGATGGCGTCATGCAGGTCGCCTCGCTTCCGGATCCAGTCGGCCAGACGCTCAGCACCATCGAGCGCCCCAACGGCATTCGCATTGAAAAGAGACGGGTTCCGCTTGGGGTGATCGCAATCATCTACGAATCTCGCCCCAATGTCACGGCGGATGCCGCTTCGCTCTGCCTCAAAACCGCCAATGCCGTAATTCTCCGCGGCGGCAAGGAGACGCTTCGCAGCAATGCGGCAATTGCCGATGCGCTCCGAAAAGGCGCGGTCAAAGCCGGCGTTCCCGTTGATGCGATACAATTCATCTCTATTCGCGATCACGAGGCGGTCAAGGAATTGGTCCAGCTCGATGGAATGGTCGACGTGGTTATTCCGCGCGGGGGCGAACGGCTGGTTCGGGCGGTGGTGGCAAATTCGCACATTCCCGTGCTCAAACACTATAAAGG
>JAZQGX010000315.1:0-7495 GCA_045540275.1 Kiritimatiellia bacterium | reverse complement strand
AGCACTTCGTATTATACCGAAGATCGAACTTGAAAGGCAACGCTCTTCCCACTACTACCAGCTCGAAAACGCGCAGGCCGTCGCAATGCCTCGCTAGCGGAGAAAAAAATTGGGGAACCTCCAACCTTCATAGGCACTTTTATTTTCCCCTGGTTTGTGGTATAATATTTTATGTCCCGGCAGGAATGTCAGGGCCACATAGTCGAGTGACGAGAACCGCCACGAAAATATGTAAAACCAGAACAGAAAGGCGCGCATCAACAACCTGACGAACCAGAAAAAGGACGATGGTAAATGACGCTTAGGCAATCGTTTACAGACTTCATCTTCGCTACGAACACGGACGGAAGCGGCAAGGCCGCGTCTTACGTCCGTGCGCTCGACATGCTTGGCCCCATCCTGACGAAGCACTACCCGAAGCCAATCGTCGGCGGGTCCATGTGGCACGGCTTCTCGCTTGCAGACATCCACGCCTTGCACGAATGGATATGCGCCGAAATGAAGAAGGGCGCGGCAAGCCCCGTGTTGGCGGATTTCGAATCGCCGAGCTACTGGACGAAGAACTTCTGTTCTGCGGCGGTTCGCTCCTATGGCGAGTTTCTGGCGGCAGAGGCGTTTGCGGATGGCATTCTCGCAAAGGTGTCGGGCGAGACGGGCGGCAAGGCGGTCGCGCAAAAGGCGGAAGCGCTGATCGATACGACATCGCAAACCGACCTTGAAGCACATCTGAATCTTACTGCGAAAGAAGGCAAGATGAAACTTGCCGCCGTCAAGGTGCGTGTGAATCAAGACATCTTCCGTAAGATGGTGCTTCAGAACTACGGCAGTAAATGCTGCATTACCGGACTCTCCGTGCCGGACGTCCTTCGCGCGAGCCACATCAGCCCGTGGGCTGAAGACGAGAAGAACCGCCTCAATCCCGAAAACGGTCTGTGCCTCTCCGCAACCTACGATGCCGCGTTCGATCGCCACCTCATTTCCTTTGACGAACACTATCGCCTCATCGTCTCAAAGGAAATCAAAGACCATTACACCGACGCAGCGGCAAAGACCTATTTCCTCGACATCGAAGGGCAGAAAATGTCCCTCCCCGCAAAGTTCCTGCCCTCGCAGGTGCTGCTGGAGAAGCATAGGGCACTGTTGGCGGTTTGAATCTTAAAAGGAGTATCCCCATGAGTGGACTAATGCCAAATGAACCTGAGACACTTCTAGTGAAAATGACGGTTGCGGACTGTGCAGATTATTGCAGAACGAAGTTTCCTAAAAATCTACCGGCAAGAAAAGATGCAGTTATCCGATCCATCAAGACAGCATTCAATTTCAAAGCAGACGTGTCTGATGAGTTCGCGGAGAAGATTTATCAGAAGATGAAAAACAAGAAGTGGTTTACTGAAGAAGGGAATAAAATAGTTTGGGCGTGATTAATGGAGGACAAACACATAATTGAAGTCGTTGGCGCCATTATTAAAGATGGTGATCGCTATCTTGTTGGACAACGTCCGGCGAATAAGGCGCAGGGCGGCATGTGGGAGTTCATGGGTGGCAAGATAGAGCCAGGAGAGACACCTGAGCAAGCATTGGCGCGCGAATGCCGCGAAGAACTAGCGCTCGAAATTGAGAATGAGCACATCATTGATTCTGTCGTGCATGAATATCCCGAGAAGACAATTCGCCTTACGCTGATCTTATGTTCGCCAAAGTCAGGTTCAGTTCCTAAAGCCTTGGAACATCAACAGATACGTTGGGTGACGCGTTCCGAAATGGACGCCCTTGATTTCGCACCGGCAGACAGAGAGCTGATTAGGAAACAATTTGTATAAGAGGAGGGAGTTGTTGTGGAACGATTTTATTATGGAAAGACCATCGCGGAATTTCTTGCGGAGGAGCCTGCTGCTATATTTGGGGCTTTGAGCCAGGCCGAGAGTTTTGATACTGCGAGAGATCAGAAGAATGCTTGGAATGAAGAGATTGGTTTGCTCCAGTCAATTTTGCAAGGATACAATGGGGATGTGTTCTTCGAGTATTCCATCCCCCGTCTTGGCAAAAGAGTAGATGTTATCCTACTAATAAACGGAGTCGTTCTTTGCCTTGAATTTAAGGCTGGGGCGGAGAGGTTTGAGACCGCTGACAAAGAGCAGGTTTGGGACTATGCATTGGACCTCAAAAACTTCCATGAACCATCCCGGGATTTGTTTGTTGCGCCTGTACTTGTGGCTATGGATGCTCCTGATGAACCATTTGAACTTGCAACATGCAACTATGATGATAAAGTCTATGCGCCGTTGCAAGCGAATGCGTCAACCTTGAAAGATGCTATTGGCAAAGTCGTTGAGGCCACGCCCAAAGCGAACGTTGAAGGGATGAATTGGGCCCGTGGCAGATATTCGCCAACGCCAACGATCATCCAAGCCGCAAGCGCACTATATGCGAAGCACAATGTGGAAAGTATCACACGATGTGATGCAGGTGAAAATCTCAAAGTAACAACGGATTTCATTCTTGGCATAATCGATCACGCAAAGGCAAATAATGAAAAATGCATTTGTTTCGTAACGGGTGTCCCGGGCGCAGGGAAAACGCTTGTTGGGCTCAATGTAGCCATGAAACAATTCGAAAAGAAAGAGCCTGCCGTTTATTTAAGTGGGAATAAGCCGCTTGTTGATGTGCTAACAGAGGCGCTTGCTAGAGATAAAGTCAAACAAGAACGTGAGGCCGGCAATCAATACACTCTGACAACTGCTCGTCGAGAGGTTAAAAGCTTCATACAAATCATACACCATTATCGTGATAATGCGTTGGCCAAGCTTAAGATGCCTATTCGAGACAGTAAGCTTGAGATAGATGAAGCCAAGGCGAAAAAGCATGAAGAAGATGGGTATTCTGAAGTCGAACACGTCGCTATCTTTGATGAAGCACAACGTCTTTGGGATCAACCTCATCTTTCCGCTTGGTTGGCACGCAAGAAAGGTGTGCAGAACTTTCCGATGTCTGAAAGCGAGTTTTTGATTTGGTCCCTAGATTTGCGGCCGGATTGGGCGGTAGTGGTTTGTCTTGTTGGTGGTGGACAGGAAATTAATTCAGGTGAGGCGGGAATCGCAGAGCCTATTCGGGCGGCCAATGATACATTCCCGAATTGGAACGTGTTTATATCTCCGCAACTGACCGCGAAGGAGTATGCAGAGGGGAATGTGGATGCACTTCTCGAAACGAATCCCAAGGTGCAGAAGAACGTCTCTTTGCATTTGGCAACAAGCATGCGTAGTTTCCGCGCGGAGAATCTTTCTAACTTTGTCGGTCAACTTTTGGATCGCGATGCTTCGGCAGCGAAAACCACCTATGCTGAATTCTGCGCGAATTACCCCATCATGTTGACGCGCGATCTTGCAAAGGCAAAAGCATGGCTTAGAAAAGTATCGGGCGGGTCAGAGCGCTACGGCATGATCTGTTCGTCGCAAGCGTTTCGCCTCCGTCCTCTTGCAATTGACGTGCGAGCAAAACCAAACATCGTTGATTGGTTCTTGGACGACATAACGGATATCCGAAGTTCCTTATTCTTGGAAGATGTTGCAACCGAGTTTGATATCCAAGGCCTTGAACTTGATTGGTCTTGTCTCATTTGGGATGGGGATTTCCAGTATGCGCCGGATGGGTGGATTCAGAAAGACTTCTCCGGCGGCAAATGGAAAAATATCAACGCCCCTGAACGTCGTGCTTTCCAAGTTAATGCATATCGCGTTCTTTTGACGCGTGCGCGCAAGGGCATGATCATCTGCGTGCCGGAAGGTGATCGCGGCCATCCGCCAGATGATACGCGACGACCGGAGTTTTACGATGAAACGTACAAGTATTTGCGTTCCCTTGGTTTGAAGGAGCTGGCATAGAATGGAGTGATATAAGCGTGAAGAAGTATTTCGTACTCAAGCTTGATTCGTATGAAGGCGAGGGGAGCTCGTTGACGGTGGACGCCGACGGCGCGGACAGCATGTATGTCGTCTTGAGTGTTGAAGGCTCGTCGGCGGAGATTGTCGATTGGGGTTATCCCACGGTCGACGATCTTCTTGCGGCGTGGGACAACGTGACGTTTGAGAACATTGGAGATTTTGCGTAATGGCCAGTAAGTTCAATAAGTCCGACTACCAATTCACTTCCGCCCTGCAATCTGCCGCGCAAATGCTTGGTGTAAAGTTCCTCGACCACCTCGTTCTCGGTTCAGCCGATAGCGAAGAGGGGCGGGGTTTCGTGTCGGTAGTGGAACGAGGAGAATGTTGTCCAACAAAAGAGAGACTGTAAGGAGAATGAAAAATGACAAAGCTTGAAGAACTGGACGAAAAGCTTAAGTCCTATCATCCGACTGAAAAGGAATTTGAACATGCGAGAATCGCGGGCGAGCAGCGGGCTGCGTTCGTGGCAAAGTTCCCAATCGCCGACTTGGATAGTCTGACGCCGGAATCCTATTGTATCGGCCATGGCGACAAGGAAAACTTCTGCTGGTGGATTGAACGAGGGACAAACGGAATGTCGAGTTATTTCCCTGGTTCCTCACGGAGTTACGGTATGTTTTGGGAGAAGGATACCAATTCATATCAGATGATTATGGCCTTGAAACGTTATAAGGATTTACATCCGGATGCCGACAATGGAACAATCTTGCATGAGGTGATCGCTAAGCCACTTAAGGCACTAGTTGAAGCTCATGGTCAACAAGGGACATTCGATTCAATTAATTGTGTCGGCAAGAGTTTTCTGCTGAAGATTCTGATTTTGTATTACCCAGACGAGTTCCTCCAAGTCAACAGTACGCATTGGATTGACACCATAATTGACGGCTACGGTCTGGAAAAGCCGGAAAGTTATGTCGATCGCAACAAGGTACTGCGCAAATTCTACGAGGATAAAAAGAAACTGGTGCAGGGAGGTGAATTGACGCAGCAGGCCTTTGTAGGCGTTATTGCTCGGCAGCTCGGAATCGTGCGTCCTCGCTTCTGGCACATGCAGCTTCATCCGGGAAGTGATTCACAGTTTAGCCAAGAAGATGTCCTTAAAATACTCAAGCAGTATGGCGTTGTTGGAATGGGTGAAGCGTGGGACAATGACGGCGGCCAGCCGGAGCAGTTCGCTGGGGACATGCACGAGGGAGATGTCATCGGGATACGGGAGAAGGGGTTCGTCGCGCTGGTTCGGGTAACTGGACCATGCCGCAAGAACGATCAGAAGGATGAGTTGAATTGGTTTGACATTGTCCGTCCCGTAGAAGTTCTGAGTGAGGATGCCGCTGACTATATCCAAAAGTACAGGGAAGAGACCGGTAAGGGAGCCCATGACAATTTGTACAACCCTGCGACACTGAGCGAAGTCACTTCAAAGTGCAAGAACAAGTTCTTGAGTTTTTGGTATGATTCTGTCATGGGGATGAAGCCTCTTCGCGATGATAATCCACAGGATAAGATAATTGACACGGACGCGTCACAGGGAACAAGCCAGCATTTCTATACGAAGACAAATTTTCTGCAAGAGGTATTTGTTTCCGCTGAGGCTTTCGACGAAATGGTGTCCGTGCTTGAAAAGAAGAAGAACATCATTCTTACCGGTGCTCCGGGAGTCGGAAAGACCTTTGCCGCGCGGCGCCTTGCTTGGACGATGATGGGAGAGCGCGATGATGAACGCGTAGAGTTCGTCCAGTTCCACCAGAGCTACGCCTACGAGGATTTCATATGCGGCTACAAGCCGTCTTCTGACGGTGGATTTGAGCTTCGCGAAGGTGTGTTCTACACGTTTTGCAAGAAAGCAGAAAACGATCCCGCCCGTCCCTATTTCTTCATCATCGATGAAATAAATCGCGGTAACATCTCCAAGATTTTTGGAGAGCTGTTGATGTTGATTGAGGCGGACAAGCGCGGGGAGCAGGCGTATGCGGTACGTCTCGCCTACAAGCCGGACGAGAGGTTTACTGTTCCCAAGAACCTTTACATCATTGGGCTGATGAATACGGCCGATCGTTCGTTGGCGATGATGGATTACGCGCTTCGCCGTCGGTTCAGCTTTATTTCCATGGAGCCTGGGTTTGATTCGGCGGGGTTCGCTGCGCTTGTGTCGGGCGACGATAAGATGAAAAGGCTTGTTGAAGCCGTAAAGAAACTGAATGAAGTAATCGTAGCCGATGCTTCTCTCGGCAAGGGATTTGTCATCGGGCATAGCTTCTTCTGTGGCAGGTTGAGTCCAGAGGAAATCGTACATTACGATATAGGACCGACACTTGACGAATATTGGTTTGACAATCAGTCGAAGGCCGACGAGGAGAGAAACAAACTTTTGAATGCGATACGATGACGGTTAAGGGCATAAATATCCTGAACATCTATTACATGCTCGCGTATGCGTTCAAGGCGCTTCGCGAAGGCGTGTATTCGAACATGTCTGGCGAGGATTTCGAGCACGCCGAAGACCTGTTTGGGGAGATATTGTCTTTGGGGTTGTCCCATCTCTTGAAGCGCGGCCTGCACCGGATGTACGAAGAGGTCCATGAAGACATGGCCGGGTTGCGCGGGAAGATCGACCTGACGGGGACGATTCGGCATCTGCAGAACAAGCGGCAGGTCATATCCTGCGTTCACGACGAGTTCTCGGTCAACAACGGCTTTAACCAGATTCTGAAGACCACGGCGGTCGCACTTCTTGGCACTGGCAAACTGGAGCGGAGTGGAAAAAGGCTCAAGCGGGTGCTCTCCTTCTTTGGAGATGTGGACACTCTTGACATCCATCGTATCAGGTGGAGTGCCCTACGGTATGAGCGAAACAACCAGCACTATCTCATGCTCATTAATGTTTGCAAGTTCGTCGTTGACGGCTTGCTGTTGGATGAGGCGCGTTCTGGGAATCGTCGAATTCGGGAGATGGAGATTGATGAAGACAACATGGCGTCACTTTATGAAGGGTTCATTCGTGAATACTATGCACGGCATTATGATCTGCATGCAATGTCAAAGCAGATAGCCTGGGACGTTCCGCGCGGGACGGATGAATCTCTTCTGCCCAAGATGCAGTCCGACGTGATGCTTTCGGACGCGTTGAAGACGTTGATTATCGACGCCAAGTTCTACGGGTCGATTATGCAGATGAATTGGGATCGTTTATCGATTCGAAACAGCCACCTTTATCAGATGCTTGCGTACGTGAACAACCAACAGGCGGTGGAGCCGCGCAAACCTATCGGTGGAATGCTCCTTTACGCTAAAACTTCTGAGAATGCGCCAGAACCCGCGACTTGGACGATCGGCGGACATGACATAGCCGTGCGAGTTCTTGATCTAGCAAAGCCGTTTGCGGAGCTGTCAAAGCAACTTGATGAAATCGTAGCAATGACCTTTGGAGCAAGGCGGAAAGTCTAATTGGCCTTTAATTACCTCATTGGCAAAGTAACATGGAAACAGGAAAGTGAGAGCAGAATCATGGGACTTGTTAAAACCAGAAGACTTGCCGCGATGCAGAAGCAGCAGCG
>JAZQGX010000314.1:0-2854 GCA_045540275.1 Kiritimatiellia bacterium | reverse complement strand
TCACCGCCGTCAGCCAGCTCAAGCTGGGCGACATCGACTGGGACCGGCTCTTCGGCCAGGAGGGCGTGCGGTGGTTCCACACGGGCGGCATCTTCGCCGCGCTCAGCGAGACGACGGCGGACGTCGTCATCGAGGCGCTGAAGGCCGCGAAGGAGCACGGCACCGTCACGAGCTACGACCTCAACTTCCGCGCGAGCCTCTGGAAGTCCATCGGCGGCAACGCGAAGGCGCAGGCGGTCAACCGGGAGATCGCGAAGTACGTGGACGTCATGATCGGCAACGAGGAGGACTTCACCGCCGCGCTCGGCATCGAGGTCGAGGGCGTGGACAAGAACCTGACGACGCTCCCCATCGAGGGCTTCCGGAAGATGATCGAGAAGGCGGTCGGCATCTATCCGAACTTCAAGGCGGTCGCGACGACGCTGCGCTCGGTCAAGTCCGCGACGATCAACGACTGGTCGGCGATCTGCTGGTACAAGGGCGAGCTGCACCAGTCGATCCAACGCCCGGGCCTCGAGATCTACGACCGCGTCGGCGGCGGCGACTCGTTCGCGTCGGGCCTCGTCTACGGCTTCATGACGTTCGACGACGCCGAGAAGGCGGTGAACTACGGCGCGGCGCACGGCGCGCTGGCGATGACGACGCCCGGCGACACGTCGATGGCGACGAAGGCCGATGTCGAAAAGCTCGTGGGCGGCGGCTCCGCCCGCGTGGACCGCTGACCGAAAAGACAACCGTCCTTCAAATCGAAACATCCCTTCGGCCGAAGGGATGTTTTTTAATTTCATGTCACTATTCGCGGCGAAAATATGATATAATTTTCGCGCTTGACTTATGGCGGGGTCTTGAGAAAGGCCCTGAAGGCGGTCGAGCAGACGAAAAAACGTCATGCCGTGTGACGCCCTTGCCAATATCGCGCGGTTTCAAGTGTGCGCAAGCGCATGGATTGCTTCTAGCGAAAACGACCAATCTTCAGTGAAGGAGCGAGAAATGTGGCTGCGCAGGGTTGTGCAGCCCTTGTGCTGTACACACTTTGCGTGCCCGTTCTCTTAGTTCCTTCACGGGCATTTGGTCGTGCCTCGCTAGAGACGAAGAGAAACGAGGCACGTATTATTTTAGGAAAAAGACAGCCGGAACGGTCGCGGCACCTCCCCAAGGGAGGCGCATCCTTCGCGTTTACCGTCATCATTCCCGTGTTCAACGGGGCGCGGCGGCTTCGCGACTGTCTCGATTCGCTCCTGTCGCAGACCCATGACACATGGGAGTGCATCTGCGTCGATGACTGCTCTGTTGATCTGAGCCGTGAGATTCTCGGCGAGTATGCGCGGCGCGATCCGCGCTTCAAGGTGATTGTTCGCGAAACGTGCGGCGGTCTGTTTGCCGCTCTGAACGACGGACTCCGGGTTGCGCGCGGGGACTACGTCTTCTTCGCGGGCTGTGGCGATGTGTTGCCGCCGCGTTGTCTGGAAACCGCGGACATCCTGGCGCGCACGACCGGCGCCGGTCTGCTGCAGCTGGGCGCGACGACGCACGGCTTTGATCCTGCATCCGTTCGGACGGCGCATGAGGTTCTGACGGCGCGGGATCTGTTTGACCGCTGCCTGCTGCGCGGACATCCGCTGGCGAATACCTTTTATCGCCGCACGGCCTTGACGGATGTCCGCTTCGATGAACGCATGGGGATCTTGGCCGAAACAATGTTCGGGCTGGACATGATGCTGAAGGTCAATGAAGCGGCCAGATGCGCCTTTAGCGGTTGTCGTCACCCGGGCTTGCAGGGGAGCGGCGTGGCGGCTGCGGGCGAAGTTTTGCGTTTCGTGGAGGCGCTGGGCCGCTGGTACGCGACGGGGGCGGGACGCTTCTCTCTCTGCGGCGCGCTGCCGTTTGTCCGCGAGCGCGTCCTTGCGCGGGTCAACTATCTGGTCATGGGCCTTTTCAAATCCAACGTGGAGCGCGTCTTGCCGACGCGGGAGGGATGCTTATCATGATCAAAGTTGGGATAATTGGTTGCGGTTTCGTGGGCGGGGCTCTCAAGGCTTGGCTGGAGGAGAACAACAGGGATGTGCAAATCTTTGTTAGTGATCCGCCGAAGGGATATAATGACGATCTGAGCAGAATTGACATTGCATTTTTGCAGATTCATGTCCCTACGGAGGATGATGGGACGCAGGATTTGACCTTGATGATGAAACTCATAAAGAATCTGCCAGATGTGCCTGTTTTTGTCAGAACGACGATCTTGCCAGGGACGAGTAACCGCCTTTCAAAAGAAACTGGTCATCATGTATGCTATATGCCAGAGTTCTTGACGGAGAGGACTCATATTGAGGACTTTAAAAAGCAGACGATGGTGTTTACGGGTGCGGTGGATTTGCTCATTAAGGTGTTTCCCGGAAAGAAGTTCACGGTAATGTCGCCATTGGAGGCTGAATTAACCAAATACATCCACAATGTCTTTGGAGCCTACAAGGTTACATACTTCAATGCCGCAAAGGAGTATGTCGAGAAGATGGGTGGCGATTGGGCGAAGGTGCATACTGGCGTGCTCCTTTCTGGATACATCAATGCTACACACACCTACGTGCCCGGCCCCGACGGCAAGTTCGGCTATGGCGGCAAGTGCTTTCCCAAGGATGTAAACGCTTTCGCCCAAATGACGCGAGGCTCGCCATTGGGGACGCTCATTGCCCCGCTCCATGACTTGAATGTGATGTTCAGAGGTGTTGAAGAACATATTTGAATAAGTAGTAGAAAAAAGAAAATCTATGACCCCTACTAAACGGATATTTCTGAACGTCGTTGCGACATATGGACGGTCGCTGTACATGATGCTTGTCGGTCTGTTTGTCAGTCG
>JAZQGX010000313.1:0-14859 GCA_045540275.1 Kiritimatiellia bacterium | reverse complement strand
CGGATGGAAGACGGCGTCGCGCATCTCGAGCGGATCGAGAATGCGCTCCTTCAGAAGGATTTCCCACGGCTCTCCCGTCACAGCCTCGACGCAGGCCACCGCCACGTCGATCCCCCAATTCGAATACCTGAACTTTTCTCCCGGAGCGGACACCATCCCGCGCACGGCGCCGAGGCGCGAGAGAAGCTGCACCGGACGCCTGTCGATCGGCATTTCAGGAAAGAACTTAAGGCCCGACGTGTGCGACATAAGCTGACGCAGGGTCGGCGCGTTCTCACCGCGCCACTCGGGAAGATATCGCGAAATTGGCTCGTCCATCGAGAGCTTCCCCTCCTCCACGTACGAAAGCACGAGGGCGCAGGCGATAGCCTTCGTGTTGGACGCGAGCCAGCCGACGGTGTCGGGCGTCATCGGTTTTCCGGCCGCGACATCCGCATATCCGAAACATCTCGCCGTGATCTTTCCGTCGGCGTATCCGACGACTACGGCGCCGGGCACCTTGCCGGGACCGGATCCGATATAATCATCAAAAGCGACGTCGGCTCTGGCAATCAGTCCGAAGACCGCCGCAAGTGTCAGCAACATGTATTTCATCGCATCTCCTTTCTTGTTAAAAACGCACGGGGTCCGGCCCCATGTAGATCATGTAGCGGATGCCGTCCTTCGCGAGCCAATCCGGCGCCTGCCTGAACGCGGCGCATCAGCGCAACCGCGCGGTCCTTCTCCTCGTCGTCAAGGCCCCAACTGCCTAACTGTAAAACTGTAAAACTTCACAACTTCCCCAACTTAAACAAAGTTTGCAAGTAGAATCAGTTTGACAGTTTGCGAGTTTGACAGTTTTGACAACCCTGTTCTTTCTCATGCGGACATTATACCAAAAACTCGGCTACTGTATCAATAAGCTCTGACGCCGACCGTTGCCGCCCCGGAAGCGGTTTCCGGCCGGACGAGAAAACAACACCCTTTTTTATTGCGTATAAAAATGGTATTATACGCGAGTAATGAAACAGGTGTATTTTGTGTCCGGAATAGACACCAACATCGGAAAGACCGTTGCCACCGGACTGATGATGAAGTCGCTTCGCGCCCGCGGGGCGGATGCCATCACGGTCAAGCTCGTACAGACCGGCAACGACGGATTCTCCGAAGACATAGACTCGCATCGCAAGATATGCGGATGCGCCCCCATGCCTGAAGACCTGGAGGGAATAACCGCCCCCCAGATATTCAGGTTCCCGTCCTCCCCGAAGCTCGCAGCCGAGCTTGAGGGGCGTACCGTCGACCTCTCGCGCATACGCGCGTGCGTCGGCGAATGCGCGCGCAGGCGCACCCCTGTACTTGTCGAAGCCGCAGGCGGTCTTCACGTTCCTCTTGCGGAAGGAGTCCTCACCATCGATTTCGCGGCAGAGCAGAAATGGCCTGTGATTCTCGTTACCTGCGGACGTCTCGGATCCATAAACCATACCCTTCTCTCACTCGACGCCATCCGCTCACGCGGCATGGAGCTAGCAGGCGTGATCTACAACCGGCACCCGGCCGCAGACGACGCGATCGACCGCGACACCAAAGAAATAATCCGCGCCTACCTCAAAGACTGGGGATTCCCGCAGCACATCGTTCGGATTCCGCATATCTCGGACGACGAACCTTACCCCGACATAGACTTCTCGGAGATTTTCGTATGATGCCTCTCGAATACGACCGCGCCTACATATGGCATCCGTATGCGTCGCTGAAAAACCCGCCGCCGGTTCGCTTCGCCGTCTCCGCAAGCGGGACTGAAATCACGCTCGACACGGGCGCAAAGCTCGTGGACGCCGTATCGAGCTGGTGGTGCATAGCCCACGGGCACAACCACCCGGCCGTCACCGAGGCAATCCGGCGCCAATCCGAAAAACTCTGCCACGTCATGTTCGGCGGGTTCACCCACGACCCTGCCGTCGAACTCGCGCAGCGTCTAGCCGCAATCGCCCCCGCTGGCCTTAACCGCGTATTCTTCGCCGACTCGGGATCCATCTCCGTAGAGGTCGCATGCAAGATGGCTGTCCAGTTCCATGTATCCTCCGGACACCCGGAAAGAAACAGGATAGTCGCCCTAAAGGGCGGATACCACGGCGACACGTCACTCTGCATGGCAATATCGGATCCAGATGGAATGCACACGCTCTTCAAGGGGATAATGACGAAGCAGTTCTTCGCCGAAAAGCCCTTGTGCAAGGTTGACGACGAATGGGATCCGTCCGACATCACCTCGCTCAAACGCGTCATGGACGAACATTCCGGCGAAATCGCCGCGGTAATTTGCGAGCCGGTATTCCAGGCCGCCAACGCAATGAACTTCTACAGTCCGTCCTACCTCCGCGAGATGCGCCGCATCTGCAACGATCACGGGGTTCTTCTCATCTTTGACGAGATCGCTGCGGGCTTCTTCCGGACAGGCCCGCGTTGGGCACACGAACGCTCGAAAATCACGCCCGATATAATGACAGTCGGCAAGGCGCTCACCGGCGGACACATGACGCTCGCGGCAACCATTGCATCCGAGCGCGTCGCGGAAACAATATCGAACGGACGCCCCGGCGCGTTCATGCACGGCCCCACATACATGGCAAACCCGCTCGCGTGCGCCGCGGCACTCGCATCGCTCGATCTCTTCGAGAAGTCTGACTACTCCGCAAGCGTGTCGCGCATCGAAAGCGAATTCAGGGAAGGGCTCGCTCCGCTCGCCGCGCTTCCAAACGTGAAGGACGTGCGCGTGCTCGGAGCGGCGGGAGTCGTGGAGGTCGGACGTATGCCGGCACGCGCGGACATCGACCGCGTGATAGATTCGCACGGCGTATGGTTGCGTCCATTCGGCAACTTCATCTACTCCATGCCGCCGTTAGTATCCGACACATCATCCGTCAGACGCATCATAGCGGCCATTGCGGACCTGTCTGGCGCAGAACCCGGCCCGGAGCCGGAAGATGGCGATTTCCACGAATGACACAGAATCTCTTTTCAGTGAAAATGCGCGCGTCAAGAGACGGCGCACACATATCGGGCGCGGAGAAAATCGTGTCCTCCTCATCCATACCCAAAACCGTCTCCGCCCTCGCGGAACGCGCGATTTCGCACCCGAAGGGATCGCCGGACTTTATCAATCTGAAGATCGAGAGCGCAGGCGAGATTCTCCGCCTCAAGTCTCTAAACGTGTCGACGAACGTCACGCGCACGGCCGACGAGGGCGTTGCAAAGGCTGCCGAGCTACTCGCAGGAGCGGGGATCACGCGCATAGACGAGATAATGGCGAAGTTTTCCGAAACATACCTGATGCGCGGGGCGATGCTGCTTGATGCCGACACGCTCGAGCGACTCGAACCGGACCGGGAACGCGGCGTGCAAGCCACATACATGGACGATGCCGAATCGCTGACGACTTGCTCCGCCTCCGGCAAGAACCACTACGCCGAGGCCGTGGTGCTCGCCACCAAGGTGCAGAATGCGCCGGGAATCATCGGCGAGATATGCGTGTCGGACGATCCCGACTACGTTACCGGATACGTCGCCACGCGCGAGATCGGATATCAGCGAATCACCGTCATCAAGGAAAAAGGAAACCCCAACGGCGGACGCATTTTCCTCTACCGCGGACCCCGCGAAGACGTGTCAAAGACCGTTGACTTCCTTGAGCGCACGCGCGTCATCGTCGAAGGAGTGCCTCCCCTTCCCGCGACGAAAACGAAACGCCGCTACGATTCCATCAGTGCCGAACTGAAGTCTGCCACGGACGCCGGTCTTGCGCGCAGCTGCCGGACGCTCACAGCGCCTGCCGGTCCGACCGTATGCGTCGACGGACGAGAAGTACTGGTGCTCTCGTCCAACGACTACCTTGATCTCGCACGCGACCCAAGAGTTGCCGAAGCCGCGGCGGACGCGGCGCGCAGGTGGGGCGCGGGATCGGGCGGCTCGCGTCTGACGACGGGCACGCAGCCGCCGCACGTTGCGCTAGAACGACATATCGCCTCGTTCAAGGGCACCGAGTCGGCAATACTGTTCGCAACCGGCTACATGGCGAACGTCGGAACCATATCGGCGATGGTCGGCAAGGGAGACGCGGTTCTTTCCGATGAACTCAACCACGCGTCCATAATCGACGGTTGCCGTCTTTCCGGAGCGGACATCATAGTGTACCGCCACAACGACATGGCGGATTTGGACCGCAAGCTTGCGCTCTGCCGCGAACACCGCAGAAGGCTGGCCGTGTCGGACGCGGTGTTCTCGATGGACGGCGATCTCCTCGACCTTCCGCGGTTCATCGAAGCGTGCCGTCGCCATGACGCATTCTCCATGATCGATGAAGCGCACGCCACCGGCGTGATGGGAGCAACGGGCCGCGGGCTTTGCGAGCACTTCGGATGCGGACACCCCGACATCATATTGGGAACACTCTCGAAGGCTCTCGGTGCAGAAGGCGGGTTTGTGTGCGCGCAACGCGAAATCACAGACCTGCTCGTCAACAAGGCGCGGCCATTCATCTTCTCAACCGCTCCGGGCGCCCCCGCCGTTGCGGCGGCGGATGCGGCGATTTCCATTCTTGAGTCAGAGCCGGAAAGGATCGCTACGCTTCGCAGGAATGTCGCCATCTTCACGGACGAGTTAAGACATCTCGGTGTAGACGCCAAGACCGATTCCGCGATTGTGCCGATAATAGTCGGCGATGAGCGCAAGGCAATGGATGTCTCGGCAAAACTGCTTGAAGACGGTTTTCTGATTCCGGCCATACGCTATCCCACCGTCGCTCGCGGTTCGGCGAGGTTGCGCTGCGCGATCATGAGCGCGCACACCGAAGCCCAGCTCCGGTCAGCAGCCCGTGCGATATGGGAAACGGGTCAGACCTGAATTCCAATATCTGCGGGCAACCGAAACGCGCCGGGCGATCGCGCCGCGCATTTTGCTACTTTATCTCGTATCCGGCGCCGAGAGCCAGCTGACGGTCATCGGCGTAGTCCGATCCCGGAGTCGTGAGCAGAGGGCCTTGAATGCCAGCGTTCATACCTACGTATATGGCCTTTGCCGCATCCTCGTCAGAAAGTTTGCGCCGTCCCCCGGCAAACCGCAACGCGGTGCGCGGATTCACAAGGCGAAGTACTGCAATTGAATCGAGTATCCTGCCCATGTCAAGAAACCTGCTTTCGCCGAGCGGCGTACCTGCTATCGGATCAAGAATATTCACCGGAATGGAGTCCGGCGCGATATCCCTGAGCGCGAAGGCGAACTCCACGAGTTGCTCGTCCGTCTCACCCATGCCGATGATTCCGCCGCAGCATATCTGAAAGCCAAGCCTTCTGGCAGCCTTAAGGGTGGCAACCTTTTCGGCAACGGTGTGCGTAGTGCAGAGATCGGAAAAATGGGAAGGAGCAGTCTCGATGTTGCAGTGGATACGGTCCAGTCCGGCAGCCTTGAGACGACGAAGCCCCGCTTCATCCACAAGTCCAAGCGACGCGCAGACGCAAAGATCTGTCTGCTTCTTGATTGCAGAAATTGCATCGCATATCTCGTCCATCTGCGACGGCGACGGTTTCCTTCCCGACGTGACAATTCCGAAACGCACAACACCGTTCTTCTCGGCGGCGACGGCGGACTTAACGCACGCCTCCAATCCGATCCATCCGTATATATCGCATGCGGTGCGCCAGTGACCAGACTGCGCGCACCACTTGCAGTTTTCGGTACAGCGGCCGCTGCGCGCGTTGACTATTGCGCAGAAGTCGAAGACTCTAGGTTTGAAACGCTCCGTTATCCGGTGTGACATCTCCCACAGTTCGTCTCGGGGCATGGTATGCAACACTTGCAGCACCTCTGATGGCGTGGACTCCCCGCCATCTTCTATCCGCTTCACTAATTCTTGTAGTTTAATTGACATGGGGTAGATTATAGAGCGGGGGCATATCTTCACGCAAGTCTCATTTCGTACTGCTAAAGCCCATTGCCTATTTGTGATTAACCTTTATATTTTACACATTGTCATATTGCATACGATAAAAATAAGAAAAGTTCATTGCATTATCCGCACTTTTTTGTCCAAATTAGAAAATTCACCCCCTCGCGTTTGCTTATTTTATCAATACTAAGTAATGAAGCATCAGTCTTGAACTGAAACTTCTTTTTTATTGCAAACACAAATGATATTATTGTCCCGTCCGGTCAGCTATTTCCGACAAAAAAAGACGCGGCGGTATCCGTCGCGTCTTCTCTTCAGTTCTAGTCGACCGAATTTTACTTCGTGTACTTGTACACCTCGCGCTTGTGGTAGTGGGTGTGGAGAAGTCGTTCGGCCTTCTCGCTGCCCGGCTCACCGAGGTAGTCTTTGTAAAGCGCGGACACTTCGGGGTTGAGGTGCGACATGCGGATGGCGGACTTTTCATCGTCGGTATAAAGACCGGCCGTACGCGCGGCGCGCACTTCGTCGGTCGCCAGGCACGGCTGACCGCCGACGCCGACGCAACCACCGTGGCACGCCACACTTCGATGAAGTCGTAACGCGGCTTTACGCCGTTCTTGATATCCTCGCGGACTTCGTTCAAGACTTTCTCGACATTGCCCATCTGGTGGGCGACCACGATGTTGACCTGCGTACCCTTGATGTCGATCGTCGCCTTCTTGACGCCGTCCATGCCGCGCACCGCGCTGAACTCAATCGCCGGAGGCTGGGCCTCCTTGGTGATGAGGCAGTAGACCGTGCGAAGAGCCGCTTCCATCACGCCGCCGGTGACGCCGAAGATCGTACCTGCGCCCGTGTAGGCGCCGAGAAGATCATCGGCCTTTTTATCCGGAAGTGACATAAAGTCAATACCGGCGGCCTTGATCATCCGCGCAAGTTCGCGCGTTGTAATAACGACAAAAGAACCGTCTATTTCGCGACTACATTGATGAGTTCGCCGCACATGTATCCATGGAAAGCCTATGCAAGGGAAAAGGAGATTTTGCGGCCCGCCCAATCATGAACGAACATATCCCACTGCGCCGGACGTTTCGCAGCCGGAATCTTCGCCGGGAAAAAGTGGTCGCAAGCCATGCACTCGAGAACGGCTTTCGAAGGCGATGTGCGAATCAATCCCCAGCCGACGTCGAGGTCGAGCCCGAACGAGGGAAATGACATCTGGCGGATCGTGCGGGCGTCGGGCCCGTATCCGTTGGCCAGAATGTTCGTCATCCACCGGTGGAGGTGTCCATGCAGATATCCGACGACCTTGGGCGTCTTCGGGCAGAGAGAGGCGAGCCTCAGATTGAACGCATCGTGATGCGCGCAGACGAACGTCGGCTTGGAGAGCGACGCAAGCGTTTCGTTCAGCCACTTCGTCTGCGCCTCTCCGAGTCCGGAGCCGCCAAGAGAGCCGAAATGGCCGCGCTTGGCAGGTTCTTTGAGCGAATCGAGCAGAATGAAATCGACGTGCGGCGTTTCAACGACCGAGACAAACCGCCCCGGAACTTTCGTCGTGCGGTCATAGCCGGGGAAGGACTGCAAAAATTCAGCGCGGCTGTCATGGTTGCCCATTGCGAGTGTAACCTTGATTCCGGCGTCCGACAGCGGTTTCAAGACCTCGGCGGCGATTTCATAGTCGCCCGCCTCGCCAAACGCGAACGAGATATCACCCAAACCGATAACATTCGCCGGCGGACGAGGCAGCGCGAGTATCTCCGCCACCATTTTCTTTGACGTCTCCGGCTGCCACGGACATTCACGGCCGCCGGGATACACCCGTCTGGACGTCGGGACGCCGATGTGCAAGTCGCTGATGACGCCGATCGCACAGGGATCGAGCCGGCGAACGCAAGGCTTTCCGGTGGAGCCGATCGAAGCAAATCGCGCACCGACCGCAGGCAGAGCCGCGGCCATGAACATTCCTGAGGTAAAGTTTCTTCTTGTCATTTGTGTTTTTGTTTTAGCAGGGGTGGAGCGAGAGGAACGCGAGCGGTCGTTCATACACCATTTCATGTCGCGAAAGATACTATGTCCGGCCATGTCTTCACTCATCGATCGGAGATAGCTTAACGCCGATGGGCGAAAGATCCGCGGAAACGGTGCGTCCTCCAATGCGGAATGAGCCTTTAATCTTCTTGCGCGTCAGATTACAAACGAGTGCCCATGTCCGTCCCTCGACGTTCCATGTCCGCGCCGCAAGCCCGGCGGGAAGCCCCTCAATGGCCGGCCCGGGCGGCGAAAGCAAAACGTGGAAGCGGTCGCGCACCTTTTGCGACTCCTCACAGACCATCTTCCATGTCGCATCGCGCTCTGCGCCTTTCATATTGCGGCGAATCTCGAAGAAACCGTACGGCAAAAGTCCATTTGCCCCGGCGGCGATCGCCTGCCACATCATTGACCTGAACTCCTCTCTCGTCGGGAAGCGAAGTTCAGGGTTCTTGCCAATCTGGTTCTTGCGCGAAGAATGCCATCCCCAGTTGTACGCCTGCGGAATCTGCCACATTGGGCGCATTGCGTACATCGCTTCGTTCGCCGCCGAACCCCAGCCGAAAGCTGTCTCTATCCCTCCGCGGTTATTGCCGATTGGATATGGGTCCATACCGATGACATCGAATACTCCGGCAAACGCCCTGACGTGTTCAGGACGATCCAACGCGGCATAAATCGGATGGTCTGGATCGATGCGCCAAATCTCGTCGTGGTTTTTCTTCTGTGTCGACAGATAGGCGAGCTGATCTTCGTCGATCGTATACCATGCGAGAAGCGCGGGGTGGTTTTTCAGCGAATCTACGAATGTAAGCGTATTCGCGAGCGCCTTCTCTGGAGTAATCCTGCCCCTGCCGCGCCAATGGCGACCCGGTGCATGGAAGATAAGAGTTCCTATGCACATCAAGCCGGTGTCGTGGCAGATGTCCAACCCCTCCTTCGACACGGTATAAGGATGGACGCAGTTGAAGGGCCCTTGCCTGTAAACTGCCATTTCTTCTTTCGTAACCTTGTCAATGAACATTCCGAGCGGGAAGAACGGTTTGCCGTCGACAATCGTCCGGTTGTACTCGTCGAACGTCACGCGGCGCGAGGCCGGCGATGCGAGCCTGCGGAATTCGAGCGACGATGTTCCGAGAGCCGGAGCGCCGGAGCGACCGAGAGAAAATTCAACCCTTGATGCGCCGCGCTTGAGGCACGCAACTTCTATCGACACGAGTGCCTTGTCGTATGAAAACGAGTCCGGCGCGATCACAAAGCGTTTTCCGTCCTCACCCTCAAACGAAAACACCGGTTTCAGCGTGGAGAGCGGATACCTGACCGTGTTCACGTTAAGCGCAACTGCAAAACGCACCTTGCCGGATGCAGCCTCGTTACGGTACGATCCGGAAATCATCTCGCCGACAGTCTTGCCTCCGTCAATCTGGTAGTAGAAGTCGTCAAAATAGACGCACCCTTTGGCTTCAGGCGGCATTTCGACGAGGAGGTCGCAATACGGATCGGTCGGCGGCGCGGCGATTCCCTCGTAGCGCACCCATCCTTCGGCGTTAGGGTCGTTGTCGCCGGACGGCGTCGCCACGACTTCGCAGCGCAGTTTCTCCTGCCAATCGTAACAGCGGAGCGTTATCTTGGGAAGCCCATTCGGATTGTATGGCACGACCCTCACATACGCGCCGAACCTGTATTTCATGCCGCCTTGTATCGCCAGTCTCTGCATAGGGACGGATCCGGTTTTACCTGCTCTCCAGACAAGGGCGGACGACTTCTCGCGGCCTTGGCCAGGGGCGACGCTCCACTCCTTAGAGGGCGAGCCCCATCCGGTGAGGCCATTTTCGAATCCATCATTCACAAGGCGGGCGTTCTGGAACTCCGCGCTGTACGCGCACAGGGAGATGGCGCAGACTATGCCTGATAGCGCAAATCCAAGTTCATTACATATTTTCATTTTTATCACTCCAGGACATTATCTGATGATGAGGGAAAAGCCTTTGGGCGACACCCTCACCGAACTCGGGCTAACAGAGATAAAGTAGCGAGAGTTGTCTATCGCGGCAGGCGGTCCGAGAATAGTTCCGCCGTCAGTCGCCGTCGCAAGGCTGACGGTCGACTCCAAGCGCGACGTCGAGACGTATTTGACGGTCGCTTCCCTCAAATCGAGCGTTCCCTTGACATTCAAACTATCGCCCTCGCTAAATACGATCTCACCCGTAACTTTCATGGTCGTTCCCGCCGCGATTTCCATCGTGCCGCCGAGCGGTGTCAAAGCATCGGTAACGGTAATCGTGCCGTTTTTAACAGTGCCCGCCCCGGAAAGGGAGCCATAGGAAATCGAGTTCCCGCCGAGGTCGAAAACCGCGCCTTCGGCAATGTCGACAGGACCGGTGGAATCATAGTCGTCGCCCATATCAAGGAGCGGCAGCTCGTCCGGCCCAAGAATAGCGTTCTTCGCAAGCTGCGCATCGGAGAGCGCAGCCTTCCAGATTCGAACCTCGTCGACCTTGATTCCTCGCGTGTTCACATTTGGAAACGCAGGCGAGGCGGCAAAACAGAACGAATCGGCGTGGAGATACGGGGAGAACGGGGAGTCGGCAAGCGACAAGGATGTGCCGACAACCTCTCCGGCGGAATCCCTACGGCAGACGGTGGTATCGTATTTGCCGTTTGCGTTGCGCTTGAAGACGATCGAATAGTGGTACATCGTGCCGGGAACATGTACGCCAAGATATTTGTTGTCATTGTGGCCTGCTCCGTTCACACGCGCTTTTACAAGACCGGTAGCGGTGTTTATGAAGATGAGCGTCTGACTGTTTCCGCTCTTGCCGATGACCGCGAGTTCGCCATCGCCGGCGGATTGCAGCACGGAAGCCCAAAACTCCACGGTGAAATCGCTTTCGCTCTCGCCGAACAGCCCCGACCCGAGGTCGAGATACGTCGAGGCGTTCGACAGAAGCGGAGTCGTTATGAGATTTTCATTGGCGCCGATGACATCCGGCTCAATGTCGCCGTAAACGGTAGCCTTCTTCGCGGCGACAGAATCGTAAAGGCTGCCGCAGTTGAAGCTCCAGCGGTGAAGAAGGTAGTTGGCGCCTTTGAGCGCGTCCGACGCATTTTCCGGATACGTGTTGCCGGCGGCTTCAACTTTGGCCATCTCCGGTGTGTACGCGGCGCCGACAGTCGCGCCGGAGGAAAGCTTCAGCGTCCCCTGCTTAACCGCAACGCCTCCGTGCGTCTGCGGGAGTTTGCCAAGGACGAGCGTGCCGCTACCTGCCTTGCGTATCTGCCCGGGTGACTTGCCGTCGGAGGCGAAGTCTTCTATCGTGGCCGTGTTGCTCCCCGTGTCGAACGTGACGCCGCGACGTCCAACATACGATTCGAGATTTGCGGCTCTTAGCCACGGTATCGTTGTGCTGTTTCCGGTAATGCGGAATGTTCCGCCGTCGGACGTCAACTTGCGACTTGCAAACTTATCGGTAAAATCACCTGGATTCGGGTTGATGTTCGCCGCCTCGAAAGTCCCGCCATCCGAAAGATGTATTTCGCAGTGCGCCGTGGCGGTTGCAGAACCGCCAAAACCCAGATACATGGACTTGCTTCCGGTCGAAAACACGGCGGAACGGGCTACCGTCAAAACGCTCGTTACGGAGCTGGCCGCTGTGTTGCCATAGTTGTAGCCGATATATCTGTAAGTGCAGTTGGCCGCTGAGAGAGTGCCGCCCATCATGTCAAATCTGTTCGGAGAGGTCGAATAATTACCAAGGTAGAAGTTTTGGCTTATATCAACATTGCCGCCTGTCATCGTTCCGCGGAAGGAACCCTTGTTGCCGAACGTTGCGTTGCTTGCTTTGAACGTGCCGCCGTCCATCTCGAGACGCGCGATATTTCCGGCTTCATGTCCGAAAACAAGCGTACTGGCAGTTGAATTGAACGTTCCGTCTGCGCCGATTTTCAGGATGGATCGCGGAGAGGAATTCGCCACGCTGCCGTAGCCGAAATAAACGGGAAAATAGTTGAAATTCACCGTTCCATTTTCAATCGCCAGCAGAGACTTCGGCGCGTACGCAGAACTCGTCGCGTAGCCGAAATACTTATTGCCGCCGGTCATCGTCAGCGATCCGCCGCCGCGCACTTCGACTGTCGACGAGCCGGAAGCCCCCGCACCGAGATAGGCATTTCCAGCGATCGTGGCCGATCCGCCGTCTATCACGAACGTTCCCGAACCGCCTTGCGATACCGTCCCGTCATTCGCCGCGCTTTCCGATCCTACGAACAGTCTGCCGGACACGGAGACCGTACTGCCGCTGTTGGTGAAAACCGCGGTGCTTCCCGCCGTCCTGCCGACGTACAGATAGACGAGTTTGTGCGTTATGCCGGAGCCTGCGAACTGTGCAACGCCTTCGGCGACATTGAAATGCGGACCGTTGTTGTTTGCGCTGAAATCGACGGCCCCCGTGAACTTCGCCGTGCCTGCGCCGGTTTTCGAGAAATAGGCGTTCCAGGCAGATCCGGAAATCGAGGTATTCGGTGTAAGGCCGCCGGAGAACACGGTCGTGCCTTGTGCGACGCCGAGCGAGGAATTGGGGATCGCGACGAGCGGGTTGATGACGGTCATAACGCTCGATGCATTGTACGGATTGAACGATGCGGCATTGCCCGAGAAAGTCGTACCCCAGACGATATTCGCCCCGCCGTCGAACGAAACCGTCTCGCCGTCCGCCTCCGCCGTGTAAACGAGGTTGCCGCTGTCATCGACGACATGATTGGCGCTATTCACATTCGTCTCCGCGTGCGCAAAAGGCGTACAGAGGGCTACGGCAATGGCGGCGAGACATCTAAATTGCGCCGCGCCATAAACAAGAATAGTATTTGCTCTGGTTTTATTCATGGATTGATTCTCCATTTACGGATTGATGCACCTGCCCCTTGACGCAAGCAAAATATCATATCTGAATACAAAATGCAATGCGAATTACAGAAATCCGGCTAACGGCTAACGCTCTGACCCTTAATTCTCGTAGCACATAGAAGCCCGCCAAGACAATTACCATTCTAAACAACGCCTTAGAATAGAAATGGCAATATTCAACTTGTCGTACGCCACTATCCAATCATAATCGTCCCTACTCCGCCGTAATCGGCACGTCGCTGACCCAGACCTTGTAGAAACCATGAGAGCCCGCCTGCTTCGGCGCGCCCGGCCGCTTCAGCGCCTCCAATGTCGCCGCCGAATCCGCCGCACAAAACGCCTTTTCATGCAGCCCATTGCCTGCCAATCTCAAATATGATACAATCCTATGGTCTTGAAACCACGTTTATCTTCGTATTATGTGGTTTCAAAACCACAATGTAAGGAGATGACGCAATGACAGAGGAGAACATCCGGATGATATACGACATGTCTGCCGAGCGCATTCGGGAGACGGACACGTCATTTCACCGCTATCTTTTTGGCGAGATCGACTGGGACGCGAGAGTAGTCGCTCTCGACGGACCGCGCGGTGTCGGCAAGACGACGATGTTTCTTCAGCATCTTCGCGAGAACCCGGCAGAATCCGATTCGTCGCTGTATGTTTCCATCGACAACGTGTGGCTGAACACACAGGAGCTTTACGAACTGGTGCAGCATCATGTCCGTCACGGGGGGGAAAGCGTCTACATCGACGAGATTCACTACCTTTCCGGCTGGCAGAATCTCATAAAGAGCCTTTACGACAATTTCAAGAAGCTGAAAATAGCCTATACGGGTTCTTCCATCCTGCGGATTGCGTCCGGGAAGGCCGATCTGTCACGCCGTCAGATCGAATATACCCTTGCCGGAATGTCCTTCAGGGAGTTTCTGGAATTTGAAGGATGTGGTTCGTTCAAGGCACACGAACTTGACGACATTCTCAAGAACCACGTGGCGATAGCAGATACAATTGTGACGAAGATGAAGATCGTCCCGAAGTTCGAGCAGTATCTCGACCACGGCTATTATCCGTTCTACAGGGAAGAGCCGCGGCATTTCCACAGAAAACTGCTCCAGGTTGTCAACCAGGTGCTTGACGTCGATCTGCCAAAAGTCGAAGACGTGACGACGGAAACCATCCGCAAGTCGCGCAGGATGCTGACGATACTTGCGGAATCCACCCCGCAGACGCCCAACACCTCACGGCTCTGCCGAAGCCTTGAGATGGACCGCAAGCAGGGGCTCAAGATCCTTCACGCACTTCGGCGGGCGGGACTGGTGGGGATGCTGGCGGAGGATGCGGACGCGATAAAGCATCTGTGTTCGCCGAACAAGCTCTACTGCGACAACACGAACCTGATGCATGCGCTCACTCCGACGCCGGACAAGGGAACGCTCCGCGAGGTATTCTTCAACAATCAGCTTTCGGTGCGGAACACAACGGCATTTCCGACTCGCGGCGACAGTCGCGTCGACGGGAAACACCTGTTCGAAATTGGCGGCGAGAAAAAGACATTTGCGCAGATCAAGGATATGCCCGACAGCTATCTCGCAATAGATGGGATTGAAGTCGGACGCGGCTGCCGCATCCCTCTATGGCTGTTCGGTTTTCTCTACTGACGCAGCAGGGCTTCGCCTCTACTCCGCCTCTATCGGCGCGTCGCTAACCCAGACCTTGTAGAAACCCTGCTCGCCCGTCTGCTTCGGCGCGACGACCGCATCGCCCGCCTTCGCAGGCTCTGCCGCGCAAGGTGCCGCGCAAACCGCCGCGAAATCCAATCACATTCCTCCAAGCATATACAGTAAAACATATACAGAAGGTTCTGACCCGAATGCCGCTAACTTAAGGCTCATATGACCTCCTCCTGGCGATAGTCCGAGCGCGGTTTTGTCAGCAGCGGATAAGGCTTCGGGCGTCGCTTGACTGCCCGCACGTAGTTCTTCCGCTTCCGTCTAGACAGCG
>JAZQGX010000312.1:0-4115 GCA_045540275.1 Kiritimatiellia bacterium | reverse complement strand
GCCGTGATCCCGCGGAAGGCTCTTGCGGGACTGCCGTGGAACCTCTGGGCCACGCCTTGGAATTATGGCGACGAACTGAGTCGGCTTAAGGGCACGGTGTCCAAGCAGGCTGACGGTAATCTTCTTCGGCGCTGCGGGTTCCGTCCAGTGTTCACGCTCAAGAACGTTGAGTTCGACGTGCCGTGGCAAAGCGAGAAGCTGCCCGACTTCGACCCGCAGGCAATCACTGGAGAGGAACTTGTATCGCTCGCGTCCAAGTTTACGGACAGGGGCGCGAAAGCGAAGGTGGACACCGTTCTCGAACGGCTGAACGGAAGGAGACTCACCTTCCCCGAGGTCGTCGTCCAGGATGTCTCCACGCCGGCAGACAAGAATAAGAATCCGTCGTGGCCGTACGCGGTGCGGATTGATCTTGATCTTTCGGTGTCGAGGGTCGCGCTTCGTGCTGCGGGCAAGGACGGAGGAACGTTCGAGTTCTACGCCTTCATGCCCAGCGACAAGGCGAAGGCGCTTTCGGACAATGCGCGGCTCGTCGACTTCGCGGGGACCGTTGTCTTCCACCGGAAGCCGTATCAGCCGGACTTCTCGGCGTTCGAGGATGTGGAGTTTATTCAGTTGGACAAGTCCGAGCCGCTCCCGAAGTTCGACCGCAGGACGGTTACTGGCGACGACATCGTGAAGCTCGTGGCATCCCGCTCCGTCGCGCTGACCGGCGAGCAGGTCAAGGAGCTCGGTCGGCAACTTGACGGCGTCCGTGTAACTCTGCCGCTGGACCGCAGCCAGATCACTTCTTGGAGCTACTACAATCCGATGTGGGATGGTGAGAGCGGAGGTTTGGAGTTGTGCGCCTCATATCCCAGTCGTAATATCCGAGGTTCGCGCGAGATGCCGATTCTGCGCATTTCAGCGCGACTAAAGGGAGTCATGAGGGAAGAGGACCTTTCGTTTAAAGTGGATGTTGAGAAGAACCTGCGCCTGTCTGGTACAATACGAAAATCAGACTTCGACAGCTACTTCGACAGCTCGTTGAAACTCAAGGATGCCGTCGTGGAGCCGGCAAAGCAGGACGCAGCTGATTGACCAAGGGGGGGGGTGACATGTTCCGGTTTGTGGTTTTTATTGGAGCTATTGTTGCGGTTCTTACCTTGATTCCGCTATCGGTGGCTATGCTTGCTCGCGCACGGTGGAAATCGCTGGTTTGGGCGCTGATCCTGTCGGCTTGCACTGCGTCTGTCGCCTGGTTTGTTCGAGACTTGAACGCGGAAATGTGGAAGAGCAATCAAAGCATGCATATTCGTTGGAACGTCACGTGGCTTTCCGACCAGTACGGACGGATTGACAAAATGGGCGACGAGAATCTGCGCAGGGATTATGTCACGAACTTTCTGGACAACGCCTGCATCTTGCTCAACCTTGACTGCAAGACTGCTCCAAACACTTCAAATCTTGTCGAGCGCTACTATTTCGATTGGGATGGCCGAATTGACGACAAAGCAACGCAAGGCAATCTTGGCGTCTATCAACCCATTGCGGTCAAGCATGGCAAGTGATTTCTGCCGCATCCGCTGTGCGTTGTGGCGTTACTCGTAATGGGTCCACAGGCGAAGAACCTTGACCACGTGTTCTTCCTGAAGCACCTGGTAGACGAGGCGGTGCTGGATGTTGATTCTGCGGGATAGGGCACCTCTGAGGTTCCCGACCAGCGCCATTGATTTGCTGCGGCTGATTTCAAATGTAACAAGTGTGCTATTGCAGGAGTGGTAAATATTTGGTACAATATTGGCGATATGAGAGATAAAGTTGTTACACGCGGCAAGCCGTTCCAGTCAAAACTTGCGCCTTACGAGGCGGAGATAAGGGACCTAAAGGCGAGCGGAGCGAGCATTCGGGCCATCGCCGCGGAAATGACGTCTCGGCATGGTCTTGAAGTTTCCCACAATGCCGTCGCGTCGTTCATGAAGACTCATGGCTTGTCACGAAAGAGTTTTCTCGACGGCATTTCGGAAACGCGCAAACATGAACTTCTCAGGCAGCTGAAGGCCGTCTGGACGCATGACTCGACTTCGATTGAGGGCAATACGCTCTCGCTCGGCGACACGATGGCCGTGCTGGAATACGGACTAACAGTAAAGGGCAAGCCTCTCAAGGATCACCAGGATGTGGTCTCGCATGCCAAGGGGGTAGATTTCGTCCAATCCCTGATTGGCAGGAAGAAGATAACCGCAGACGATATATTTGCATTGCACCGCATTGTCGTCGGAGAGGAGTCGCGCGACATCTACCGTCCCGTCGGATCATGGAAGCGCGAGGACAACGGTACGTACGGTGCCGAGAACGGCAAAAGCGTTTACATGCCATACGCGACGGCGGACGATACGCCTTGTCTTATGGACAATTGGCTTAAAGCATTCAACAAGGCTCTCAAGGTTGTCAAAACGCAAGAGGCGGCATTGGACGCCTATGTCTTTGCCCATGTGTCGTTTGTGCGGGTGCATCCGTTTTTCGACGGAAACGGACGACTCGCCCGACTTCTTGCGAACATACCCGTCCTCGCGGCAGGATTCCCTCCGATTGTCGTCCCGTCCGAGGCGCGGCTCGACTACATCCGAGAACTCTGGGACTATCAGCGCGCCGTCGGCGTGATAAGCGCTGCCAGCAGCGAACTTCTGCCTGAACCGTCGCGCCTCGACAACCTGCGCCGTCTTGTGAAGGACTGGTGGCAGACGACCCTCGACCTTGTCGCGGTTGCAAAATCGCCGCGGGATTTGGTATAATAGCCGCGAATCCGATTAACGAAGGAAGGATGCGAACATGAAAAGAATCGCAGCTGCATGTCTCCTGTCGGCAATTGCCGCCATTGCATATGGCAAAACCGTTGTTGGAGGCTCGAGTGCCTTGAACAGTAGCGTCTCCATTAAGGAGATGTCGATGTCGGACATTGAGAAGGCCTTTGGGGGAAGTGGCTTCGGCACCAGCTTTGGCGGCAAGGGCTTCAGCTTCGGCCAGGGCGTTGCGAGCTACACGGGGAAGCCGTCCGTCGTCCTCAAGGAGTGCTGCGTCTACCCGCCTATCGGCACGAACGTTCCGAGCTCCGCGACGTTCGACAGGTTCAAGTATGGGCGCAAGGGCTATTTCGCGGCCACGTACATTGTCCTCGCGCAGAACATCGTAGACATAGACCTTGAGAATCTTGTCGTCGAATCGATAACCGACGGTTCGGGCAAGGACTACACCAAGAAGAAGAACGGCGACGCCAACTGGGAGGTTGAGCCGTTTCGCTCGGCCGTGAACCGCGAAGGCGGATTCGCGACGTTCGTGCTTTGCGGCGGCGGCAACGCGTGGGCGAAGTCGCTTCCGAAGGTAAAGGGCAAGGTCACGGTCACTGTCGCCGACAAGATGGCGACGAAGGAGCTGTCCGGCAAGATTTCGTCCGGCAAGATCGGCGAAGGCGAATACTCCTACAAGGTCAAGCTCGCCTCCAACTTGATGAGCGACGAGAAGTCGCTTGAGGTTTCGCCGGTCGGAAGCAAGGCCGACTGCGAGCTGGAGGTCTACTGCGGGGACAAGAAACTCGGCAGCACCGGCAGCTTTTCGATGAACGGAAAGAAGTCCTATAACTTCAAGAAGCCCGACGGCGACGACATCGTGATCAAGATACAGTTCCCGGAGGGCGCGAAGAAGATTGTCATACCGTTCGGCTGAACTGCCGAAACGGACAGATGCCCGCCCGATCTTGCTGCGCCAAGATCGGGCATGTTTTTCGGCTGCCTGGGATGATTCCGGCTGCCGCTACTGGTTGATCGTCACGTTCGAGTTGACGATGGTGATCGACTTCTGCTCGACTGCAGCGGGCGCGGACTGCGCGACGGCTACGGTTGAGAGCGTGCCGAAGTTCGACCAGCAGCTGATTGGGCTTTTGTGCGCGCGCTCGCGCTCAAGCTCGAACTTGATTGCCTCCGCGCGCGCCGCGCTTATCTTGGCGTGGATGTTGTTCACGGGTTTCGGAGCTTCGCGGCGGATTTCGCCGGTGTTTTTCTTGTAGGTGTCGTGGAACGAGTCGTTCGGGGACGTGAACGAGCTCCTGTGCCGTACGGGATGCAAGGCGGATCGGAGGC
>JAZQGX010000311.1:0-5052 GCA_045540275.1 Kiritimatiellia bacterium | reverse complement strand
GTCTCGTCCGCGCTCGCGGCATACGCCTCGGGATCGTCCGCCGGCTTCAGCCCGGTGGCACCCAACTTCACGTTAGGCGCATACTTCCCGAACCACTCCTTGAAATGCGCCTTGAGCCACTTCTCGGCGGCGGGATCGGGGCACTCCACAGTGACGGTCGTCGTCGCGTCGAACGGCACGTAGACGGCAGTGTCGTATGTGTACGTCTGGTACGGCTTCGCCGAATCGGCGGATTTCACGACGTTGGTGACCGGCGCGGCGACCGCCCCGAAACCGGCAAGGCAAAATGCCAAGGCCGCCACGCGGACATTGGAACATGAGATGTGTTGATGTTTCATCGCTGTCTTTCTTTCTGAATTTCGGATTCTAGTTGTTAGCTTTCAACCCTTCAACTTTACATTTTACACTTTACATTTTACACTCTTCCCGCTCCCTACAGGCACTTCACGAGCGGCTTGTACTTCGCGAGATAGGCGGCGTTCTTCTCGTCTCCGCCGGGCGCGTTCGCCGAGTTCCAGACGGGCGGGACGATCCCGCGCTCCACGCACTGGCGGCACGTCTCGATCTCGAGGAGGTGCGCGATGGTGAAGTCGACCACGTTCGAGACGGGGCCGATGGGCGTCCCCATGCCGGGGATCTCGACAACCGCGTCGCCGACGGGGTTGTAGTCGTCAATGCAGACGTCCGCGTAGTCGAAGAGGTTCTTCCCGTTCGGGTGGCGGATGAAGTGGTCCTTGGGCATCTCGTTCTGCCAGTAGGAGCTCGCGACGGCGATGATCTTCGCGCCTCGCTTCTTGCACTCCTCCGCCGCGTCGATCGTGGCGGGGTTGATGCCGATGTTGTGGAAGAAGATCACGACGTCCCCTTCCTTTATGCCGTAGTATTTGATTATGGACGCGCCGAAGTTGACGGTGCGCTCCAGCTCCAGGTACTTGAGCGCCTGGTTGAAGACGGATAGCGCGGTCTCCATGAGCGGGTTGATGTTGGCGAGACCGCCGGCGCGGAAGAACATCTCGCCCATCGCGAGGGTGGTGTGCCCGCCGCCTGCGTAGACGTTTATGAGCTTGTCGTCGGCGATGGCGTCCGCCATCAGCTTCGCGGCGGCCTTGATGTTGGCCTCCTGCTTCTCGGCGACCTCCTTGATGTTCGCGATCGCCTTGTCTATGTAGCCATAGTCGTTCAACATTGCAGACTCTCCTTTTCCTTGTAGTCCTGGGTTTACGTACATTATACCAAAACAAAACATAACTGTCCATAGCTCCGTGAATCTTTCATCTTCGTCAGGATGCACACATACAAGTATTGAGCCAGCATGCGCGGAAAATTGGAAATGGGAAATGCGCGGGAGAGGGATGATTGGAAACAACCTGTCTGAGACAACTTCTTCCATGGCGGGCAACCGCCCGCCAATTCAAGAATACCACTTTATCACACTGCCCACTACGCGGCGTAGAGCCAGTGCTGGATGTCGGAATAATAGTTCAATGCGTGGTCAAGCGTCGGGAAGGACAACTTCGACAGTGCTTCGGAGATGGAACCGTAGCGTTGTTTCAGGAGATCGCTAAAACCCTTCATCGAGAGCGTCCAGACGCCATCATTCACATAGTTACGCAGAATCACCTCGGCAAGCGCCCGCTGCTGCGGAGTGAGCAAGGCAAGCTTCTCCGCAAGGCGTTCTGCCCTCATCGCCCGCTTGATCGGCGCTACGGCATACACGAGATCGAGAGTGATATCAAGGACATCGTACTCCTGTCGCTCGGTCTTCTGCTGGATCTCACGCAGTTTCTCCTCGGTAAAGCCTAGGACCGCCAGCTCCTCAAGCAGATTGCTCCGTTCCTCCATTTCCTGCCATTTGCCGCGGAGTCCATTCTCGTCCTTGGTGAAACGACGGATAGCATTCGCAAAGCGGACAAGAAACTCCTTCACATCCAGCATCTCGTTGTCGAGAATGACCTTGTCCTCCCAGGTCGCGGAAATCTGCCGTCCGTCCCAGAGGTCGATTGTCACGGACTTCTTCGGCGGCTTGGGGCAGACACATGGATTGCATCCACAGACCTTGCAGACCTGCCGCGGCCGCGGCGGTTTGGGCGGCAACTTCTCGCATACGCACGGAGCGCGCCCGCACTTCGGGCAGATCGTCGGACCGTCCCAGCCGTCATCCTGGAACCGGTCGCTCGCATCCGTGAAATCGTAGATGACGAAATACGGCTTGCCCTCGTAAAGCCGGGTGCCGCGTCCAATGATCTGCTTGAACTCCACCAGACTCTTCACTTCGCGCATCAGCACGATCGAGCGGACATTGCAGGCATCCACCCCCGTAGTCAGCTTCTGGCTCGTCGTGAGAATCGTCGGCACCGGCAGATCGGAATTGCGGAACTCGCGGAGATACTGGTCGCCTGTCGCGCCGTCATCCGCCGTCACGCGCTCGCAGTAATGCGGATAGTCAATGCCGTGCTTCTTCGCCTCCTCGCGAATCGCCTGCGCAATAATCGCCGCGTGCTCCTGCGTCGCGCAGAACACCAACGCCTTCTGGTCGAACGGCATCACCTTGAACAGCTCCTCGACCATGTGGCGATCACGCTTCGGAATCACGAAATGCTCACGCTGAATCTTGTCCGGCGAATAGGTGACGTTCTCATCCACCTTCTCAGGATCGGATATCTCATCCCCCTCGACCTTCTTGTAGTCCTTGATCGTCGACTCGCACTTCTTGACGCGATAGGGTGTGAGGAATCCGTCCTCAATGCCCTGACGGAGCGAATAGGTGTAGACGGGCTTGCCGAAATACTTGTAGGTGTCGCGATTGGTGTCGCATTTCGGCGTGGCCGTCAGACCCACGTGCGATGCGCTTGCAAAATACTCCAGCACCGCATGCCATTCGCTTTCATCGTTCGCCCCACCGCGGTGACACTCGTCGATAATGACGAGATCGAAGAAGTCCCGCGGGAACTTCTCGAACTTCACCTTCGGCTTCTCGGCCTCGCCCGCAGTCGCATTCTCGCACTCGCCCTCCCTTCCCAGCAGCGTCTGGTAAAGCGTGAAATAGACGATGCGGTCCAGCGGCGGATTGTCCACCGCCGCCTTGAGCCGATAGCAATCCCCTTCTGCGAACGCGAAGCTGTCGAGCGCCTGATCCGCAAGAATGTTGCGGTCGGTCAAGAAGAGGATGCGCGGCTTGCGCAGTCCCATCCCCTGCCGCGTCCATTTTGCCGCGACGAGCTTATGGCAGAGCTGATATGCGATGAAGGTCTTGCCCGTTCCGGTCGCGAGCGTGACGAGCGCATTCTTCTTCCCCAAGCCGAGCGCTTTGATGACACCCTCGACCGCACGCTCCTGGTAATAGCGGATGCCGCGGTTGCCTGCGAACGACCACGGGATTTCGCGGCAAATCTTCTCCAAGAGCGAAGCCGTTTCCCTGTCCTGCACCGACATCAGCTCGGCCGGCGTCGGGAAGCCGTCCAGCTCGACCGTCGAAGTGGTGCCGAGCGTGAGGTCCATGCAGAAGACCTGCGAGCCGTTCGTCGCGTAGGCGAACCGCACGCCCAGCGCCGCGGCGTACTTCCGCGCCTGCGCCTCGCCCGCGCGATAGTTCTTGTCCGACGCCTTCGCCTCCACAACCGCAATCCGCCGGTTGCCGTACATCAGCACATAGTCGGCGAATTCGGGATTGTGGCTCTGCCCGTCCTCCTGGCTGACGGGCCCCGGCGCAATCGTCTGCTCGACCGCCACCTTCGCCGGCAGCGACTCCCACCCCGCCGCCTTCAGCGCCGGGTCTATCAGATCATGTCGAACTTGCGCTTCGTTCATTTTAAACCCCTCCTCAAAATGGAGAATCCCCTTTTTGCGATAAGTTCTCTTCCACAAACCTTCGCGACAAAATCTCACCGAGAAATTTCTTTGCGCCATCAAAAAGTACATCGATCTTCTGTTTGGCAGCGTCTCCCAGTTTCAATTTTTCTGAAATTGAGTCTCTTCGCTCTTTAATCTTTTCATCCTTATTTGTAGCAGCATATTCAACCGATATCAACTTACTGTCAGAATTATGTGTCAAAGCACCACCCAAAATCTCATTAATGTGATCATCGTTAAAACCATAACCAACCGCAATAATCAACCTGGCCTTTGCCGCATATTTACGCAACTCTGAAACCTGAAACAGAAATGGATCTTGATAACTCAACTTATAAGTCGTCCCGAAAATCAACTGATACTCATCAATGTCATCGCAAGGATCTGGCATATCTTCATAATATAGCACCCGCGTTTTTCTATCCCGTCTCCAATCCAGAGATCCATGCAACTTGTACAGTCGGATAGCCGAGCGTTTCGCATCGTCATCATCCATGTATTCATCACTCCACACCTTACGTAACACCTTCTCTCCGTCTACTTCAATTTGCTCCTGCCTGAAGCCTCTGCACACATGTTCCATCCCACAGGCTCGTTCGACACACATGTCATAGTTTAAGGTAAAAACACGCAAATTAGATTTTGTCTCTTCCCAATACCTATACAATCCCTTGAAATAGTCACAATCACGATCCTCATTTACATTTACCCATTTTCGAGTCAATTCATTAACAATATCTTCGCGAAACCTTTTCAGATTCTCGAATCCACCGCCTCCATATTTCACTAAATCCATATTCCAATTGGCGATAAAAGGATAGATGGGATGCCCCTCTGACTTAGCAAGCTCAGTTAGGACATTAACAAATTCTTCAATATTTACTTCGTTGCAAACCTCCGACACGCTAGATGAAGTCAAATGTTTTCCATACAATATCAAACTCTTAACCGTCTTGTACAAGTTTCTATATTTGGTCCATTTCCCTCGCGGATTACTGTTCGACACATAGTCTTCCAACTTTCTCGTCATATCCATCGACGCCAGTAATTTTGCCTCCACACTCGCACCAGCACCCAACAAGATGATGACATCATCATTCCTAAACCGGAATGAATCATCCTCAATCTTCTCCTGCCCAGGTGTCATATCATTTACAGAAACCATGGCATAAACTCCTTAATAAAGTCGGAGGCCAAGCGGTC
>JAZQGX010000310.1:0-33110 GCA_045540275.1 Kiritimatiellia bacterium | reverse complement strand
GACAGAAAGTCCCCGGGGATTTGGGATGGAATCGGTAAGATCCTTGCTAACCGTCTCAAAAAAACGACTGCCGTAATACTGCGTCGCGGCATACTTCTCGCTTATGTCCTTGCCGAGATTCCAATAGAATTCCAACAAGGCTGAATTGACGGCTATCGCCGCTTTAATCTGCGTGGCGCGATACCGCTTTTTGAGTTCCGAAATCCAACTGCGATATGACTTCGATGAAATGAGCGCAACCTCGTCATTGCCACCGATTGACACATTAGGATTCAGCTTGTATTTCCGTTTCGTCATAAAACCTCCTATGCTGCCGTGAGGGAATCATACCATGTCGCGGCCTCGATGGCATCCACGCCAAGATAGCTGGTCATGTTGAATCCCGGCTTTGCGCTTGCCTCTGCAAAGTCATCTATCCACGCCCCGGCCTTTGCCTGCAGAACAGGCACGGTATTAACGCCGCTTAGCCCTTGCGGATAAGACGCAAAGTCCGTCAACACGTTCATCGCCGCGTAGGCGTTTGCGCCAAACTGACCGTAGTACCCCCTCGTGTCATTCTTGATCTTCTGCACGAACTTCATTGCCCTCTTTCGCTCCACGTCAGACATCTTCTCCGCATCATCACGAGTAAGATGAAGATTGAACACTTTACAGGCAAGCGCCAACATCACATTCTGCGGAACCGAATGCTTTTTTAAGTTGCGGAGCTTGGCAATGAATTGATCCTCGAGCGACCGTATTTCTCCAATCTGCTCCCGCGCCGCAGCCGCAAGCTGCTGACAAATGCGCGCCTCACAGACAACTCCTTTCGTATGCGTGAACACGAAATCCACGCTCTTCGATTCAAAGATCATTCCATTCTGGCAGATCCAGCGACAGAATCCAAGCTGGTACTTGAGACAAGCGGTCTTGTTGTAGCTGTTGATGATGCGGATGAACGCAGTCCAAGGGTCGTCAGCTTTGAACGGCTGGAAGCTAACGACATTCCCACCTTCCAACTTGCGGATAAGGTCTATGCAACAACTTGAACGCGTCGCCGTCATGCGAACATTGAAACAGGAAAAGTCTTTAAGTTGCGAGCGATTGAACACGGCTCCGACGACTGGCTCAGCCCACTTGTAGGCATCTTCATTCGTGACAAGCTTATATTTGTCCGTAACCGTCGCAAACACATGGCACTTGTCGATGTCCACGACCGCCTTGTGTCCCTTCGCCAGTACATCTTTCGTACGGACAACATTGCCAAACAGATCCGTCTCCGCCGGATAGACGAACTTCAAATCGCAAAGCTCCACCGGGAAGAACGCATCTTCCAGTTTGTGGTTTTCCGGTTTCCATTTACGTTCGATCATGGTACACCTCCAAGCTGTTTACGAACCTGTAGCCGCAACGGTTTCTTGTTTGGGCTGTCAAGAACCGCCGCTTTGCCAATAATCTGGGGTTTAGTAGCCATGCCAATCATTCTTGATCTGCAAACTCCGAATCAGGGAACCTCAACGACTTTAATCTGTATCCCGCTGGCAAAGGCTTATAGAACGCACCGTCGTCTTGTCGTTCGTTTCTATAAAACTCTTCTTGAAACGTTCTTAACTTATCAATGGGAAGAACAGCACAAACATAATAGGTCGATTTACCGCCACGAAGTCGGACCAAATCGCGTTCATGCTGTTGATGTGCAGGAACGCGAACCCTACTATCTCCAAAATCGTTGTTGTTACATTGCACAACGTATGTATGTAGATCAAGTGTTGTAGCCTCTATAATTGAGGAGAAAGAATTAACATCCTTATTCCATGCAAGAACAAAAAGCGCATCTACAAATCCTCTCAAGCGTGAGCGATTCTCAATATCAGTTAATTCACTGCAAATAAGAACCGAAAAGCAAAATGACCCGTGCTTTATTATTGCATGATTTTGTGCCGCTAAATTGGAATCATTTTCATAGCCCAACCCCTTAACCTTCACCTTTTCTCTAAGAGCAAACTCCTTTTTTACTTCACATATATACATCTGCTGTCGGAAACGATGGCGCTCATTCACTAATGACATCCAGACGGAGTTTATGCAATACTTCGCTTTTGCATCTGTCACAATATAATCAATACCCGACACTATTGAGACACCACTTTCCGCACACCGTTCTGCAATCGGCAAAAACCATTCACTTGGAATAGCCAATTCATGAAATATAATATAGTCTAGATTTTTTTCTTTCCTCAAAATATTATTCACTAATTCTATTATATCACAAAGACGCCTTAAGTTACCTGTTTTTGATTTGCCCAATGGATTTAGAGAAATTGCAACTTCATCTTCCTTTGTCACCATGTTAACAAGTGCAATCTTTGGCTGTCTGAACCTATCATTATCTACACTCACAACCTCAACACCATCATATTCGGTTCTGTTGTAAAGCCTGGAATCATAACCCCGGAAAGCGTTGGTTATCTTATCACAATGCTTGATTAAAACATCTTGATGCCTTAGCCAAAACAAATCCTTGGGCAGTAAAGGTCTGGTGGGGAACAATAGTCCATATGGCACCTTTGGTGTCTTATAATAGTTTGGCAAGATCCAATCTTTAAACAAATCAATCCCTTCTAAAAACACTTCATCAAACAAACATCGTGTTTCGTTATCCAATGTGATTCCAATTGAACTAAGTCTTACCCCCATATTACGAGACACAGAACAATGAGAAGAGACATCCGTACGATATAAATTCTCCACATACCTGAACTCACTTAAATCATGGACAAACGCATGTAAATTGTAAGTCGAAACTTTGTCTGATGGCAATAACACTCCCTCTATCAAATCTTTAGCCGCAACCCTAAACTCATCATAAGATTGCTTATACTCATTATCCTTATAGCCATTAAAACTTCTCTGAATAACATCAACTATTCGCCTATACAACGGCTTACACCACCGAGACTCTAATGAATTATCATCAATGACAAAAACATCATCTTTGGTTTGATTACTCATCACTTGCAAAGGATGCGCCACTTGAAGAATTCTAACTTTCTTGATGTTACCAATCAAACTTTTCACTCGCTTTAATATTAGAAGAAGTTCTTTAAAATCACCACAATAAACAGCGAGGGCAATTACACGAGAAACATTAGTTTCATAGTCAGCATAATGTTTTAAGGTTAATATATTCTCACGGAAAAACTTATAGAAAACATTACGTTGTTTCGCCCATATTGTTGGATGAAGTGTCTTATAAAAGAATTCCATCTCCTTCATAAAACCAGTAAAATCAACTTTTCGAAAAGTGATTGAATCAATCTTTCGAAATCCATCCGCTAATTCTCCTTCTCTAGTTATTAACCTTTGTAACCTATGTGAGACAGATGCGGCCGTACCAATATGCTCTGGTAACAATCTGAATTCACTTGATGCTTCACGGATCTGATTCTCTAAACGCTGAATAAACCCAATACCAGATTTTGCGTCCAAGAAAAAGACACGACATTTTTCACCATTAAATGAGATTCGGGAATCAGTTATATCATTCAAATATTCTGGGATGAAATCCAATATTGGTTTATCCTTTTCATCACCTTCAAATGTTAAAGAAAGCCAGTTGGACGAATCATTTATACACTTCCACACACTTTTCCTATCAACGAAGCTCTTGCGTTTTTCCAAGACAAGTAGTATGTCATCAACATAACGACCATACGATGCAGGCTTTAAACTATTTATAATGCCGTCAAAGTCGATCAATGCAAGATTAGCTATAAAGGCAGATACTGGTAGTCCAACAGGTAGTCCCGTTCTTAGTGGTGTTTGTGCGGCCCAATAGTTTAGCGCTGCTATAAGGAGTTGTGTAAATTGGGATTCTTCTTCTGTCAATTGAATATCATGTTTCAACAAATAGTTCTCATTCAACAGAAAATCAGGTTTTAATGAATGATAATAAGCCGTAACATCTGCTGTGACAACAACTACATCTTTTTCTTCCGAAAGTAATTGTTTTATTTTCGTTATCGCCGAGTGTTTCCATTCTTTCAAAAGCGATAAGTAGGACTGAAACGATCCAGCTTGCCTTGGATTTGGCTTAGGACGTAATCTGTTACCATACACACAAGTATCTAAACATGAACTATATTTTTTACCAACCATTTCAATCCATAACGCACCTAACAAATGGAGATTTACTGTCGGTTTTGCAAAAATACGAAAATCTATTTGTTTGACTCCTGAACTCTGTAAATTCTTTTCTGGAGCAGAATACAACTCTCCCCTTCCAACATTTACATCTGGGGATATTTTCTTGACCCGATAACACCAACTCCCAAGCCACTTCTCCGTCAATATCGTATCATAATCCGACTGTACAACCGCAGATAAGAAATCAACTAAATTCTCTTTTAAATTCAATTCAAACGCCATGAAAGCATCCGGATCTATTGAATGCAACTTCCAAGCATCAATCTTTGCCTTTTTGTAAGCAGTAGTAGCATTCTTTAGTGTAAAAAATGACAAGTCAGACACACTCTGTTGTTTAGAACTCCGTTTACGAATCATCCAAACCTCCTCGTACCATACCTTAGCCTATTCGATACTTCATCTTCATGTTGTAATCTGACATCTTGCAGGTGTACACATTACACTTTAGTCACTACAAGTTTAACCTTTAGGGCCTTGGCGATTTGTTTCACGTAGCGGATTTTTGCTGCCGTGCCGGAATGCGTCTTCACAAACCACCCACCAGCTATTTCTGCGATTGCCGAGGGATGCTTCTTAAGCAAAGTCTTATCCTTGGTCACAAGTGGTTCGCCGCCGCACAGGACACCTAGCGCAGCAACCTTATCCGCCCCCATCGCTTCGATCGCTTTGGCCATGACCCAAAACGCCTTGGAATCAGCAATAACCTTACCGTCAGGAAGTTTGACCGTAAAGTTGGTCTTTGGTGAAACATGCGTCACATTTCGCGTGAAGCCAGTCTTGTGTTCTTTCTGCGGCTTTGTCGGCAAGACGATCTCTCTCACCTCAGGCGCGGCGGCGTAGATCTTCGCCTCAAGTTTCTTCCATTCATCGCCAAGCTTCTGGATCTTCTTCACGAAGTCGGCAAGTTTCTCGGCGTATGCTATCGCCTCTTTCGCCGGTTTTATGTTCCCCGCCTTAAGCGCATCGCCACCAGCAGAGAAGATTCGCCGCGCCTCCTTGTCAACTTCCTCTTTCACAAGGTCAAGTGCCGTTGGCACATCAGAATGCTTGCTGATCTTGAGAGTGCTCATTGTTTTCTCCTTCACTCCGCGTCGTTGAGCTTGTCGCCCATGGGGTATTTGATGTCGTAGTTAATGATGAAGTTAAGCATCCATTCAACCTCCTCAATCCTTTAGCAACTTGAAGTCGACCTTGTAACGGCGGAATTCGATATCAGGACACATAGAAAGCGCCCGATTGAGACCTTGATCAGGTTTAAGACCGATAATTAAACCCTTCAACTTCTGTCCTTTTTCGAGGACTTCATCCTTCACGTAACCCATGTAGCGTTGGATCTGCCCGACGACGCGATCAGAGGTCTGGCCTCGCTTGAGTTCGATGACAAGCACCGTCTTGCGGTCTTTGCTGATGGCCAGTATGTCAATGGGCCCCGTATCGGTCGGATACTGCTCTCCTATCGTCTCGCCCTCGTCGCTGAAGATATCATATTTCTTGCCGAGGTCGGTATTCTTCCAGTTCGAAACAAGGAACTCTTCGAGATACTTCTCCATCGCAAAGACACTCGGGTCCTCGACGTCTGGATCATTCGTCATAACACGAACAGGCGCGTTCGTGCCGATCAGCTTCTCGATCTCCTGGGCATATTTTGAAAGATCTGCACATGTTCCAATCGATCCAGAAGAATGCTGGAGATCTTCACTCATGTCTTCGCGATGAAGGATGACGTTGTACCATTTAACCTTCCTACGGTGCGGGAAGTCGTTGCCCTTCACGTAATAATAGTCACCGATTACCTCGCCGACGTACAACTCACCCTTGCTCCCTGTCGGCGAAAGGACAACATCACCAGTCCGAAGCCCTTTGCAAATCGTCCAAAGATAACCGCAGCTTAAACCCGCCGCAACCTTACTCTTCCCCGGACATTCCTTCAAATAGACCGAGATATACTTCTTGTTGAATTCTCGCCACTCATCATAAAGATTTTTCGAGAAATCGACTTTCGAGAGGAAACCCGCGCCGATAAATCCCTCCGCATGGCACATGTCCGCCATGCAGCTTTTACGACCTAACATCACCTTAACATATTGCTTCATATTTTACTCCTCCGCGTTCAGCTCGTGCGGACCCTTGCTGGCCATTTCGCCTTGTGGCTCTTGTTTGGTTTCGTTCCGCCCTTCCACAATCGCAATCTCATCGCCGGCCAACAGGATGTCGCTCTCTCCGCGTATCTTATCCGGCGACAACGTCCCAATATCTCGGCTTCGTTCATCGGCACATGCTGCTGCAAGCACTCGAATACCGCAGATATCAGATATGGCTCGCTCGCGGATGGACGGGAACGAATGAATGATTCGACGCTCACGTCCATTCCTTCCAGAAACACGTTCTTCAGCTCTTTCGGCATGATTGCCTCCTTTGAATAATGTGACTAACGACATTATCCTCCAAAAAGCTTATCCAACTGCCCTTTGACATCAAGTCCGTTTTGCTTGATGTAGACCGTCGCATAAAGACATTTGCCGCCGGACTTAGCCGCCCAGAGACGTCCCACGGCGTCCTTTTCCAATGTGTCTTTCTTGTTTCGCAGTTGCTCTCCCTTGTATTCCACCGCGAAAAGGCGTCCGTCGTCAAGAATGCCGATGAAATCAGGGAAAAACCGCGTATGGGCAATCGGGAGCCAGAACGACTCATCGCATTTGTCTAGGTTTCGCAACCATGTCTTGACCTTTTTATGTGCATCAATAAGCTTTGCGCATTCGAACTCCTCCCCCTCCCCATACTTCAACTGCCCATCAAACCCAGGGATGCGGTGCGCCCCTAGAAAGTGCTTGTTGAAATGATAATGCCCACGGTAAACTTTAAGCATCGATTGACTGCAATAAAGACCATCGTCAAGTGTAAATGCCTTGTTTACATTGAGTTCCACAGGGTTGCTCTCGGTAAAGAAAACCGCCTGATACGCTTTCTCGCGGACAGACCTTGCGGCACTGGCCACATGCGCGTCCAAGCAGTTTCGCAGTTTATAACGGAAACAATATATCTGTTCCGGCTTGAAACCTTTCACGACGACAAGATGGTTCACGATACCTGCTATCCAACCATGCATGATTTCAGGCTTGACAGCCCTGTGCCGAGTAATGGCGGATATCTCATTGACAACATCACCTGGCGAAAGATCCGTTTTGACCTCTTTAAGGAATGTCATCTGCTCCGTTATATGTTGCTGCTTGATTTCGTTGCCGTTTAGTTCAAGCACGAAAGTATCACCCTCTTCCTTGATTTCAAATTCCCCGTCTGGAAGCACGGCGTGAGACAATTCCAGTTCTTTGCCAAGATCATCCCCCACAACCTCCGCCGCATCTTCGCCGTCAAAGCACAATTCCCCCTGGACAATCGCACAAAGTTTCGGGAAGTGCATCTTTAGGGATTTGGCCGGGACTTGCTCGGATTCCTCGGACTTCTTCTTTGCGACTTTTTTAAGGAACTGAACCGCAAGTTTCGTTTCACCTTTCTCGTAAAGAAGATTTGCCACCTTCGCGGCAGACTCTTCAGATATGTTTGCCTTTATTGCAATCTGGCCGGAACCATCGGCATTTGGTGATATCTCCACGTCTGTCGGCAATAACTGCGCAATGGATTCGAAAACATCGCTGTTTACGATGATGCTGCCAAGCTGGTTGAAAAGATTCTCTTCGTCCTCGTCTTCCTCGAAAAGGGACTGCGGCACTGGAATTATTGCGCCTATCGCCTCGGTTTCCTCGAAACCCTTTTTTCTCAGTCCTTCAGCAAATTCCCCTGCTGCCGACCCAAACGCCTTGCTCAAGACATATGCGTATGCGCGATTCAGTTGAGGAGTCTTGCGCCTCTTGGCTCCAGGCTGGCGCATCACGCGACCAAGCAATTGGATGGTATCGGTATTGCTGGTGATATTGGCAACCGAACACAACACGTATGCCGAAGGGCAATCCCATCCCTCCTTGAGCGCTTGAACCGTAATGATGTACTTTACTGGACATTTCGGATCTGTGACATCTATGCCGTCCAGCTCCTTCTGGTCGCCGGTGACAATGGCAATTTCGGATTCCCCGACCTTTGCCTTGTCTATCAGAAACGACTTAAGCATTGCGACCGGAACATCCCCATTCACTTTAGAGGCCTGAAAGAGAACAAGCGGACGCAGATACCCGCCCTGCCCTTTCGCCAATTCACTGTCCGCCAGACGCTCCAGTTCTTGACGTTTGGCTATTGCAGCAAACACGGCCTGCTCCCACTGGTCGCGAAACTCCGTAAGTTCAATCGGGAGCTTGATCATCTGAGCGTCAAAGAGCTCACTTGCATTGACGCTGTAAAGTGTATTGTTCCCCTTCTCCGGTGTCGCGGTCAAGCCCAGCACCGCGCTGGGATTCAACCTCGTAATCGTTTCCTTTGAAAGTTCGCTCACCATTTTATGCGCCTCGTCCACAATGACAATGGGACGGCGGCGATGAACAAGGTTTACAAAGGAAAATTTCGGCTGCGTCGCGTCTTCATCCTGCGCATCCATGCCGGGAGCGAGATGTATAGAGGCGAAATGCGACTCAAAACTCTCGCTGTGCTTATAGACATTGTATTTCTCTTTGTTCTTCTTGACGAACGCCTGCTCTGTAGCGACCACCAGACAAGCGTTGTTCGCAATGTCCGATGGCGTTATCATGGATACTTCGTCAAGATCGAAGATGCACACATTGCCCGCAAATGCCTCGTCCAACGCCTGCCGATAGGGATGCTTCGGTTTCTTTAGCGCATCTGCCGTCTGCCGCCGAATCGTATCTGTCGGCGCGAACCAGATGACAAATGGGTATTCACGATCTTGACATTCGGCTATGAGTTTTACGGCATGGGCGGCGATGATGGTCTTGCCGCCGCCCGTAGGAACCTTTATGGCGACAGTAGGCGTGTCGAGGGATGGCCTTGCATATCCTCGCTGGCCTCCGAGCCGTTTCATCATGTCAAGCGAAGATTCGGTAATTTCCTTGTACGCCTCTTCCGGTGTCTTCGTGTCCAACGCGCTGAAAAATGCCCTAAGGACTTTGAGCGTGTCTTTTTGGTAATCCTTTAAAGTCATTTTCTTACCTCCTCGTCACAACATCGTATGGAGTCTGACGAAACTCAATCTTCTCGGCTACAAGTTTCGAATCGCCCAGACGACACGCCTCGCCATACACCACAAGCTTGTTGTAGTCAGCGCCGCCAAGGTCGTCCTTGATGACGGATAGTGTCTGCCGCGTCAGCACATTCCCGCCGTTGACGCTCCTGTCATGCAAAATACCATTATACAGAAGCGCATACGCTGCGCCGTCATGAATGCCGAGAAAGGTTCCTTTAGCGCCCGTGATTGCGTTCCACGCCGTTCCCGTCTCCTGCCACCAGATATGTGCCGCAAGAACATCATATGGTATCGACTCGGAAAGCTGCCCTTTCTCGTCCAGGATGGGCTCGCCAAGCTCGTAGTAGCGAAACCCGCCGCCGCCGTTCCACTTGACCGCCTTGGAGATTCCACCCTGCTCGCCGTCCACGACCTTCTTCAACCTAACTGCACAATGCGTTTTCGCATGCTCGCCCATCTCGATGCCGATCCACCGCCGCCCCATCTTGTGCGCAACCGCCGCCGTCGTCCCGCTTCCCAAGAACGAATCAAGAACCAAATCGCCCTCATCCGTCGCAATCTCCAACACACGCTTAATCAAACGCTCTGGCTTCGGCGTGGCAAACGGAGACTGCCCGTCAAACACCTTCAGGACTTCCTTCTTCGCCTCGTCTGTATGACCGACATCCTTGTATTCAAACAGATTCGTCGGAGCGACACCTCCGACAGAGGAAATGTATGTCTTACGCGCAAGCCCGCCCTTGCCGCCTTTCATAAAATAGAACTTCGGCCATTGTCCGCGCTTCAGCACAGCTTCTGCAGACTTCTTTGACTCTTCAAGTGATTTGGAAAGCACAATCGCCTTGACACCCTTGCGCACCTCGTCAATGCCAACACCGCAAATTGCCGCCCGCTTTTCAGCATCATCTATATCACGCAACTCGTATTCGGCCCATCCTTGTAAATGCTCAAGTATGGAAGATTGGTCATACGCCCAATGCCGCCCCGGAGTTGGATATATCATCTTCCCCGTTACAGGATTTTGAATGGCGTACACCATGCCTTGATGCGCCACAGAATCGGGTGCAAGTGCATCTGTGCTTTTCCACGACTCCACATCATTGTCGGGATTCTTGTACTTGTCATCCATCTCCTCCGTTCGCGCAAGTTTCTTCGGTTGCCATCCCTCGCGCTTGGAATAGACGAGGATGTGTTCGACCTCGTTGACGATTCCCTTTGCGTCATTGCGTGTCGAGTAGGTACGTTGCCAAGAGATGTTGGAAACGAAGTTCTGCCGCCCGAATATCTCGTCGCAGATAACGCGCAGATACGCGCCCTCGCGGTCGTCAATGGAAATCCAGATACTGCCGTCCTCGCGCAGAAACTCCCTAAGAAGTTTGAGGCGCGGGTACATCATGTTGAGCCATGTGGAGTGTTCGAGGTTGTCGTCGTAATGCTCGAACGCGGAGCCTGTGTTGTATGGCGGATCTATGTAGATGCATTTCACCTCGCCAGCGTAAAACGGCAACAGCGCCTTCAACGCCTCCAAGTTATCGCCATGCACAAGAACATTGTCGCCCGAACCATACGACAGCGACTTGTCCTCGCGTAGAATCTTCATGACGACCTCCTTAACGGATTTCGTCGCCTTTTCCCTACCCATCCAATTTAGCGTTGGCATTTTCGGCTCTCCTTCAGCAAACAGGTTTAACGCGGCCACAACCGCCAACAAAACCAAGGCGCATCTTACGCCTATTGTTGCAACAGTCATAAAATTCATCCTCCGATGATTCATAATCACCTATCATCTGTTAACCTCTACTTGAATTTATCGATGTTCTCAGTTAAGAACCGTAAAAAGTTTATTCCGTCAACAAAGAGACTTTTCAAGACTTCCGCTAAAGAAAGACGATCCAACCCCATACGCCTAACAGCCTTGATATACTTGTCGCCTTTCCGATGCGCAACAGATGTTGAGCGAAGCTCCTGCAAGTTCCTAAGAAACTTTACATGTCGCTCTGCATCAGAAATATTGCGATGTTTAAAAACCTTATCAAGTAACGATATGCCGCACAAGCGCTTAGATTGCCGAAAGTGCAAGAAAAAGAATTTTAGCAGCTTATCAAGCCATGATATTTCTCGCCTTCCTTGAGGCAACAACCTATGCAACTCCTTTTCATTCAAGGAGTCAATCAAGATCTTAGTTAATGCAAGAACCTGCTCGTCAAACTCTTTCTGTTCGTTATGCGTCAAAAGCTTTAATGACGACATATAATGTTGATCTTGCTCAGCAAGCGGCAAAAGAAGATGCCATCCCAGTTCTTCCCATCCAACAGTTCGCAATTTGTAATAACTACTCTTAAACACCGCAACTGGGTGTGTTGAATCACAGAACTCCGCATCAATCTGCGACCTAAAAAATGTTTCACTGACTTCACCTTTCAATATGTTCTGCGATGCAAAATGAAGTTGCTGTGCGAATGGAATCTTCCCAAGGTCCCCCAGCCATATACACACACAATCTGCTCCGTGGTTATCAATCGGGATACTCCACAAAACGCTACCATTCACTTTGCACCTCAAACAACCACTATCAACATCATAACGGCTTGGTTCATTTATATATTTATCAAGTACCGCAGTCCTGAAATAAACCGGAGTCAGGTATTGTGGAGCATCAGGATTTGCTCCAAATAAATTTGCCAAACTCTTCGGGTCACATGTATACTTGATGCCCTTACCTGTTGACGTGACTCCAATCTTAAAGTCTGCGAACTGCCCATCATAAACATTTTCGTCTTCCTCTTCAGCAACACTAACAGACACAACTTTCTCATCCGGCTGCGACATTTCATATGTCAACTGCATAAACTTTTGCGCAAGAACCGGCTTAAGTATCTCTTCTGCAAATTGTTGGGCAATACGATTGTATTCTATTGGCTCCAAATGATCTTTTAATCTGGGAACAACATTTGCAACCCATAGGCGTCCCTCATTATATCCTTCTCCAGCAGGCGTATAGGCGAGCGCCAATAACGCCACAACCGTATTACCATCATCTTTATATAGAAAGCATGCATACGGTTCTGATATGGTGTTGCCAATTCTTTCCGTTGCATCCGCATCAAAGCTCCACCTCCTTGCCAATGCCTCTTGATCAATGAAACTTCGTATTTCATCAATCAGTCGCACGGCTGTTGCCGCCGTACATTTTACAATAATGTCCATATAGACTAACATTCCGAGCCTTCCTTAGGCAATGCCCATATTGATTAATCCTTTCATAAGCACATTCAATACCTATCCAATCCTCATTTATTATATCGAACATTACCAGTATCCAATACCAATTCACAATACCCCTCATTGAATGCCTTATGCATTTTAAGGTTTTCAAAACGTTGTTGAAGTTCTATACCAGCCAATAATCCCGCATGATCAATCTCTACCTGAATATTTTCCTCGGTAATTCCGTCCCCATTCAAATGAGGGTTTTGCTGTCTTATTCGTCCATTCCATTCTGGGCTAGAAATCAATAACCTTTTCCGCTCTTCAAACGGCAAAGATGCCGGTATCTTTTTCCTCAATCGATACTGAGATAATTCCCATAGAGGGATAAATCTTTGACGTGGATCTTTCGCCTCTCGTTCTTTTGCTTGCATAATCTGTTGAATAAACTCTGGTTCCTTTAGTTCTGGCTGCGACTGCCAATAATCTTTCATTTCCTTCAACATCTTTCGATTTACATCAAGGATTTCTTTATAACACGAATCTGTATACTTCACCACAAAAGGACTTTCATCAGCTTGCAATATATCCGCATCATCTTCATTATTGATAATCTTGATTACATAGTCACAACTTGGCTGCTTCACAGAAAAAATTAAGGATCCTAAAGAATAATCCAAACGACTTACTTCTAAATACTTTGCAGTTAGTTTAACGTTTTTAAAGTAGATATTCAATAAAAACAGAGCGCCCATTGCATGTAACAACTTCTTAATGGTTCCTTGGCTTAAGGAAGAATATCTATCGTGCTTTAAGGCCTGATAAGCTTTTTCCCAATCTGTTCCTTGCCTTTTATGAGCTTCTCTCAAAGGCTTAAAGCACAAATTTTCTTCTTTCGTCAAGTTAAAAGCAGGACATGAAACCATGACAACCTTGTTATGCGTTTTGCACTTAATATCAATTAGCTTTAAACAATCCTCGTCAAAAAATAGATCTTTGGAACCCCGTGCTTTTATGCCGCCAAATTTATGATATAACTCCTTTGAGATCGCTTCAATCTCTACACATGTTCTAATAAGCAAATCCGCAATATGTGGAGAAAAAGTTTCAAGCTGTGTTTTGCAATGCGAAGCAACTAAAGCCCCCTTTGAATAAGTAGTAATCTCATCTGTAATATAAATATATTTTGCAACTTCAAGAACTTCCTTTTCAAGATTGAGATATGTTTGCCAAAACAATTGTGCTTTTTCCATAATGCTTTTCTCCTTATCTACTATTCCACCATCAAACACTCTTCGCTGTTGCAGACGCCGACTTCTTGATGCGACGGATTTCGCCCGTGTTAAGTTTGGTGACAAGTTGCGCATCTTTGATTGCCGTGCGTTCGCGGCGAAGCTCGGTGATTAACTCCTGTTCGCTCGGCAAGTGCAGCTTGTACTTGGCGGCGAAGATTCGCTTGTTGTGCAAAGGCAGCGTGTAGCGGACGAGATCTGATCCCTTGTCGGAGCCAAGAACGATTCCTATCGGCGGATTGTCGCCGGGATTCATCATTTCACGTTCGTAGTAATGCTTGTAGAGCTGCATTTGCCCGATATCCTGCGGCGTCACTTTCCCAACTTTAAGGTCAATCAAGACAAAGCACCGAGCTATAAAGTTATAAAACAGGAGATCGCAATGATAGGTCTCGCTCCCGATCTGTATGGGGCACTGCTCACGCACAAGCGCAAAACCACGCCCCAGTTCCAGCATGAACTTGCTAAGGTGTTTGACTAGCCCTGTTTGAAGATCCTTTTCCTTGTACTCTGCTGGAGAAATACCGGCAAACTCCAGAATTGCAGGACTACGGACGATGTCCCGTGCCTCCACCTTCCCTCGCTTAACAAGTTTTCCCGCAGAAGACAAATCGACATGATTTGCAATCAGTCGCTGATAGAACTGCGTCTCAATCTGTCTTTGCAAATCGCGGACGCTCCATTTCGACTTAACAGCTTCTTCAAAGTAATATTGCCTCGCGGCCTCGTTTTCGACGGTTATAAGGGTGCGATAGTGAGTCCAGGTCAATTTGCCACTCACTGCGTGGCAAATTGGAAACATAAGATAGAACTGCCTCATAGTGCGCAGGTTTGAGCGCGTATACCCCATCTTGATATCAAATGTCGATTCAAGATGTTCATAACTATCCGTCATCCAAAGAATATTCTTTCTTGTCGTCCTATCTATAAGGAGAATATCCAACACATCCTTTGGAATCTCAGACTCCAGAATATCTCTTTTTTCTAAATCAGAATCTATCACTTTATTAATCATTTCTGTATTTTTTACATTCATCGCTCTTTTTTTGCATTTTTTCACCTTTTTTCAGACTCGAGATTATCCAGCTGCCGTTACGCTTGCCGTCTTTACGGTAAATCATGTTCTTTTTCTGCAAAGAATCCATAATACGCTTTACGGTGCGTTCGGATTTTTTGATTTCGACTGCAAGCTGTTTTTGTGTTGTCTTTGGGGCTTGTGCAAGAATATTCAAAATTGCACTCTCTTCCAAAGTGACATTTTGGCACTTTGGAATGGCACTTTGGGATTCCGCTTCCGCACACCAGCGAATATGGCAATAACGATTTTTTAATTCATTTTTACCATTAAAGAGTAAATTTTCAAAAAATCTTTCCAAGAACACCGTTGTCGATGATATTCCCAGCTGATAGTCATTGAAATTTGCCCGTACAAGTGCATTCCGGAAATACCAAGAGTGATCCCGGAATGGTTCATTGTTCACAAGGAAACCAAATTGACGAAGGTACATAATAGTAAAAACGGCAGTCGTCCTAGTGTTTCCTTCCATAAAAGGATGAATTTGCCACAAGCCAGAAATAAACTTTGCGATGTGCTTGACAGATTCTACCGCAGACAAATCTTTGTATGAGAAATTCCGTTCTTGAGTAAAGTCATATTCTATGGTTTCCCGTAAAAGTTCATAAGGGGCATACAATACACTTTCGCCATCCAATACCCATTCCCGTTTCGATATATTAACGGTTCTGTACTCTCCGGCATGATTGAAAACTCCTGCAAACAGGCGTTTGTGCAGATTTGCATAAGAAGATGGAATAAATGCAAAAGTTTTTTCTGCTAAAACAGCAGAAATGCGAGTTGCAACCATATCGGCTTCATCCGTTCGTTGCGAAGCTAATTCCCGACCTTCGGTTGTGCGGTAATAGTCTTCAATTCGTTGCTGAACAGCAGCAATATCAAGTTCCCCTTCAATATGCTGACGCGCAGTATCCAAAAGATAGGCAGAGTTTTGCAATCGATCAACATCCTGCAAACCTATAGCTATTTGCCAGTTTTCTGCACGCTGTTTCCGATTACCATCGCTTTGAACGATGTACTCGTTAAATATTTGATTATGATTTTTATTCTCTGCCATAACATTCCTTTTACCGCAAACCACTTATTAACAAAATAATATAGCATAAAAATGAAAAATTACAATCTTAAAAAGTACAACAACGCCAATATTTCAATCAATCTCAACTCATTCTCCCGTCGCCGCCATTGTTGCGACGAACAGCATCATCAATTTTTTTATCATTTTCGTGTTCCTTTCAAATCCTGTTAATCTTGTTAATCATGTCTACTTACCAATGTGCGTTTTTCGCGGCACAGCGGCGGCGGATTCTATTATTCACCGAGAGAATACGAACTCGCTGCGGTTCAATCAACTCAAACCGCAGCGGTACATTATCTTGATGTATTAATATCACTTCTGGATGACGCTTACTTGATTACCTGCGCCCCTTTGCCTTCCATCGCACCGAACAACTTTAGCGCATCTTCCATCGGATAGCGGTTGGCGTACATATCGCACGTTGTCTTGATCGTCCCCTGAAGAGGAAGTCCAAGAACGGAACGAAGACCGTTGCACTTACCTTCATCAAGCTTTGTCGCCTCGGAATACTTCATTGACAAGAATGAATTGAGATATTTCGCATTGATGCGGCCTGCAAATACCTTGGGATCTGCAAGATCAACATTGTCCTCGATTGATTCAATACCGTCAGTGCCTTCAAGATCCTCAAATCCGTCAACACGAACCTTGGCTACCGAAGGCGAGACCGTCATCTGAACATCAGACTCTCTATTAAGGAAAAACACATTACCATCCAACTGAATCTTCTTTGTCTTACCGTTGCCCTTCGTGTTATCAAAACCGGTCAGAACATTAAGTCCGATAATATTGTTCTCGATCTCCGCCTCGACATTGGCGTTGACGCGCACACCAAAGCCCATATCGGCAAGATCATTCAAGCGGCTCCAGGTGAAAAGAACGGTATTGTTTTCAAACTCCCATTTCACCTTGCCCGGCTGGCCGTTGGAGCTCTGAACGTTCGCACCGATCATACGGTTGTTGCAGAACACATTGTTCTTCATCTTGACTTCACCTTCGAACCAGTTGATATTGACGCCGAAATTGGAGCCGTTGACAAAGGTGCAGTTGCGAATTTCAAGTTCCCCTGCAGTACCGTAACCAAGAGTCGCAAAAAGCGAATAGCGGTTAGCAGACGGAAATTTGTCGCGGAGCTTATTCATAGCGGGGCCCTCAAGCCACATGCCGGTGTCAAACCCCTCAGGCTTACCTTTTGTTTCATGATAGCTGGATGCAAAGCCATCATCGAAGATAAGACCGTCAATGAGTATCTTGAATCCTTTTTGATTCTTGAAGTCGATGCGCAAAAGAGCCATCGCAGAGCCCTTCTTGTCATTCTGATCGTTCTTGGGCTGGAACATGGTCTTATGCTTAAGAGGATCGCGCACCGTGAAATCAGGCGAATATCCGCCGACGATGCTTACAGGTTTATCCAACTGAACCCAGCCGCACTTCATCTTGCCGGGATAATTCCCCTCGGCAACATGGATAACATCTCCAGGCTGTGATTTTTCCACCGCCTTCCATATGTTTTTAAGCGGAGACTCTTTAGTGCCTTCATTCTTGTTTTTTCCGGAAGAAAGTGACACATAAACATCTTTTGCAGATGCATAAAACACTGCAGATGCAACTGACAACAAGACAAGCATTTTTTTCATATCTTTACCTTTCTTTGTTTCTGAACCCGCTAGCCAATTTCCAGTGCAACAATTGCAGTTGGAACAGTGCTGACAAGTACTTTCTTGTTTGATGATCTAATTATAGCATAGAACAATTTGGCAAGTAAAGCGGGCTTCAGCCGGAAACACCCAATCATTAAAACCCAGCAGAATATCATCCCCTCAGTGATTGCAAAATGAGCACGCCGTCTCGAAGGTGTCATCATAAACACCATTTGAGGCAGTCTTAAACTCCACGCACTCCCCTTCGCCTGATTCGATCAATTTAAATATACTGTCATTCATCACACTCATCTACACAAAACACATAAATCATCAACTCTTTGTCTATAATGTCAGACAGGATTAACAAGATTTACAAGATTACTGCACGGACTAAATCCTGTCAATCTTGTAAATCCTGTCTCCCCCACCCCCAACCCTAAATCTATCCTCCGCTCCTATCCCTTCAAAGACGCCATCGGCACAAGGCGGACGAGCGGTTCGATAAGGTCGCGCTCGGCGTCGATTACAGATTCGATATCCTTGTAAGCCTGCGGCGCTTCAGATAGATCAAGTTTACCCTTAACCTTTCTGCTGTACCCCGTATACTTACCCCAGCGTTCGCAGACAATGCCTTCCATCGCCTTGTCGCATTCTTCGACCGTAAGATTCATCGAAGCCGCAACTCGCGACATCCTACGGCCCGCACCATGCGAGCAGGACATGAACGAGTCGGGATTACCGAGCCCTCGAACGATATACGACGCCGTCCCCATGGAGCCTGGAATAATTCCAATCTCATCAAGCTTCGCCGACGTCGCGCCCTTGCGGTGGACGCACACCTTCTTGCCGAAGTGCTCCTCAAACGCCGCGTAGTTGTGATGAATATCGAGCGTGCGGAGAAAGTTCACATCGGGCACGAACTCAACGAGCGTCTCCTTCATCGCTTCCATCATCCGTCGGCGATTCTCCTTCGCATACCGAAGCGCGAAAAGCATATCCGTAAAGTAGTGATGCCCCGCCTCTTCCTCAATCGGAAGAAACGCAAGATCGGGATCTGACAACTTTACGCGATATCTTGTGCACATTCTGTCGGCGATTTTGTGGTAATACTCCTCGATTCGCTTACCCATATTACGCGAGCCGGAGTGGATCATCAGCCAAACCTTCGCGCCGTCTTCCGGCTCTCCCTCACCATCAAGCGCTGTTGACTTCTGCAGCTCGATAAAGTGATTGCCGCCCCCGAGCGTGCCCAAGTTCTTTCGGTCACGCCCCTTCGTCCACAGAAGAGCACGTTCTCCATTGTTACCGATGAAGGACTCAAAACCTTCCCATGACTGAGCATCCTTGTGCGAAACACCCTCACCGACAGGAATACGCTCCTTAAGCCTCTCCTGAAATGCTCGACGAAACGACATATCGGCGAATCGTTCTGCCGGAATGTCCGTCTCCGTCGCAATCATGCCGCAGCCGATATCAACGCCGACCGCCGCTGGAATGACAGCATTATCCGCCGCGACAACTCCACCAATCGGCATGCCGTAACCCTGATGCGCATCAGGCATGAGCGCCACATGATGGAATAGCGCTGGGTGCTTCGCGAGATTTTCCGCTTGCTTGACAGCACCATCTTCGCAATTCTCACACCACGACTTAATAGGCATTGAATACCCTTCTTCAAACTTTTCCCACTTCATATTGTTTTTCTTTCATTGGCTCGGATGGCTGGACTCGAACCAGCAACCGTGCGGTTAACAGCCGCATACTCTACCATTGAGCTACATCCGAATTGACGCCGACGGAGGGATTCGAACCCACAACCAATTGGGGCTTACGCCCAACGCCTCTACCATTGAGGCTACACCGGCAAAATTCACGCAACTCCTTTTTGTTGTGACACAAGCTATATAGCAAATACCGTGCCAAAACCTGCCATCAATATATATTTGCAATCACAGACAAGCATCATAAACGAAAGTTTACACATAGAAAACATAAATATAAGGAAATATAAAACAAAATTTTTATTTCAGCACACCAATTCCGCTTCACATTCAGATCCCTAACAGCATTTGGACTAATAATCTTTTAATATAGAACATATAATTATTGATAGATTTTCAACAAGCAGTATGTTACACTACGACTCATGAAAACAACAGTCATATCAGTTCTCGGCACTCAAAAAGACGCACACGGCGGAAGCGGTCCTTCCCGTTGGGACACCTGGCGGCCTACAATCGGTCTCGTTCAGCAAGAAGAACTCCCGATCGATGAACTGCACCTTATTTTCAATAGCGAACACAAGAATCTGGCCGAGCGCATCAAGGCCGACATCCAGAGCGTTTCACCCGAAACAAAGGTTGTTTTCGACATCATCGAACTCAAGAATCCCTGGGACTTCGAGGAAGTTTACGAGAAGTTCTACGACTACGCCAAGTCGCCGTGTTTCCACGAGGAGAAGACCCGCTACTACATCCATATGTCAACCGGCTCTCACGTGGAGCAGATCTGCCTCTTCCTTCTCGCCGAATCACGCCATCTCGCGGCAAAGCTTGTTCAGACCACGCCCAAGGAAGGTCATGTCAGACACTCTAAAGACCCCAAGGGCACTCACACGATCATCGACCTCGACCTCTCGCGCTACGATAAACTCGCAAAGCGGTTCGAGGTCGAGCGCCAGGACGACCTCACCTTCCTCAAGCAGGGGATCGACACCAAAAACGCCGCATTCAACAAACTCATCGAAACGATCGAGCGCGTTTCCGTGCGTTCATCAGAGCCGATTCTCCTTACCGGCCCTACCGGAGCCGGCAAGAGCCAGCTTGCGAAACAGATCTACCTCCTCAAAAAACAATCGGGAAAAGTAAAAGGAAAATTCGTCGCCGTCAACTGTGCGACACTCGGCGGCGACCTCGCGAAGTCCGCACTTTTCGGACACAAAAAAGGCTCGTTCTCCGGTGCCAACGGCGATCATACCGGATATCTCAAGGAAGCCGACGGCGGCATTATCTTCCTTGACGAAATCGGCGAACTGCCCCTTGAAGCACAAGCGATGCTCCTGAAGGCCATCGAGGAAAAGACCTTTCGCCCTCTCGGTGCAACAAGCGACGAGCACAGTGATTTTCTTCTCATCTGCGGCACTAACCGCGATTTGATGGACGATGTGTGCAATCATAAGTTCCGTCTGGATCTCTTATCGCGCATCGACCTTTGGAGCTTCAAGCTCCCAGGTCTTGCCGAACGCCGCGAAGATATCGAACCAAATCTTGAATACGAGCTGAACAAGTTCAGCCAAAAAAGCGGCAAGCACATCTCGTTCAACAAGGAAGCGCGCGACCTCTTCCTCTCCTATGCACTCACCACTGACACGCCATGGAGCGGAAACTTCCGCGAACTGAACGCCATGGTCGTCAGAATGTCCACGCTCGCCGATGGCGGACGCATTACTGCCGAAATCGTCAAAGACGAATTAAGCAGAAAACGTACCGTCTGCCGATCTGAGACCGATTCTTCCGTCACAAACTGCGCCTGTGATGCAGACCTGATAAAACTTCTCGGAGATAATTACAAACGGAGGCTCGATGAATTTGATCTCATTCAGCTTAAGCACGTAATCAAGGTCTGCAAAGAATCCGACTCGATGGCCGACGCCGCCAAAAAACTCTTCGCCGTTTCCTTAAAAACGAAAAAGTCCTCAAACAATTCAGACCGCCTCTCGAAATACCTCGCAAAGTTCGGTCTGAAATTCAAAAACCTCCGCTAACTTCTTACTTTACGACTTCCCAATGGCCGCCTTTACGCCGGTGTGCCAGTTGCCACATCATCATCGGACTCATTTCGAACCCGCGGACATTCGTTTACCTCAATAGGACAAAATTTATGATACGCAAAATTGAAATCTGCCATTCTCTACACTGATAAAGAATGCAACCTTTATAACACACTTCATAATTTTGTGCGGATTCTCTATTTTTCTCCACAATATCGCTTCTTTTTCTCTGTTTGTAATCTTTAGTTGGTTTTAATCTATTACGGTTTTCGCTCTCCGATTCAAACCCATATTACTCTTACATTTTTCACGGTTTTCAATACCGCAATGTTTACCCCATTTGAACAGTTAGCGGACGAGCGGTGCTGAAAATCTCTTCAAACATCCACGACATCCTTTGTCGACCGCTCCTTCAAGATTGCCCACAGTACAAGATATACCAATGCGGGAACGCCTGAAAGAAAAAGCGTTGTCAACGCAACCACCCACCTCAATCCCGTAACATTGAGATCAAGCTTGTGTGCGATACCGGCACAGACACCCGCGATTACTTTTTCATCGCTACTTCGATATAGGTTGTTCATTATGTTTAAATAAACTTCGAGAAACGGATTCTGACACTTTAGACAGGAAAGAAAAATATATCCACATCAAAAGCACACTAAAACATGCAAGACCGCCGATATCACAAGCTGTACATTTCATTTGATATGGATTTTCATAACGCCCGTATTTCTCAAGTATTTGATTCTTCTCAGATTTTCGTTTTTGAGATTTTATGTGGTAGGTATGACCTATGGTCAACAATTCGACACCAGCCAACAGTAAACCCCAAAACAGAATTAATGAAAAAACACGCCTTCTCCGGGAGACTGCAATTCTCTGTTTACAACTCCTCTCCACCCCCAAAAGAATAGATGTCAATGAAAGAAAAGCCGCAAAAGAAATCCCAACTCCTTTTAATAAATTTTGAATCGTTTCGTTTAAATCAGGAACTACAGTTATAGAAGACAATACAATCCAGAAAAACCCCAACAGAATTGAAATCGTAGCACAGACACGAGCGATGGTAACAATAATTTTTTGCGTATGTTTCATTTATCAAAAGCTTTCTTAATAACAATCTTTGCATTTGGATTGTTTTTTCTTATTGATTCAATACTCCCATAGCATTCTATATGAGCATACATTTTTGTATCCATTGGGGTGTCATTGGGAACATTTAGAATTGCATAACAATAATTATCCCCACCAATACTGGAATGTAATAGATAAACTTTCTAATCATTTTAACTTTCCTAACCTTTCATAATTGTTATTTAGTTATCAATCCTATGACGGTTGTAAGTGTAACTATAATAGCAAGTATTAAAAGAGCCAACTTCAGTTTAGGAGGAAGTTTGCTGTTTGGGTTGTAGGGACTATACAGAAAAAGAGGAGAGTTCTTTCCGATTGCTCTGCCGTGCATAATTAGTGACACTATGAACAATACTATTGATAAAAGACAACCATAGGGAAAAGGTATTTCGGACTGCGATAGACAGATACTAACCATAAGGGCAAACATTATTATTATACTTGCCGTACCGTAACGTTTGGTTGCGATACCCCATGTGAATATGGCAAATGAAATTAAACTTAAAAATAATTCCCTTTCATCACATATAAACTCTGGAATTGATTCCGGTAATTCCGCGAACAATGATGGTGACATCATCAATAAAATAAGGAAAATTATTTTCATTTACTACTCCCAGTTAAAGGATCCCCAGTCAGGCATGCCTCGTTCGGTCCATGTATCATACGAAACATACAAATTGAAATAATCAGATAAAAACAAAAATACAAGGCAGAGCAAAGAAAGACAAAGTCCAACCCTGGTATCTTTGGATATAAAAAGATTGATAATATTTAAGATTATAAAGATTATTATTATGGAAGAATACCCCCCAAACCCCCCACCATGATTGCAAGGATAACGTAATAGTAATTCCACTATCATTAAAAGAAGTACCGCAGAAGGTCCTACTATGCAGGATATTACTTTATACATTTTTTTTAAGTTCATTTTACGGCCTTTCATCATTTGTTGGACGTGCTGCCCCGAAAATCCATTTTGGACCACCATCGCCAAAGGACCATAGGTAAACATCATTAGATCCTGCATCAACACGAGTAAACCAAGTTCTCTTTTGGGGATTCTCCGAAAATTGCGAAAACCCCGTTTGCCCCTTGGATAAAACACCTTGACCTTTAGCAAAACTTTTCGCTACGGAATTTCCATCCTCATCATGAAGTCCGCTATTGCATCCATGATTAACAACAGATCCGTCAGAGGCCCAGTTTAAACGAGGCAACTTTTGAATTTCACCTGAACTCATTGAACCTCCTCGAAAGAATAACATTCCCCGTCCTGAATGAGAAAAGATATGGAGAGCTTTTATTTTATATTGGGCCCCGTCCTTATTCGTTTCATTAAGAACTTCTCTCGAAACTTTGCTAAAATCATTATTGGATAGTGCACCCTTAATTATAACCTTATCACATTTTGGATTGAAAGAGGTCATCTTTTCAATTTGCCTTTTGTATGTTTCGGCTGCACGCTTAAATTCCGCTTGATCAAGGCGAGAATAATAAATTGCAACCCATCGATACAAACCCAATTTATCATATCCAGAATAAATGTTATTCCCGCAGAATCCATATAAATTAAATCCACCATTCTCTTCAATCGGATCGCGGTTGAGCCAGCGCATGAGACTGGGATGGTAGAATCGGTAACCGTAGTAGTAAAGTGCGGTTTCGGCATCGAAGTATTTTGTCGAGAAGCGATGGCGGAAGAAGTCGGCAAGGGGACCGGATTTTGCAATAAGCTTTCCGAAGGCATCGTAAGTGTAAGACGCAACGATATTTCCGTTTGAATCCATGTACTTTGTAACATTGCCGTTGTTGTCGTAACAAGGGATATAAGGTTCGAGTTGAGAGTTGGAGTTCGAGACTGTAATGTATAGTAATCCACCGACACCTCCGGCTCCTTGTAATGTACCGGAGAGGTCTTTGCCCCAATAGTATTTTATTATTGATGTCATTCCGTTGGTACAGGCAATTCGCTCCTCTATAAGATTCCAATCGTCGTAGAAGAACACAGTTGTAGAATTCGGTGTAACTTTCTTCACGCGGCGAGATTTAGCATCGTAGAAGTTAGTCACAAGAAGAACACCGTTGGAAGATACTGTCTTGAGACGATTATACGAATCGTATGTAAATACCAAATTGCCGTCAGTAAGTAAATTTCCATCAAGGTCGTATTGTAATTGGTTATACTGATTCAAACTATTCGCTATCCAATTTGTTGAATTGCCAATCTCATCATATCCATATTTTGCAAGGTTTCCTAAAATGGAAGCTTCAACCACCTCGCTACGCTCATTGTATCCAAATATATCGGAATTACGAGAGATAGGGCGTTTTAACGCATCGTATGCGTATGTAAAATTATCAACTTGCAATCCATTCATCGCAGAAGAAACATTCAGCAGCAACCCGCGACGGTAGTCATCATGCAACGTGTTGCGCGTAAATGTGCGTCCGTTAGTAAGAGTTATCGAATATCCTGAGTCCAACCTATCAGCCGTGTAATGGTATTCAACCTTCGCCAAACTATTTGAAAGCGAGAAAATCTTGCTATCATCGGCGTATACAAAATGCATGCCGTTGTTGAAGGAAATGCGCCCTTGTTCATCAAGGGAACGAATTATCGCAGTTGTTGAATTTCCAATAGTCCATATTTCATTCGTCGCAAGACCTGTGTCTGCAAGAGAATACTGAACTGAAGCAACATTGTTTATCTCTGACATCACTCGACCAAACTCATCTCTCGAATACGAAATGTTTTCAGCATTATCACTGTTAAGCGTTGCTATAACCTCACGCCGTTCATTATAAATATTCTCCGTCCATCTTCCACTTGGATAAGTTGTGCGAAGAGGAAGATTGTCTGGCGTATATGTGTAAAGTATCTGCGAGCCGTCCGCATAGACCTTTGACGTACAAAGCCTTGTTGCAGAATCGTAAGTCCACCTCGTCACATCCCATGTCATACCGTCACGCGTTGTTGCAAGCGATGTACGGCGGTTTTGGGTATCGTATGTGTAGCGGACAGGATAGGTCGCACCCCATTCGGCTGTGATATTGCCGAGAGGATCGTAGGAGCGGAAGATTGTATTTCCAAGCGCATCCGTTGTTTCAATACGGTTGCCGAGCATATCGTAGGCATTATGTAGCAGATAACAGTACATTTTTACTTATCATCATTAAGCTTGTTCGCATACAACTTGAAGAGATGCGCAACAATTTCCGATTCACTTATATCAGACGCGAGGCCGTACGCTGCAAGTACGGCACGGTCGTTGGCGGCGTGGGCTTTGCGCAAATCGGCAGGCATCAGATTCTCGTCATAAAGTTCCGCAAAGGAGCAATCTGTGTAATTGGCGCGAACATCAAGAATGGCTTGGGCTGTTGAAGAGATATTTTTAACCACGGACGACACGGAACACATGGAATTTTTTAACCGTGTAGAACGTGTAGAAACGTGTAGAGTTTTTTTGACAGGATTTACAGGATTATCAGGATTTTCATCATCCCCAATCCTGTCAATCTTGTTAATCCTGTCTAATACATTCTCCACACTCTCCCCCTCTACACGGCTAAACTCCTCCACCTTCGGCCACGGGAAGGTATTGTACACAAGCTCCTTGGAATAGCGATATCGCATCTCAAGCCGCCCTGCAACCGTCCGCATCCACGCCATGTGGACGGATGAGGTGAGTACGCCAAAGTGATAGAGCGTTGCGTTCGGAAGAATTTGCACAGCGTTTGAAGCGATGACCTCTGCACCCATGTAACCAATCGGTATGTAGCGACGGCGTTCAGAGGAGACGCACGGAACGAGAAGAAACTGCATCCCATCCGGCTGCGTGATCTGTGCGAAGAGGTGCGGCACATTCGCGTAGCCGTTCGTGGTTTTGGCCTTGGATGCAAGGCGGAATTCACGCACGGCGGCAACACGAGCATAGAGTGTCTTACTGTGTGCAATGTCGGCGGGCGACGCGCCCTTGAGCCAGATGCAATAGCGCATCTTTCCCTTGATGAATTCCTCAGCACCGATGTAGGGGCGGATCCAGCGGACGATTTCCGGTTCGGCGGCGAGGATGGCGTCGCGCTCTTCCGGCGTAAGGACGAAGTGCCCGCCGTCTCGCGGCTGGTTGCCAAAATTCATCTTCGGAAGTCCAGCGGCAGCATCCTTCGCGGCAATGACGAACACGCTTTGACCTGGCGTGAGGTATGGGGATATGTTATCGACGATGGTTGGCGATGGTGAAAATAGGCTTTTATTGCCTTCGCCAGCAATTCCTTGAGCATGAAACCCGACGATGACGCAATGTACGGCAGCCTTTTCCGTCGATTCGTTATCCCAGCGGAAAGTCTGGTGGGCAAAGTCTATTGTCACGCCATGCTTCCCTATGAGTTCTCCCCAAAGAATCGGCACTTGTGCCCCCTGGCAGATAGAGTTGGTTGAAACGAATGCGCACCTTGCGCCCATCATCACAGCCTTCTTGTACCATCCGCACACATAGTCGAGATCTTGCACATCCTTAATATTGCCAAAAAGATCTTCAATGTCTTTCTTCTGTCCAGAACCTTGTGACATCATCCTCGCCCCGACAAAGGGTGGATTGCCCATGATATAATTAGTTCGTGGCCAATCCATCCTGAGTGCATTGCCCTCGATGATTCCGTCATAATCTTTGAGCGGCAGATAGTCCGGTTCGCGGTGCAATATCTCCGCCGTCTCTTTGAGCATCTGCGCCTCGGCGATCCAAAGAGCGGTCTTTGCGACAGAAACAGCGAAGTCGTTTATTTCAATTCCATGAAACTGAGAAATCAACACTTTCACCGTCGTTCCAAGATCAAGCTCTCTTTGACCCTGTTGAAGTGCGGAAATAATTTTATTTTCAAGGCGGCGAAGACAGATAAATGTTTCCGTAAGAAAATTACCGGAGCCGCTTGCCGGGTCGAGGAAAGAGAGGGCGGCTATTTCAGTTTGAAGTTCTTTAAGTTTCTTCTGGGTGGAGGATGAAGGCGGTAACGCCATAACTTCATTCACTCGGCGCGTAAGTTCGGCAAGAAAGAGAGGGTCGATTACCTTGTGTATGTTTTCAACGGATGTATAAACCATGCCGCCGGCGCGGCGAGTAACGGGGTTGAGGGTTGACTCAAAAAGCGCGCCGAAAATTGTCGGAGTTATCTCGCGCCAATCAAATTGCGTAGCACCTATAAGAAGTTTGCGAATATCCTCCGTAAGCGGCGGGATATCAGTTTCTGCCGCATCGCGAAACAATCCGCCGTTCGTATAGGGGAATATGCGAAACTCATTTTCAAGATATGCGTCACGTTTTTCCAATGGTGTATCAAGCGTTATAAAAAGGCGCTGTAAATCGTTACGAAGACGGCGAGCATCGCTCGCTTCGATAAGACGACGGAAACAGTCCTTTGGAAAGATTTCTGCATCTTCAGCATAGAGGCAAAACACAAGGCGAACGCAAAGACGATTGAGGGCGGCAAGTGTCGTTGCGTCGGAATTTCCATACTGCTTCAAAAACGCATCATACAATTCACCAACGATACGCCCTGCCTGAACGGAAATTTCAAGTTCTCGGTCAACGGCTTTTTCCTTAGGGTTCACGAGGAAGTTAAGGCGATACGCTTCCTTGGGAAGATTGGCAAGCTTCAGAGTAAGAGGAGGCGCAAGCGGTTTTGAGCGGTCGTAAATGCGGAACTCGTCAAAATTACAAGTAACAATCCACCGCGCTTTTTCGTCGAATGCGCGGGCATTGTCGTATTCAACAGCCTGTTCGCACGGTGTAAGGCCGTTGTGTCCCGCTTGCGGCGCATCAAGATTCACGCCACGAGATTTATGTTCAATGAGTACACGCGTTTCGGGAATCCATGCATCGAGAAACTTGGTCGTTCCCTTCATCGGGACGGGTACTTGGTATTGAACATGGGATTTTACGTCCTCAAGTCCAAGCACTTCTCCCAAAAGTGAATTCCAGAACTGTTGATCCTCACCTCTCTCGCTGCCGTGTTGAAATATCCAGTATTCGACAAACTTGCGGGCTGATTGCTTCTGTGTTAATTTCATACCTTTATTCTCCTTCACCTACAAATCCCATCTTCGAATGCAAGATTCAGTCAAACTGAAACGTTTGAATTTTCCTATCCTGCTTAATTCTTTTCATAAGAATACCAATAATATCATAACACTGAACCCCATTGTACCCAACAGCGTTCCCGTATATTCCCACCTTTGCGGCTTGTATAAATCCTTATATGCTTTTCGTTTTCTATCAAAAAAGACAAAATAATTCCAGGACAACAGACATGGAATTTGCGTCAGCAAAAAAACATCGTGTTTAAACACCCCCCATTAAAACCCATGTAGTAATGTAAAATAACAAGTATCCGACTACAAACTTCCTTTTCAAATGGGGAATATAGTCAAACTGAAATGTTTGGGTTTTCCAATCTTGCTTAATTCTTTCTATCGTCGATTCTTTTATTTTCATAGCACAATTACTCCTCTACTAATTCAAAATCCACAAACCACCCATATCCAGCACTGATTCCCAATTCCCCGCCCCCGACAAGACCTAACGACCACGAAGAAGCACTACCTATTCTTAAACGAGAACCTTCAACAGTTCCCATCGCTCCAACACCAGCAGACACCATCGAAACAGAGCCCACTAAACTATCTGGTGGTGTATTGTCAAATTTTACATCTGAACCAGTTATAGAAAACGGAGCACCATATGATATGGTTGGCAATACTGCCTTCGCATGTAGGCGGTACCGAGTGCAAGAACTGCATATATAATTACTTACCAAATCTATCATCAAGAATGTGACTCCTACGAACCTATAGGAAGCCGATAACGTTGTCGTACTTCCACTCCAATTAAATGTATCGGAACATGACACACTTCGTCCATCTTTGCAGCAACCCTTCTCGCCAAAAATATCATAATTTCCTATCGGATTATTCACACAAAACGCATAAAGATTCTCTCCGCCTTCTTCCTCGATTGGGTCACGGTTGAGCCAGCGGCCATGATCGGGGCAATAGAAGCGTTTCTGGTAACCAATTAGACCAACCTCGTGGTCGTGATATTTTGTGCTAAAACCGAAGGAATGTACATCTGCCTTTTCGCCTGACTTCTCAATCGCATTGCCGTAAGCATCGTAAACATAAAGAGATTCGATACCGCCTATCTCCGAGACATAAGCAACAATATTGCTGATATGGTCGTAACAAGGAATACTAAAGATGCCATTGACGCTTACAGCAAGAAGCCCGCCGACACCACCTGCACCTTGTTCCGAACCCGATTTATCCATTATTTCACTTCTACTGAACACCTTCAAACCCCCTGATAGAAATATTTACAATAGCTGACCCAATCATATAAATAAACCATAGTAATATATATAATGGTATTTTTATAAAATGAAAGACCATTAAATTTCGGCACCAATTCGACTTTGAAACAATCAATTTAATGCTGATAATATAATATAACATCAATGAAATCACGAAAATAACGAGTGTAGTATACCGAATTAATATATTAACCCCAAACGAGAGCTCTAACACACCTAACACAGGTGGAATAAAAAAAGGAATTAATAATAATATTTTACGTTTTTGCATTGTCATTCTCCTTCATAGGTGCCTTTATGGTAAAACGAACGCCAATCACAGTTTAAACATTTTTGCGTAATATTAACTAGAATTGTATTGTACTCGCCAAAAAAATCTCTACTCGTTCTTAAGCCTTTTATATCAAAATCATATAAATCATTTATCTTATATGAATACGAAAAACAATTACCATTGCAATTTGCTGTAATACCGATAGATACTCCACCTATTGCCAAACGCCATGGAGAGGGAGCGTTTCCTCCAATAGAAGTTGAAATGGAAAATATTTCCCCTTCTGCACATTCCAATCTCTTATTTTTTATATACTCTACAACCTTATTATTTGATTCGGCGATAGCCTTAACGTCTTCAGCTGTTAAATATATATTCGGGTCACTATGCATGCCATCATGACGCGTGTATCTGTTCCAAGCGTTTCTTTCCTGAGCTGTACCCATTTTTGACAGAGCAAATTGATATGCTTCTTCGCATAAAGAATCCTGTAACAAATCAACGATGTTATAAGTACTTAACCCATTAGAATCAAACACTGTCATTATTCTATTCCCACAAAACCCATACAAATTCAAGCCACCATCCTCTCCAATTGGATCTCTGTTTAGCCATCGCATAAGCTGCGGCATATAGTAACGATAGCCATAATAATAAAGACTGGTTTCGGTATCGAAATATTTTGTCGAGAAGCGATGGCGGAAGAAGTCGGCGATGGAACCTGATTTTGAAATAAGATTTCCGAATGCGTCGTAGGTATAAGACGCAGCGATATTTCCGTTTGAATCAATGTACTTTGTAACATTTCCGTTATTGTCGTAGCACGGGATATAGAGTTGGAGTTGGGAGTTGGAGTTCGAGACTGTAAGGTATAGTAATCCACCGACACCTCCCGCACCTTGGAGTTCACCTGAAAGGTCTTTGCCCCAGTAGTAGTGGATTGTCGATGTCATTCCGGTTGCATAAGCGATGCGCTCCTCTATGAGATTCCAATCATCATAGATGAACACCATAGTCGCCTCGGGAGTCACTTTCTTGACACGACGGGACTTTGCGTCATAGTAATTCGTGACGAGCAAAACTCCATTCGATATTACAGTCTTCAGGCGACTGGAAGAATCATAGGTGAATGAATAAATGCCATCCGAAAGGAGATTGCCATCCTGATCGTATTGGAACTGGGTGTACTGATTGAGACTGTTGACAGTATATGATGTCGAGTTCCCTATTTCATCGTATCCATACTCTGCGGCAAGCCCTGAAACGACAGCATCCGTCACTTCGCTGCGCTCGTTATATCCGAACGCATCTGAATTGCGAACCAAAGGACGATTTAATGCATCGTATCCATACGAGAACGATTCGAGCTGTGATTCGCCCATCGCGGAAGCGATATTCATCAAGAGCCCCCTGCGATAGGTGTCGCGGACGGCATTGCGCGAGAATGTCTGGCCGCTTGCAAGTTCAATCACATAGCCAACTTCAAGGCGATCAGAGGAATACTGATATTCGACCTTTGCAATTTCATTTGAGAGATATAAAAGTTTGCCATCACCCGAATAGGAGAAATGCATTCCGTTGTTGAACGAGAATCGACCGCAATCATCAAGCGCACGGACAACTGCGGCAGTAGAATCACCGACAGTCCACAACTCGTTAGTTGCGACGCCTGTTTCGGCAAGAGAGTAAACGACTGTGGCCGAATCATTCTCCTCGAACGTTATGCGTCCAAACTCATCCTTCGCATACGTTACGTCTTCATCGCCGCCGCTTGAGAGCGTTCCGATGACTTCACGCTTTGCGTTATAAACATTTTCCGTCCATCTTCCGCTTGCGTATGTTGTCCGGAGCGCAAGTCCATCCGGGGTGTAGGTGTACTGAATCTGCGATCCATCCGCGTAGGTCTTCACCGTGCAAAGGCCCGTATGGGGATTATATGTCCAGCTCGTCACATCCCACGTCACACCATCGCGTGTTGTAGAAAGGGAAGTACGGCGGCTCTGGGTATCGTATGTGTAGCGGACAGGATAGGTCGCACCCCATTCGGCAATGACGTTTCCTGACGGGTCGTATGATTTATAAACAGTATTTCCGAGAGCATCCGTTGTCTCGGTGCGATTGCCGAGATTATCATACGAATAAGTTTCCGTTGAAAAGTCTGCCGCATTGGTATAGGTATGCGCAGCAAGAAGATCTCCGGCTGGAGTATATTCAAATGCGCGGGCAGGTCTTTCGTCTTCACCGGGAAGTTCTCGCGATTCCAGAACAACGCGACCGAGGGCATCGTAGGTGTTATATGTGCTTCCAGAGGTTGCCGAATTCTGAATCGCAAGACCCATTATCTTCATTACAGATACCGTTTCATTGTCAGACGATTCGGTCGTTTCGGTCTCAAAACCCGATTCAGAGTTAAATGACCTTTCTATCCGCATCCATGCTCCGGAAAGATCAGACTTGAAAGCGCAATAGCGACACGCATCGGAAAGTCCCGTTAGCCGTTCTCTCGTAATGACACACGCATTCGTCGACGCTACGAAAGCCCGCTCCGTTGTAACGCGCCAGACTATGTTCGATGCATCCGTTTCGTATGCGATGTCGGCCCTGGTCGTCACACTGTCTTGAAGAACGCCCACCTGTTCGCCGGAATCATTGTAAAGAAAAGAGGACTCCCGCGTTATGTTGCCCGCGACAGATGTCTGTCCGGTCATTCGTGACGTAGCTGCATCGTAATGATAAGTGACCGTTCCCAAAGCCGCTTTCTGGGTAACAAGTCTCCCTAAGAGGTCGTAGGTAGATATGGAGTTGGTAACGATGCCGCAATCGGAAGATTCGGTTACGACATAGTCAATGCGCTTGCCATCGGCGGCATAATCAGTGAAGCGGCGTTCCTCTGTCCACTTGTCGTTATCCCACTCACGGCGCATGGACGAGCCGCCTCC
>JAZQGX010000309.1:0-6103 GCA_045540275.1 Kiritimatiellia bacterium | reverse complement strand
GGGTTTGCCCGCGCGCCGACATTTTTTGGACATGAAAAAAGCAACGATCCTAGAAAATTGCAGATTGTGTCCACGCGCCTGCGGCGTAAATCGTGCCGCCGGAGCGTTGGGGTGGTGCCGTGCCGGCGCGTCACCTGAGGTTTACCGCTGGGGGCCTCATTTCGGCGAAGAGCCGCCGCTGACCGGTACAAAAGGGTCGGGAGCGGTTTTCTTCTCAAAATGCACTCTTGCCTGCACCTACTGTCAGAATTGGCCGTGGAGCCAGGGGGGCAAGGGGGAAAAAATCACGGTTGAAAAATTGGCGGATATTTTCAGGGAGCTTCACAGCGCAGGATGTCACAATTGGAATTTGGTTTCTCCCACGCCTTGGCTGCCGATGATCGCCGAATCGCTTGAGATGTTGAAGGCACTTGGCATTTCCCTTCCTATAGTGTATAATACATCCGGTTTTGAGACATGTCGGACGTTGGACGACTTCGCTCCGATGATGGATATTGCTTTGTGCGATTTGCGTTATGCCTCCTCTTCCACTGCCGGAGAGGCGTCGGCGGCTTCAAGCTATGTAGAAAATGCAAGAGCTGCAGTCCGTTGGTTCTGGAATAATCTGGGGGCGTTGCGCACTGATGAGCATGGTGTTGCCACTGGCGGATTGATCTGCAGGATTTTGGCGCTGCCTGGTCATGTTAACGAAGCGGTTGAAAGTTTGAGGTGGTTGGCTGAAACCATCGGAACCCAGGTTTCGGTCAGTGTCATGTCTCAATACACGCCGGTATACAAGGCGCTGGAAAAAGCTCCGTGGAACCGGAAGGTCTATGAAGAAGAATACGAGTTATTGCGTATTGCGGTGGACGAATTCGGCTTCGATAACGGTTGGGTTCAGGAATTTGAAGGTGATGCGCCAGCCGGTTTGCTCGGACAGACAATGTCGGCAGGCGAAGGCGCGGTAGGAAAGTCGTGCGTTTGACGCGCGGGATGAAGAGAGGAAAAGATGAGCGGACATAATAAATGGTCTACAATCAAGCATAAAAAGGGTGCGGCCGACGCAAAGCGCGGAAAGATCTTTTCGAAGATCGCCAAGGAAATTACCATCGTAGTTAAATCGAGCGGTGGCGATCCTGCGACCAACCCGACGTTGCGCACCCTGCTTGAAAAAGCAAAATCGGTTAATATGCCCAACGACAACATCACCCGTGCTATCAAAAAGGGTACGGGCGAATTGGCACCGGACGTCGTTGAAGAATTCACCTATGAAGGCTACGCCGCTGGCGGCGTGGGTCTGGTTATCAACGTCTCGACCAGCAACAAGAATCGTGCCGCTGCGGAAATTCGGAGCATCTTCAAGAAGAACGGTTCGGAATTTGCCACTCAGGGTGCGGTTTCCCGCAACTTCGAGCGCAAGGGTACCATTCTCGTTCCGATGGCCGATGGTCTTACCGAGGACGGTGTGATGGAAATCGCCCTGAACGCCGGAGCCGATGACATGGAAGCGGATGAGAACGGTTTCACCATCACGACCGCTCCAAAAGAATTTTATACCGTCTGTCAGGCGTTGACCGACGCAAACATCGTCTTCGATCAGGAAAACTCCGAAGTCGGTCTCGTTCCGATGATGACCGCCCAGGTTTCCGATATCGCCGTGGCGAAGTCGGTCAATAAATTCATTGAAGCTCTTGAAGAGAATGAAGACGTTCAGGACGTCTACAACAACATGGAGCTTGATGATTCGGTAGCCGCTCAACTGGAAGCCGGAGAGTAATCAATGAAAATTAACGGTGCAATTGCATTCATGCTGGCGGTCGGAACCGCCCTTACACTGTCCGCTGATGAGGTTTTTTTCAAATCCGGCGACAAACTGACCGGTACCGTCAAAAGCGTATCCGGCGGTAAGATGGTGTTTGATTCAAAGGTCGCGGGGAAGATTACCCTGAACCTTGACGATATCCGTACTTTCACCACGACCGAATCGAACAAGTTCGTCTCGAAAGATGGGTCGGTTATCGTGTCTGCAGTTGCACCGTCCTCTCAGGATGGCAATGTCATCGTTGCCAACCGCCAGCTGGCTATGTCGCAGATTGACAAGGTCAATCCAGAGCCGATTAAATGGACCGGAAAGGTTGGCGCCAGCGCAACTCTAATCCGCGGAAATACCGATTCCACCTCGGTTTCGCTCGGATTTGACGCTGCGCGCCGTTCTGAAATTTTCCGTTTGAGTGTTGCGGGTTCCTATTTCACCGAGGAGCAGAAGAATCTCTCCACCAAGGAATCCCACATGACTGCGGACAATTGGTATTTGAAGGGACAGGCCGACTGGTTCTTCACAGCCAAGAACTTCTTCTATCTCAATGCCAAATACGAACGCGACCGCATCGCACTGCTTGACTACCGCTTCATGCCTGGTGTCGGTTATGGCTATCAGTGGATTGAGCGGGATAATTTCAACTTCTCAACCGAGGCCGGTCTTACCTACACCAAGGAAGAATACATGGATGAAGATGGCGAGAAGAATGATTTTATGACTGCCCGCTTCGCCTATCATCTTGATTACACGGTGCTCAGCAAGGTCAAGTTGTATCATAACCTCGAATACATCCCCAATCTTGAGGATTCTGGGGTGTTTTTGGTTAATGCAGACGCCGGTGTTCAGGCTCCGCTCACCGCTCGTCTGTCGCTTGATTCGAAGATTGTCTACGCCTACAACAGCAGTCCGGCGGATGATCGTTACCGTACCGATACCCGTTATTTGGTCGGTTTGAGCTGGCTGTTCTAAAATTGATAGAAAATCTTTACATTCACGTACCGTTTTGTAAAGGCAAATGCGCGTATTGCGCCTTCTATTCGGAGGATGCGAGCGCGCATTCTCTGTATGAATATGTACATTTGCCGGCTCGGGAATTGGACGGGTTGTTCAGCGCTGGAGTGGTCGATCCCGAGGAATTGCATATCCGGCATCTGTATATCGGCGGTGGTACTCCATCGTTGCTGGGGGGCAGTGCAGTTGGCAAGATGGCTGACGAGATATCCCGAAGAACTCGGCTTTGCGACTTGGATGAATTCAGCATCGAAATAAATCCCGCCGATGTCACGCCGCGCCTTTTCAGAGAATTGAAATCGGCGGGGGTGACGAGAATAAGCCTTGGCGTGCAGAGTTTTTCGAATCGGATTTTACGTTTTGCCGGCCGCCGTCACGATGCGGCAATGGCTTTGCGGGCGATAGACGAAGCGCTAGATGCCGGCTTTGACGATGTCGGCATCGATCTGATTGCCGGGTTCCCGCAAGACGGCGGGGATTTTGAAAAAACTTTCGTGACGCTGGAAAAACTGTTGCCGTCGCTGAAGCATGTTTCGCTTTACGCCCTTACGCTCGAGCCGGGAACATCGCTTCACCGCGGCGTCTGCGACGGTACGGTCCGGTTGCCCGGTGAGGATGAATGCATCGCCGAGATCGCAAAATTATCATCGCTGATGGCTGACGGAGCGTTGCAAAGATACGAAGTGTCGAATTATGCTCGCCAGGAATTCGCTTGCAGGTACAATCTTGATGTGTGGCGCGGATGCGATTATCTCGGTTTGGGACCGTCGGCCGCATCAAGATGCGGGCTTCGAAGATGGACCAATTTTCCCGATCTGCATCGAATGGGAGCTGGGCAGTGCCGTACTGTGGAAACGCTCGAATCCCTGCAGGACGCCCAGGAACGATTCTTTTTCCGTCTTCGTTTGGCTGAGGGATTTTCGGTAGAGCGGGATCTGTTGTCATCTAAGGCGCTGGCGCCACATTTTCCGCAATGGGAGGCGCTCTTCGCCCGTTTCGTGCAGGAAGGGATGCTGATCCAAACCGATGTCGGGTTCGCACCGACCGATTATGGCATGGATATGTGTGATTTCATGCTGCGCGAGCTGTATCTCGTTAACGATGATTAGCGCCTCGGGCAGCAGCCATCAGCGACGCTTCGTTTTGAACTGGGCCCCAGACGACCATGCATTGCGCAATTCGCCGCGATTTGCATGATTGGGATACAGCATCTCCTTCTGCCTGTTTTTCCCCTTGAGCCCAGTTTCGCAGAACACCGTTTCACCAGTGTCGGGATTGATGCCGGTGTAATACATTACCGTCGACGCGGTCATCGGAGTGGGGGTGAAAATTTGCACCTGCTCCGGGTTTAAATGAAGTTTTTCTCTGGCGAAGGTTTTCAGCTGTTTCATGTCGCTGGCCGTGCAACCGGGGTGCGCTGCGATAAAGTAGTAGGTGAGAAACTGCTTTTTCCCGGCTTTTCTCGAGGCAGCGTCAAATCGGGCCTTGAACCGCAACAGGGCGTCGTTGGATGGTTTGCCCATCGTGTCGAGAACTTTCGCCACGACATGTTCTGGCGCGAGCTTCAGCTGCCCGGAGACGTGATGGGCGGCGATGGTGTCGATATAGCAGTTTCCGTGTTTTTCGTCTGCGACGGTAAGATCGGGGCGTATCCCGCTGGCGACGAACACCCGTTTGACCCCGGGGAGACGTCGGATTTTAGCTAGCAGTTCCAATTGTCGCTGGTGGTCCGGTTTTAGCAACGGACATACCGTCGGAAAAAGGCACCGTTTATCGCGGCAGGCACCAGTGCGCTCTTTGGTTTTACAGTCAAAGCCGTACATGTTGGCGGTCGGTCCTCCGACATCAGAAATCACTCCGCGAAATCCGCGATGTCGAGAAAACCGTTTGATCTCCGCCAATATCGATTCTTCTGAACGACTGACTACGCGCCTGCCCTGATGTATCGCGATTGCGCAGAAATTGCAATTCCCGTAGCATCCGCGATGGGTGGTTACGGCAAAGCGTATTGTGTCAAGCGCACGGATTTTTCCCATTGCGGCAATTGATGGTGGGGCATCGAGCATCCAGTTGATATCGTAAACTTTGTCCAGTTCATCAGGTTCGAGCGGTAGGGCGGGGGAATTGTGAATCAGCCAGCGCGCATCGGTTTTTTGGACGATTGTCCTAGCGTTGACCGGCTCCTGATTGGTAGAGAAAATGCGATGCGCTTCGACGAACTTCGATTTGCCTTTTTCGTCTGGTTGCGAAAGTTCGGAAAAGGCGGGAAGATGCAATGCGTTAGGCGGGATGTCTTCGCTCTTTGACGACAAGTAGCAGATTCCGCGAATGTTTTTCCACGGGGCTCCCGCGGCGAAAGCGTGGGCAAGTTCGAGCATCGATCGTTCACCCATGCCGTAGGAAAGGATATCGGCTTTGGCATCGGCAAGAATGCTCCTTCGTACTTTGTTCGACCAGAAGTCGTAGTGTGCAACACGACGGAGACTCGCCTCGATGCCGCCGATAACGATGGGCTTGCACGGTTTGAATGCGGCGCGAAGCTGATTGGCGTAGACGATGACCGCACGGTCAGGGCGGCGGTTGTTTTCACCGCCGGGCGTGAAATCATCGGAGTGCCGTCTTTTCCCGGATGCGGTATAGTTGGCGACCATAGAGTCGACGCATCCGGCGGAGATCCCCCAGAAGAGGGATGGTTCTCCCAATGCGGTAAAGTCTTCCGGTTTGACCGGCTGTGAAATAACGGCAATTTTAAATCCGTTGCGGGAGAGATGTTGGCCGATAAGGGCGGTGCCGCAATATGGCGAGTCGATATAGGCGTCTCCCGATATCAGGATGATGTCTGGGCGCTCCCATTTAAGGGCTTTAATCTCTTCGATGGTGCAAGGCAGGAACATGTGGCTTTTTCAAGATGCTTTGATTGAAGACAAGAGTTTTGATTTTATCAAAAAAAAGCATTTTGCGAAAGCAAGGGGGCTGGATCTTTTTTATTGGGGCTCGCTTAAGCAACCCTCATGCACTATCGCGAAAATGCCAATTGTTGCACTGGAAACTTCCGTCCAAACAGGAAGATTCGATGTTGATTGTTCAGACTTCAGCTTCCCTTTCCAAATGATACACTTTCCAGACTTTCCCCCTAGTGGCAGAAGGGTCCGACCCGAATGCCGCTAACTTAAGGTGATTTCGGGCGTTTCCCGAGGCCCAGCGTCGCCTTTGTCGGACGCTTTGAGCGACGGGTGTCGGGCGTTGTTCTGAAGATGACAAGACGGGACAGCTCCTCAAGCCTTGCAAGCTTGG
>JAZQGX010000308.1:0-2196 GCA_045540275.1 Kiritimatiellia bacterium | reverse complement strand
CATATTGACAAATGTTCTCATAGGAGAGTGTAGCCTGTCGGGCGGCCGAGGGAGTCGTAGGAGCGCGCGAGCGTCGCGCCGTTCTGCACCTCGTTAGTGACAAGGCCTTCGACGGAATACGCGTAGAGGTTCGTCGCCACTCCGTCGGTGACAGCCGAGACCAAGTTGCCGCTGCGGTCGTATGCGCAGGATATCGAAGGCGTTCCGTCGGAGTACGCCGTCGAGACGAGGTTCCCCGCGCCGTCCAAGGGTCACTTGTGTCCCCATCCCGCCGAAATACGAAAAGGCACATTATCATTTCCTTTCCGATTGCCCAGTCTCCGCTTGTCCAGTTCTTCCCATATGCTGTTCCTGTAGAATTTGCTGCACACTTTCCTCCAAACACTTAAGTCGCCGTGCCATCTCAACATTTCTGCCATGCAATTCAATTATTGATTCACTGTTGAAGCCAGCAATACGATACAAGATATATATTATCAGCAGCAAGAAAGGCAACGGAGATATGGCTATCAAGACTATTCGCCACGTCATACGAGCCCTAGCCTCGCGTTCCACCTGTGAAGGACTATTATTTGGAATTAGTTTGCTCATGTCTCCTTGTTTTGTGAGTCATCCTTAATCATTATTTCACATCAACCCATAGTCTCGTATTCTTGTCATAGAAAGGATGCTCTCCTCGTTTCACAAGCTTCAAATGCTCATCTGCATACGGATACACAACAATCTGTCCGCCATCATACGAAACTAATATGCCGCCTTCTGGGCACGACCAAGATGCAGATTCTTTTGACGCCACCTCCCAGACACGAACTACTACACCATTCTTAAGTGATGGGGAAACCGCATATGGATCCACTACAACATCACCCTGAAGAATAGGTGTACCATCCATATAGCGATTGATACTAAAATAATCGAGCGGGTTCCAATCTGCACAATTACAATCGCTCACATCTTGAGCATTAGCTTTCATAACGCAGGTCCTCCTCCTGTGGGATACCTTAGTTCAATCTCACCCGGTGCAGGGGAATATCCACCTGTTGCTTTTGAACTGTTACGCTTAAGATAGCAGTCACAATTTGGAAACGGATACTGAAGAACTTTATAGTGGTGCGTATGTCCAATATCTCTCGTAAATGTGTGATGATCATGCCCATTCTCAAAATGATACATTCGCGTCCCAACAGGTGGATCACAAAGATTACATCTAGGCTGTGGACATTTCTTGGCTGCTTCAATTGCAGCGGCAGTAGCAAGTGCAGCGGCCACACCTGCTGCGGCCATCCTGCCAAGTTCAGTCCCAATTTTAATCGCAGCCGGCAGATATTGTGCGAACAAGCCATCGGCGTCAATGAGGCGAACAGGATTGTTTCCAAGCCCACAGTATTGGTTGTATGGCTCTACTAACGCCACTCCTATATCTATGCTGCCAAACTCTGTTTCTATGTCTTCATGTAATGGATCGCGCGACATCCACCGCCCGGCATTCGGCGCATACTTCCTGAACTCGAACTCGACCAGCCCGGTCTTAGGGAAATGTGGCTTGGTGCTGAAGCGATAAGTAAAGCCTATCTCGCCTTCAGCAAGTAGCTGCTTGCCAAACGTCGAGTAGGCGTAGTGCGCAACGACATCTCCCGATCCATCGAGATACTCTGTGATGTTCCCGTTTGCGTCGCACATAGGCAGATAGACGGCATCACCTTTTTCGACCGCAAGCAACCCTCCGACACCTCCAGCGCCCTGCATCGTGCCGTCAAGATCAAGTCCCCATGTGTTGAAGGCAGCGTTAGACGATGCGGCGTTCTCGACTATGATGTTGTATTCGTCCCATATGAACTTCGCGCCGTCCTTTATGACATTGCGCCCCATGTGGTCATAGGCATACGTAACGCCATACGGCTGACGGCCCGACGATGCGATCTTCTCCTCAGCGCGAATCATCCGGTTCTCGCCGTTCCAGTAGTAACGGAACCGCGCGTCCTCCGTCATATTCCCGTCTTCATCGTATTCGTATTCGAGAGGAGAGTTTGCGAGATAGACGCTATTTGTAACCGGCGCGATTTCGCCAGGTTCATCTTCGGTTGCTCCAGGCTTTACCGCGACAGTTTCAAGCGCTGCATTTACTGACGCGGTGGAATTATCAAACTCGTAGCTGCCGAAGAAATATTCGCCGTAGCGATAAGTTGGGTTCTCATT
>JAZQGX010000307.1:0-4412 GCA_045540275.1 Kiritimatiellia bacterium | reverse complement strand
TAAGACAACTCCTTGGCCCACAGAACGACATGGCTACGATCCGACTTAAACGGGATTGTATTTTAGGATCAGGGGAAATTTGTACGGAAAGATATGCCGCGACTTCTTTATTGATGAATGTCGACAAAACGAAGAATTGGAGATAAAGCCAGGAAGAGTGACATGGGACATTCCACATGGGCGATGGAGCAAGAAAACGACATTTCAGTATTATTTGAACACTACGCCCAATGACAGGAATCTTGAACAGATGCGCGAAAAAGACCACTGGCGATATGGAAGAAGCTATGAACCATAAACCAAGCCAAGTAAGAGATGTGGCCATAGTTTCGGCACTAATAAAGATTATGCCTGGTAGGGGATAAGAGGATGCACATGACTCGCAAGGAACTGACAGCCGACATCAAGAAGCGGGTTGCCGCTGGGGAATCGAAGCGTGCGATCTTCTCCCGCTATTCAATGACCGAGTGGGAGGATGCCGCGTCACGGATTCTCCCGCTTCAGGTCACGCCTGCTAAACGCAAAAGATGGCGTTTCCTGAATTGGGCATTGGTGGGATTTCTTTCAGTGATCACGCTGTTTAAGGTCGTTGACATTATTTTCATGTCAGGCAGCTTGAACAGCGCGGGCGCAAGGATTGGTATTGTCATGTTCGGCTTGGCAATAAATGTCGCAGTCCTCGTGGGCGTCATTCGATACAGCGGTATCGCATACATGATAACCAGTATCCTCATCCTACAAGGCTTTGCGAAGATTCTTGAAGCGGCTGGCAAGATGAACTTTGCCTTTGACCTCCCCACGGCAATCTTTGTAGCCAACGCCTCGTTCGCATTTGTCGCATTTGCGCTGGGATTGGTTCTCCATCGGCTAATGCTGCCCTGTACGACTTTCTTCTTCACAGCAAAGAAGACCGCGATCGGGCAACCCATTTTCGAGTGCTAAACTGAGGGCGTGTCATTGTCATGAATGCCAAATGTATCTATACATGCGTGGAACTCCCTGATGGGACAATGAAAGAACATATCCTTCAGAATTTCACGGGTGCCACTTGGGTGTCAGACAAGATTTCATGTAACGAAGTGCAGAATAAATTTGGACATGGCTGCGATGTCGCATTAGAGAAGAACTTTCGTTTCATCCGTAATATTCTTGGTGCTTCCGGCAACCGGTCTACATCCATGCAGGGGTGTGAGTTGCGTTCAGAGGACGGACATCGCTATCTCTTAAAGAACGGTGATTATGAGTTGATAGATCCTATCGTTGGAGAGTTTGAAGATGTTGACAGTAAAACGAAACGTGTTAAGGTATGTGTTGGTAACAAGCATAAGATAGGATGGGCCGAGTCGCTCGTTCGCAAGAATATGCCGCAGGGCTTTTCGCGCATAGAAGCAACACAAGTTTCTAAAGTAGAACATGACTTGTCGAACGATGGATTTTTATCGACGAGTATCACATATGGAGGAGCAGGATGTCTCAAGGGTATTTTGAAGTCATGTTTCAACCTGCTTGGAGCAACGAATCACGAGGTTGCTGCGTTGAACATATTTGATCCTCTTCGCCGTTGTCTTGTTGATGAAGAGCTTGACGATATAAATACAATTTCTAATTTCTGTCGAAATGTGACCGATGATCGATATGTAGAATTGCAGAAACGTGGGGAATTCGATCATGTGCTTTGTGTATACAGTTCGGGAGATGGAATATATGGCTATGCGAGGCTGTATGGACAGTTCGACTTTTCCATGCACCTTTGCGACGGTTTTGATGGTAAACCGATTCAAGAGGGATATTGTGTCGATCCCTTTGGAGAACACGGATTGTTCGAGCGTAAGTATAATTACGCTATTTCGGCCTTGCCCTTATTTGAACGGCAGGAGGCGGTGATTACGAATGCTTCGTTCACTTCTCTAACTCATGCCTTTGAGCGTTTTCTGAATGCGAGCTTGGGACGACAAGTTGTGGGCGAGGTGGTTCAACGCGTAATGGAACGCCATAGCAATGATCTCTATCTGAATTATCAGCAGATGACCGAAGAGTGCATGAAAGAACTCAAACAAATCAAGGCGACATTATGAACGACATGAAGAAAATGACCGATTACGAAATCGCCGTCGAGAGGCGGCTGGAGAAGTCTTGCGAGCGGAACGGGTGGATTGCATCTGCCCATGTTTCGTTTGACGCGGACTATGTGGACTGCCAGCTTGAGAAGTTCGGCAGAGAACAAGTCCGGGACGAAGCGGATGCGCTCAAGAGCCTCGAAAGCTTCCTGTTGCAGGAGTTCGGATTCCGCCTTGCGGACGACCCGGCTGCGCTTCGCCGCGACGCTGAGAAGATTCCAAACACCATCGCGCCCTATCACCTGGTGCTGAACGTCAAGGTCCCCTTTGACATCCGCAAGGTTGCCTGAAATGCATTTGACGCAGACCAGCGATATGACTACCAAATGCCATAGGTTGAGGGTGTATGCCAACCCCGTCCGAAAACGGCCCGAAATGATAAGCTCATGGGCTTCAACCCCAAGCATGGGGTATGCTTATCCCCGTCCGACAGCTCAAATCGTCAAACCGTGACCCCAACCTATAGGTTGAGGCATATGCAAACCCGAAAAACAGAGACATCGAAAAAACATGAAAACACCAATCGAAAACATCTCCAGTCATTGTCCGCCCCCGCATAAACATTGGGGGCAATCATCAGGTCGCGTCATCGTTTGACAGACCCCCACCTCCACCATAATGAGAAAAGCATATGGATTCGAGAAAGGGACAACCTGTAGGAAGAAGGTTCACATGACCATCTCCATAGTATCATTCGCCTTTAAGCGCGGCTTGCCGGAGGATGCGACAGGCAACGGTGGTGGCTTTGTGTTTGACTGCCGGGCGATGCCTAATCCTTTCTGGGATGAAAACCTACGAGGCTATACGGGGCGTGACAAGCCCGTCTGTGACTTCTTCGCCCGTTTTCCAGAGACGGTCGAGCCGTTCCTTGAGGCGACCGAGACGCTTGTCCGCCAATCAATAGAGCAATACAAGCGGGATGGCCGCGATCACCTACAGGTAGCTTTCGGCTGCACTGGAGGCCAGCATCGATCAGTGTACTTCGCAGAGTGCCTAGCAAGACGTCTTGCTATAATAGACGGGATTGAAGTCGAGATTGTGCATTCAGCAAAACCTTATTGGAAGATAGAAACAGGAGGGAACGAGCAATGAGTTCCGAGAAGTACATTCCGCCGTACAAGGTGAGCGAGGAGGCGGTGAATCTGATTGCCGAGATTTCCGCCGCCGTGGAGAGGTTCGATATCGAGATCTCCGGCGTGAAAGGCGTCCGGCTCCGCAAGACGAACCGCATCAAGTCGATTCGCGGTTCGACCGCCATCGAGGGCAACACCCTTACCGAGGAACAGGTCACGGCGGTTCTCGAAGGTAAGAAAGTTGTCGCGCCGAAAAAGGAGATAGACGAGGTCTTGTGCGCGGCTGCCGCTTACGAGGTAATGGAAAGCATCGACCCTTACAGGATGAAAGATCTGCTCAAAGTCCACAAGTTGATGATGGGAGGGCTGGTCGATGGCGCTGGCGCGTTCCGAACGGGACAGGTCGGCGTCTTCAACGGAGCGGGCGAGCCAATCTCCGTGGGGCCGCCGGCGGAGCAGGTTCCGAAACTGATGAAGGATCTCTTCAAGTGGCTGAACGAATCCGGTGCCCACCCGCTCGTGAAGAGTTGCGTGTTTCATTACGAGTTCGAGTTCATCCATCCTTTCAACGACGGAAACGGCAGGACGGGACGCTACTGGCAGACTGCCATTCTTGGAAAGTGGCGAAACGCATTCTACGCCGCACCTATCGAGAATATCGTCTGGGAAAACCAGAGCGGCTACTATCTTGCCATTCAACGCTCAACGCTCCTCGGCAATTCGGAATCGTTCATCGACTTCATGCTCGAACGCATCCTGCAGGCTATCAAGGGCAAGGGCGATGAACTCAGAAATGTCGGTGTAAATGTCGGTGTAAATGTCGGTGTAAAACTTTCCGCCCGCGAACGAGATCTCTTGGAACTGTTGCGTCTCGACGGAACATTGACCGCTGCACGGATTGCCGAGACCTATTCAATCTCCACGAGACAGGCCGAGAGGCTTTTGACGGGACTCAAGAAAAAGGGATTCCTCATCCGCAAAGGATCCGACAAAGGTGGACATTGGGAGGTGGTGAGTTGATGTGCGTGAAGGCATCCTCATGGCCGCTGGTGTGTTGGTTCACTTGGGATGGCGAAGTGTGTTCGCATAATCTCACCTACGAAAAAGGAGCATAAAACCTTGAGATCACGGTCAAAAACGATGATAATAGGGTGTCAAGGATAGGGAAAACAGGAGGTATGGAAGTCCGAAAAAGGCATAGGTGAAGTAGCGCGGGAATAAC
>JAZQGX010000306.1:0-3777 GCA_045540275.1 Kiritimatiellia bacterium | reverse complement strand
CAAGGAGTTGTCTTACCAGTTTGTCTTCCTAAGACCGCTTGGCCTCCGACTTGGTTCACATCCCGCTTCTTTAATTGCATCTTCCAAGAATGTCCTGACACTTTGCCAATGTTCTGCCGAATAATCAATGCCATTGCTTGTACACGCAGATATGGGCATAATGATGCCGCATGTTGGTTTTTGCGTCGCATTGGTTGTATCTGTTGTATTGTCTCTTTTCATGGTTATTGTTTCCTTTCTACCCTATAAGAAACTCTCTGAACAGGGTATCAAATTCACGAAAAACTTCGTGGGTCTTGATTGTCAGACCCAGTTTCTTTTCCAGACGATGCCCATACCAGTATAGTATGCTTGTCATTGTTCTGGACCTTGGGAATTTGAAAATTGTCTTCAAGTGTTTGCCTTATGCTTTTCTAAGTGCCAGTATCTGATACATCCGGTTTCGGCCTTTATCTGTGAGCCGCCAGCGAATTACCTCTTTCCGATATTCGCCCCAATGACTTTGCCCTTCGTCTTTTCTTGGCATTTCCTTATTAATTATCACCAACCCTAACGCTTGAAGCTGCACCTTAATCGCATCAAAAGAAAAAGGCGATATTTTGAATCCTGAGACAAACTCTCCGTCCTCCAATTGTCCATCACCGATTTCGCTAAGTTCCGCTTCTAATAACTTATTCAACGATGTTTTTACAGTTGTCTCACTCTCAAAAGGAGTAATCCGAGGTGCTATAGCTGAAAATATCTTATTCCAAGAGAGTCTTGTCGTGCCTCGATTGGTATTTACCACCTCCTTATGGCGATATCTGCCAGTTTTTCGACAACCATCATAAGTATATGTGATCTCATACAGGTCTTCTCCATCACACAATGAACTTGTATCATCCGCGCAGACTCCCTCATACGCTCTCAATTTAGATTCAAGTTCCTTTATCTTCTTGTTTAATTCCAAGAACTCATTTGCGTCTTCAGCACTCCTAACAGAGGAAGCCGGAACCCAGCCTGTACGCGGCGTCCGCTTGATAAGTTGCGTGACGCTTCTACTTACAACAGCCCCTAATTCATCTGCATTGTGCCATTCCTTGCACAAATGTGTTTTGAGAAGCGCAACAAACTTTTCGAGCTTCTGCTTTCGTTCTGGATCTGTATCTACATTCTTCACGGGAAGTTTTTCAGGCTCAGCGCAAAGGAATGCTATTGCGGGCACTCCATTTTTTATGGCACATTCATACTCCTTTTGAGTGAAGCTGATTCCTTCTGGGGTCAACGATCCGTAACGCCCAGCAACAATTACAATATAGTAATCACATTGCTTTATCAAATCAGAAATGTAGTGCCAAGTATCTTCACTTGCCGCAGGAAAATACTCCATACCGCATGGAATACAATCCAGTTCCAGCAGTGCTTTAATAACCTCCATACGCTCCACGGCCAAGTCCGTAAAGGTCGAACTAACAAAAACTTGATAACGCTTATTCATATCATGCTCCTTTTCACTCCATCGGCTTGATCATGGATTCGATGAACTTCTGCTCGGACTTGGTGAGGCCATACTTGGCGTAGAGCTGCGCGTCGATTTCGGGAATCGGCTTCGACCAGTTGATGTCGGAGGACGACGTAAAGTCTTGCAACGGGACAAAGCGGAAAGTCTTTGACGTCCCATGCTGACTACTCTTTGCCAAGCTTACCAAGAATCTAGCAAATCGCGTTTTAAGATAATTTGCAAGGCTTTTGCTGGATTCTCTTGTCAGATTTAGTTCGGCACCGACAACAAGATAAGTCTCGGTGCAAATTGTCCCTGGGCCTCCGACAATGGCATTTTGATTATCGTCATTCAATTCAGTGCCAATGTTATTTGCTTCTGGGATGAACACCTTCCATCTTGGGATCCAATCTTCATGTGATGGGACATCGCATTTTTCTACATAGCCAACAGAACTTCCTCGGCCATAGCATTTAATTGGATGAAGTAATCCCGATTTGCCAGAATGGAACCGTTCGTCATTGATGAAAAACGTACGGAGTCCGAATGCCTTTGCCGCCGAAACGTGCGCAATCATCGACTCAGCCGATTCAGACGAAAATATCTTTTCGAGAATCGCGACTCCTTGATCGTAACGGATCATGATGTTTGAATCGCGCACTTTGAGATTTCGCTCGGAAACAGTTGGATGCTTTGAATCAAGGTGCGAATAATACTTCGTCGCAGTGGTCTTCCCATCATGTCGGGAATCACGCAAATAGAAGCATAGCCCTCCCCGGATATTGACGCCAGGGAAGCAGTCATCTGTCATCGGAAAGTCATGGAATTCGGCAATATGCTCATCATTCAACATATCATCACGGAACTCATCTATGCCCTTACCGCCAGCATACCATCTTGCCGGCATGATGAACGAAGAGTAGCGTTCAGAAGTTTCCGAACCAACGCCAACATACATTGGATAAATGGGGATTGCGCTTACTTGTGCGCCGCCATCCAATTCCTGATACGGTGGATTCGAAATCATCAAGCCGATTTTCTTGCACATGGTTTGTTCTCCTTCGGCGACTTCATCGCCGATTTTAATCGTGTTGAAATTCTTGTTCTGGGTGAGCAGAGATTTGATGCGCTCATAGTCAAGCGATTTGCCATCAGCCTTCTTCACCTTGAGAAGGTCATAGCTTGTCATGTTCTCCGGCTGGGCTATGCATTTGACATCAAGCCCGAGTAGTTCATACACCTTGCGCGTGAACTCGTACGTGACACCGCACATCGGAATCGCCAATATCGCATCCTTCAATGCTTCTGGCTTGAGATTGATATCCGGTTCCGCACAACGGCGCACAATTGCGATTGCAAATTCGCCCATCTTGGAAGCTGGGTCAAGTATCTTCTCGCCAGACTCTATCAGCTTCTTCAATTCTGCGGCGGGAATCTGCTTCACCATGTCGTATGCGATGTTCGGCGGCGTGACGATCTTCGCCTCTCCAAGCCGTCCGAACTTGCGCATCGCGACAATGGCCTTTTTGACCACTTCCGGGGTGCCATTGTATTCCTTGCCAATGTCGATGTTCTGCGTCTCGTTGGCGAGACGATCAAGGTTTTGTATCTTATAGTCCAGTTTTTGGAGTGTCTGCCACCCGACCTTGTTTCTGTAGCGCTCCAGGAGTCCTTTCCAAAGTCCAAGGTGGCGCGCGATCCTCTTGTTGTTCTCGGTCTTGTCGATCACCTGAAGGATTTCGTCAAGCGAATGAACGCGCTCCGGCACGAGAAACGAATAGAAGACGATTAGGGAATGGAGCGTCTTGATGCGTCTGTCGCGCTTCTTCTGTTCCTCGGAATCGCCCGTTGCGGAATCGGGCGACTCGCTTCCGTTGCCATTGCCCTCGTTCTCATCAGCACCGGCTTCCGCAGTTCCAGTGTTGACATCCGTCTCGTCGCCTGTATGCGGTGCGATTGTCAGCCCCTCCTTGCTTCCGAGTTCCGGCAACCCGTCGATGAACTTGCCAAGCGTTGGATCGTCGTGGATAGATCGATCCACTGGTATCTCTTCGACCTCTTCAGCGACGCCTCGCGTGCTGGAATACTGGCTGATGGCAGCCATCACGTCCGTGGCCTGAACGCGATGTATCTTGTCTTTGTTGAAGAGGATAATCGGAGACACTTCCAGTTCACGCACCACGCGGTTTTCCAATTCACGGTTCCCGTTCTTTTCCGTATTGAGGTTGTAATACTGCGCACGCGCCTCTTGGAGACGGAACATCCGGTCTGGATCAAAATCGACGAGAAGCGTCTGC
>JAZQGX010000305.1:0-2566 GCA_045540275.1 Kiritimatiellia bacterium | reverse complement strand
TATTCTTCACCTTTTTTATTGCCTTCCGAAGCAGACTTTTCGCACCAATATCTGGCAAGTGTTGTATTCCTCTCTACCCCCTGCCCAAGATAGAAACACGCCCCTATCATCCACATCGCATCACTATCGCCATTTCGTGCTGCAATGTTAAGAAGTTCAAATGCACGCTCATCCCGTCCCAATGAAAAGCACTCTTGCGCGGCAGTAATGCAATTAGAACTATTCATTACGTTCTCACCTTTAAGTAGTCCTAATTCTAAAGCGCCAAACTTGTGTTGATTTCTTCCCCAATTTCTCAACAATGCTTTTGCGTTATCCGGCAATAGTGTATCAACGTCTTCTGTTCGTTCACACATTGCCATTGATGCCATGTCGCCAGCAAAATTATCTTTGCACACAAGACAGGCATCATTGGAAATAAGACGGCGGGCAGTAGCCTCTGCGCCTAACAAATGAAAATCGGCGGCCAGATTGACCATGTGCCTAGGCGAAATCCATTCACGTCCAGATAGCAATGCATCAGCATACTGTCCAAGACAACTTTGAACGGAAGCGGTGTTAGCTATTCCAGAGGTTTGTATTATTTGCGGCAATCTAGGTGCATGCCCATACTCCAAAGTCCAATATAAATCACACATCGCAGATGCAAATAATGCCACCTGTGGAAAAATCTCATCTCCCAGATGCCTAATGGTATTGTCATTCATTATGAGACCCTTATAGATCCCTGCTACGCATGCGATATCATCTTCCGAATTTCCCTTGGATAACAACGCTTGCTCCTTTTTGAATATCTCAATGTTTTTCTCGATATTAGGATTCACACCCGGATCAAGTCTTCCGTCATTTATTCGTGAGAGGTAATCATTAGCTTCGTCCCGTAGTATTTTTCTGATTAATTTTTCCATGTCCCATGTTGCCTGGGTCATTGTCGGCTTTGCCCCTGTGTCACCAATTCCCCACATGGCAATCGTAACGCCAAGAACACTATCTTTACCTGTTGAATACGGCGCGATAAATATTGTCGGCACGCTCTTCAGGCCTTCATATATTGCCAGCACGTCGTTGTTGGGGTTTGAGACATAATTTGGCTTGTATGCCCCTTGAAATGTCACCACAGGATTCGGACTGTTAAAAGCGAAGTGCTGCTGAATGAATCTAGCCAAATCCCCCCAAATATAGCTGAAGTTTTGCTGCAATCCACCAGAAGAAGGCGCGATAATCAAGTTCAGCGGAACTTCTGAATCGCCTCCACCTTCGCTTAGAATGTTGGCAGCTATTGTTGTTGGTGGAAGTCTTAGCGGCCAGGCATTTGTAAGTGTATATTGAGCAACTTGTTGTCTAATCTGCCGTGCATGATTGATGTCTTGCAACTTCATTTGAAACAGACGTTGCAAATGCTGACTCTCACGCTGAAAAGCCTGATTTTGCTCAAACTGCGACTTTTGCCACGCAAGCTGTTTTTGCGTGTTTGCCCGTTGCGCCAGTGCTATGGCGATTGTTCCTAACGGAAGCATCATAGACTCAATCATCTGTATCACCCGTTTTTAGATTCTGATGTCTGGGATATTCAATCCAGCCTTTCGGTAATAATCCAAAGTCGAGTTAATGCCATCGCACGAATGTTCTTTCCATTGTTTGAATTGATCCGACTGCTCTATCATTTCATTTTTTGTCTTACGAAGTTGCTCGTAGCGATTCATGGCGTCCAAAACATCAACGTCATTGCTCGAATGCTGCATTGTGAACTTTGCTGCATCCATCTGCCTTGTAATTTCATCTAAAGACTCTTTTTGCAATCTCGCACCAAAGCTAATAGTATGCGTCTGTTCACCATCATGGGAAGGGACTGACGCTTGTTGTTCAGGCGACATAGTCACTTCCCCTTCATCAACAGGTGACGCACCTTCTACCGAATCACCAATTACAGGTGTTTCATCCATTTCAACGACAGAACTACTATCATCACCACTGGTCATGAGTCCATCCTCCATTGCACTCGTGGATTGGGTTGTTCCAGCATTCACATCTATGCCTTCAACATCTGAAATGCTGGCTTCATCATTGTAGTTAAACATAAACATTCTCCTTATTTACATAGGTTTAGGCCTTCCAAGACAACCTGACTTTGGGCAATAACTATCCCAATTGGGACTATACCATTCATGCCCACATCGTGGACAATAAAGATGCTTCATATTGCCTCGAAAAGAGGGTGACTTCCCGCTACCGCCCTCTCGTGCATCACTATTTTCTGTACTTTGATCACTAGCTTCTTCTGGCTGATTACCGCTTTCATCTGGTTGTGAAGGATCTACATCTGAATCCCCACCATTCTCGCCACCAGCAGATTCTCCCGATTCTGAAACATCTCCCTGTAATTGAGCACTGTGTGACCCACCATTTTCGTCTGCGCCATGTTCGCCAAAAGTTTCAAGATTTGTATGCTCGCTCTCAAAGTCTTGAGGGTCGTCAGAAACGATGCTCTGTTCAACATTCCCGTCGCCAATCAAACCTAAACCATTTTCCACGTTTGCATCTCCACTCTGGAAATTGGCATCCCCCA
>JAZQGX010000304.1:0-7932 GCA_045540275.1 Kiritimatiellia bacterium | reverse complement strand
TCCAAGAACTTCGACATGCGCCGGCCATACGCGGTCAGCTTGCCGTCCTTGTACATCCGACGCATTTCCTCGCGCGTCACATCATCCACCATTTCGGGGATCGACTTCTCGGTTTCTGAATTTACTTTGCGCCGTGCCATTGTTTCACTCAACTTTTTTATCTGTAATCAACCCTTTGCCAACAAGAAACCGTTTAAATGATTTGTTCAATGCATTAGACGACAATTCTTTGCGACTCTTTTCATCTAAAAAGTTATTGTATGGGCCTTTCATTTTTGGAATCATATCTTTAATCTTTGCGGCATCTGGATCAAGCTTCATCAAGATCAAGACTTGTAATTCAGGCTGCACAATATGCGGGAAAACACCTTCAAGCACTGTTGTCGAAAACTTCCTATAATTGACCTTCGTCAGGAACGTTGCCACCGCCGCTGCGACTGAAGCCTTAGACTCGCATCCCTCATACATTTTCAACATCTCACATTTCTGATTATCAGAAAAACGATCACCAGTAAAGATTCGCACCAGATCCTTATTAAGCATTTCCCAGGAATTGGTCTTACATGCTTGAATGAACTCACTCGGGAACGCTTCCGCCAGCTCCATATGGCCTTCCTTACCTGCTTTCTTAAGTTGCTCATACAATTCCGCCGTGAATTTGATTCGACCACATGTTGTTGCAACGCGTATCCTTTCTGCAGGGATGTCCACCTTAGTTAATTCCTGAATCTTTATCGACGCAGGGAACAATTCCAATGCATCTCTTAATGCGTCTGCAGGAATGGTCTCTGTGCTAATCAACCAATCTATCCATTTTTGCAAACTCTCTCTTACAGACTGCCAATCTTGTTTCATAAGGGATTCCCTGTTCTTCTCAAGGAATTTTTGCGATGCATCGTCATATGTAAACCATTCTGCAGCATGCACAACATTCTTCCACGAAGGAACAATCATATTCGCCAGCAACAAACGTTTCGCCAGATCATCACCTTTGACCAACGACAAATCTTCGATTAACAGTTTTTGCCCCCTGACAAACACTTCTCTATCTTTGACCTCAAGAGCCCTGGCATTCGCCACGTCAATAACAACTTTCGGCTCATCTTCTTTTCCAACATTCTCCCCGACATAAAACGTCTCTACAAAATACCCAAAGTTTTCCTCTACATCTTTGACAACATCCGACAAGCCACTATTTCGAATACATGTCATTGGCGCCTGCTTGAAATTGGACACATCAACACCACTCGCCACCATAAGGCGTTCAAGCATTCCATTCTCATACGAATAGCAACCAGAGCGTCTCACCGCCTCCACATACTTCTTCTCTTCATCAGACTCAAACACGCAGTTTTCCAAAAGCACATTAACCCCATTCAACAGTTTAGCCATGGCCTCTGGATCATATCCCGCACCCTTAAACATTTCACAAGGATGCTTGGCTTTCGCAATATAAATACCGGCTGCAGCAGGCAACTTCACTTGCGAGGATTTTATCCATCTTAAACTAGCTTCCGCCAATTTAGCCTTTGCATCTTCTGTCAAGTTCCCGTCCTTAAACAAATCATCTAAACAAGTATTCCAATGTTCAACATAGAATCCAACGAACTTAGCTGCACCATCATCATCGGCATACACCCGCAACATCAACTCAATTGCAAATCGTTGGTTATCGGTAGTGTTCTTAATAAACTGAGAGGCAAACGCTTCAAGTTTATCTTTGAATTGATCTTTCGCCCTAATCATTGTTTCAATCAACGAAAGGTTTCGCACGGCAGGCTTTGTGAACATTCCAACCCCTAAATGATTCGCCACCGCCTTCGGATTATCAAGCGCATAATCAAATTGATGTTCCACATTCTCTAACACAGCCGTCTCGAAATCGTTATCCCCTCTCGTCATGTCGCCCGTCTTAAACACAGAAATGAAATGTTCGTAATTCTCGCCAACATAACCACCATAGAATAACTGATACAATAATAAAACTGTTTCCTTCTTAATGACTATTTCTGGCACCTTCTCACCTTCAACGTTGGGTAATGAATAAGTCCCCTTTAACGCCTCCTTAACATCATCCTCTCTGAACCACCCTTTCTCAAGTAAGGCTGCAAGTGTCAATCGGCAAAGAGCATTCTTCTCATCCTCTAATTCTACGAGACGGCGATTATATTCTTCGCGTTTCCACTCCGCTTTGTCTTCTATCGCCCTGACGCGATCTTTGTACTCTCCTAATTGTTTTTTTGCTTTAGGATAAACATCGGTCCATTTACATGTTTGCGTCTGATTCCCCCATCTATCATAATAAACGCATCTTACAAAGGTGATGATAAAATCTTTTCCATACAGCGAATCAAAAAGCTCAGGCGCTGCGAATAACTCCGACAATTTTATTTTAGTCTGCCCCTTCCACTCAATCATATTCGCATGTTCAGGAAGAGCATCACCCACGCACCGCGCCACATAAAGTGATTGTAGTTCTAAAACATTCCTTAGTTTCTCGTTCTCAGACTCCGCAATTATCGCCTTTATTTTTTTCATCTCGGAGTCGAATTCCGCAACTTTCTCATTAATAATTGCCTTCTTTCGTGCCAATATTCTCGTTAAAAGGGAGTCGGTTCGCTCGTAGAGTTTCGCAAACTCAGCAGGGAAGAAATTCTTGAAAATTACCATCCCCAAGAACCGCAACCCATGCCCTTGTGTTGAGATCATCTCACGATACGCGGCAAACTCATTTACAATATTATTCATTAAGCGCATATCCGAAATATAAGGCGATAAGGCATGTATCATGTCTTCATATTCAGCGATTTTGTCCTCGCCAACATACTCCGTAAGCATCTTCTTAAATTTTGCTGCAGAAGACTTTGAATCAACGACCGGGACTATGGGAAGAATAAAATCAAAGAACTTTACGCGCTCCGTCCCAGTAAACACATTATCTCGGAGCGCATATAAAAAGCGAATCGGTTTCTGCTTAATTTGTTTAGCACTATTCAGAATAAGATTCAGTTCACGCAATTTTGCGAATATCTTAACATCTTTAAACCGATCAATATCCTCAAACACAACAATCGTATATTTTGTTTCTTCGAAGAAATACACAACTTCGTCCATATATCGATTGAACACAGACGTTTCATCTTCCTTCTCGATTTCAAGCTCAATGTTCTGGAAGTTTAAGTTACAATGCTTGATCTTCTTATAAAAACGCAACACCTGAAAGACACCTATCGACCCAACGATCAACAGCAATCCCACTCCCGCCAAATACACTAAATTGCGCCAATCCACATAGGCCATATCACACCAATCCGCAATAACCGCTTTCGGGAAATGCTGAAGCATTGACGATGGTTGAACCAAGCAGATTACTGTCGCCATCACCAGTAGCAAATATAACTGCATCAACAACCATTTTCCCCATCCAAACCGTGTCAAACGCCGAAACCGGGAAAACGGCAACTCATCCTGCGTCACATGATAGAACATTTGCTGAAGAATGCTAATCTCAAGCAGCCGCTCTCTCGACTCGTTCATCTCCTGCTCGCCTTCTTTTTCAAGAAAAGCGGCCATCGATATTCGTAAGACCTTTTCTTTGTCGCGTAACTTTTTTTCTTTCTTGGGCAAAGCTTTCTCGTTCTTTCGCGACTTGAAGAATGTATTTAGAAACGAACTCTTTCCCGATCCATACCGCCCCGCAATCGCAATATTCGTAACCGTTTCCCTCTTCAACGCTTCATCAAGCATGTAAGTGTAACACTCAACCCCCTCCGCTTCATCAGTCGGAGTCAAATCATAGACAGGAAAAGTATATTTCTCGCTCATGCTCTCGCCAACTCCTTTTAAATTGGTTACATCATCCGTCCTTATAATATTAACGCCGAGGGAATTGCAATCAACTGCCGCGCGCTACTTTGTCATGTCTGGACATGAAATGGGAGGCAAAGCATCCATCACATCAACCGACACATCCGGATAACAAACTGCTATCGCCTTATCAAACCATTCTCTGGCCTTTTCTTGTTCAGAATTTTTACACAGTGCTACCGCACAATTATTACAAATCTCACCATAAAAAAATCGCTCCAGAGAATTGTCCCTGCTCGGCTTGAAATATTTGATTGCATCCATAAACGCTTTCGCAGCCTTTGAATACATCCCCTTTCTCAAAAACAACATGCCCCTAACATTCAAAACCGATCCCTTGTTAGGATCCAATTCCAACGCCTGATTGACACATTGTTCCGCCTCATCATACTTCCCACACTTAAAAGCTAAATATGCCCGATTCCCCTTTATGGATGCATCATCCCCAAGTCTTTCGTCTATCTTCGAGACTGTTAAATATGCCTCATCCAACTTTCCTAGTGCAAAAGCACTCATATACAACACCGTCGACAGCGCATCATCTATATTATCTAATTCTTCTTCGCTAAACCCTTTATCTGGCAGCAAAGCAAAACTAAGCCCTGCATATTCATAAGCCTTAACATAATCATACCTATAAAAATAATAATCCGCCAAGCGAAATGCCGCCGTCAAATTTTGAGGATTACAAGTAAGAGCCAGCTTAAGATATGGGATTGCATTCTTATCTTTAAGATATAGCTTTGCGACACCTACCATTTCATACATATATGACATCAATACAGAGCGTATTTCAGCCGTCGGCAAATACGACCCTTGAGTCAAATCATAAGCCTCAACAACCGATTTATAGTCTTCCTGTTTAAATGCATTACGTATTATGCCAAATATCAAAACATATAACATAGATACATTAACTTTGCCCCCACTTAGCACTGAAAGTTTCGATAATAGCAATCGCATATTTTCAATCTTCGCTTTAGAATCCTCCTTTGAAGCTAAGTGATTGTCAGCACAATCATAGACGAAAGCATAAAGAAGTCGCAAACACAATGCGGATTCTTCATCAGTTTTGGGGTTCGATATCAAGACTGAAATATCATTCAAATACTTTCTAGCAAAGTCGTTTTGCTTGGCTTTCTTGAAAAAGTCTTTTGGGGTTACTACTGTTTCGTCTACCTGCTGCATGTATTTCAGCAATCGAGTAACACCTTTATCACTACATGCTGCTTTTGACGGAGACTCGACTTTACTCATTACAGCACGGATAGTAGATTCATTTTGCCCCAACTCAGCAATAACATTCTGACAACCCGTATGATCTTCGATCTTTTTATCTGCCAAACGTGTAATCAATGACAAAAAACCGTTAGGGAAAAACAAAAGCGCCAACATCGCGAGAACAAAAATAATGACAACAGCCACAAACCCAACGAAACAATATTCGTTATTGAGAACATCCTTCTGCAGTATGTGCGATAACAACCATAACACGCCACAAACAACCGATATACATACAATACAAAAGGCAATGCCCGTAATTTGTTTTTTCCTTAATTGCCCTAATTCCGTATTCATAGCACAGTTCCTTCTTAGAAAGTAATCCTGTTCATAATAACCTTCCGTTCACCTCACTCCATCGGCTTGATCATGGATTCGATGAAGGTACGCTCGGACTTCGTGAGACCGTATTTGTCATAGAGCTGCTTGTCAATCTTCGGAATTGGACAAGACCAGTCGATGTCAGATTTTGAAGTAAAGTCTGGCAGCGGAACATAACGCCAAGTCGCTTTTGTGTTATGTTGCGTAGCCTTGAGAATCCCGAGCATCGTACGGGCAAACTTCGTTTTGATGTATTTCATGCAGTTTCCCGCCTCTTGCGAGGCGGAAACCCGACCGACACTTATAAAAGTGTCGGTCGAGCCGATTAACGGCTCGCCGATTAACGGCGTACTAAGAACTTCTCCTATCGCTCCCGTTCCATTTGCTTCGGGAACAAACACCTTATAACAGTCGAGATATTCGGACTCTTCAAGCCAATCGTACCGGATAAAACGTGAGACTCGTTCACCATTAAGCCGTCCGATCAATTCAATGTAGCTACCCTTAGCTGGGCGTTTTTCAAGGAACACCTTCGGCATCGTCTCAAATTCCTTGGAGACTATTTTAGTACCCGTTCCTTTACTTGTTAACTCGCCGGCAATCTTCGGATTGGCAGTAAGAAATTTTGCGGAGAATCGGAAAATGCCCTGTGACGAAACGATTGAGTCGAACATCGGGTTGTCCGTCTCCTTCGCAATCACTTTGCGCAAAATCGAATTCAACTCTACGAAAGACGAAAACACACCGATCTTTCCAAAGTCTGCACTTTCATCTCGATACGTTATAGCAACGCCACCCTTGATATCAACATTGGGAAACACATCGTTTGACTTTTGCCAATAATGGACTACTTTGATGTGTGAATCATTAAGCACTTTGTGATTCCATGCCTTGGGCGTCTGGCCAGCATCAAAAAGAAAACGTCCAGGTGTAATGAGCGTGACACGAGGAGAAAGCAAAAAGGCGGCATCTAAGAACAAATGATAAATGGGATTATCTCTATCTCCATCATTTGCTCCTTTCAACTGATACGGCGGGTTGCCAACTACTGCATCAAACTTGAGCATCTTCATTGCAAACTCCTTGTTGTTCCAGGCGTTGCCGCCACAGACCTTATTGTAGAATTTCTTGGGTTCGTTCTTGAGCATTTCCACGAGGTTCTTGATGTACTGCGCGTTGACCGTCGCCTTGTCGTCATAGCCGACGAGCGTACGCCGCGTGATCGCCCGCGCCATGGGCGTTTTACACACGACGAAGAGCGAACGCGCTACCACCTCGCGCCAGAGTTTCGCAAGCGCCGCCGGAGTCACTGCGTCTTCCGGCACGTCACCAAGTTTGCGGCGGTAGAGCGAGTAAGCCACGTAGAGCGGATAGAGACCGGATTTGGAATTGATTTCGAGGATCTTTGCGTCGGGGATGGTGAAGAGCGGCGGGCGGTCACGCGAGACGCGTGACCCTACCAAGTGCGGCTCATCAATGGGCTTTTCGTATGACTCGTCGTAGAAGCACCAGCCGCCGATGGTGTCGGCGAGGTGCATGTTCACGACGCGCCAGGGCGTGAGGACCGTTTCCTTGTCAGGGTTCTTGAAGTAGCTGAATATCCGCGCGATCTGCTGGACACGGCGCGTGGGCGGTAGCTTGTCCGCGCTCTTGGCAAGCTTTCGTATCTGGGTCCCCGCCTCCGCGAACACGTCCGCGTCGTAGTATTCCACAAACTTCTTGAAGATCGTCTTCGTGACGCCCTGCGGCATGAACTCGGCCCACGACTCGTCGTCCACAAGGGTCGGGAACTCTTTGATCGAAATGACCTTTTCAATCGGCACGTCCGCGCCGTAGATGAGAAGCGGCATGCGGATCGAGATTGCGCGGAGGATGAGGATTGCGTTTTTCTTCTCCGCACGGCGGCGCTTCATCTCTTCGCGCGCGGCGCGTTCCTCTTCGGAAAGTTCTCGGCGGTCGCGGGGCGACCGCCCTACCGATTCATGTTCCTCTTCGGCAAAATCCTGTTCGTTGACATAGACGGTGTCGGCCATCTTCGTCTGCTTGGACGATCCGACGATCTTCCGCAAATCCTCGAACTTCTTCAGGTCGATGTCCGTCAGCTCAAGGAGGCGGTTGGAGTAGAGGGACGTGTCGTCAAAGCCGTTGCGGATGGTCTTCATCACGAAGATGTGCTTGATCGAGGCCATCATCTTCTTGACATCGTGCGCCTCCATCTTCGTGCCGGAGATGGATATGACGGGACAGTAGTTCAGGAACTCGCCGAGGATGCGGCGTCCGTTCGATTCGGTCGTGTCGTTCTTCGACACGCGGCACGAGACCTGAGCCGTCTCGGCCAGCACCTTCAACGCACGGTCAGGCGCGAAGTCGAAGGCGTAGCAGTCAGTCTTCATCTTGCCGCCGAGGTCGCCGGGGCTTTGCACGCGGAAGATCGTCTGCATGTACTGTGCGGCGGACGCGACC
>JAZQGX010000303.1:0-40892 GCA_045540275.1 Kiritimatiellia bacterium | reverse complement strand
GATCAAGCCCATATTGGGCTGCGAGGCGTACGTCGCAACCGAGCCGCACGAAAACAGGACGTCGCGTTCGGGGCAGCACCTGATTCTTCTGGCCAAAAACAGGATTGGCTACAAGAATCTGCTCAAGCTTATTTCCATCGCCCACACTGAGGGATTCTATTACACATCGCGCATCGATCACCAACTTCTCGAAAAATACCATGAGGGTCTGATATGTTCATCGGCATGCATCGCAGGAGAAATCCCGCAGCATATTTTGAGGGGCGATATCGAAGCGGCGGAGAAATCCGCGCTTTGGTTCAAGAATCTTTTCGGTGACGATTTTTATCTTGAGATCATGAGGCACAAAGCGGAGGATCCGTCGTATCGTTCCTACCGCGACGAGCCGCCGGTGCACGAACTGGAAGAGAAGGCCAACCGCGCGATACTTGAAATCGGCGCGAAGCTGGGGATCAAGGTGATTGCCACCAACGACGTCCACTTTCTCAATGCGGAAGATGCCGATGCCCACGACATTCTGCTGTGCATCAACTCCGGGAAAAAATACACCGACGAGAAACGTCTGCGCTACACCCGCCAGGAGTGGTTCAAGTCGTACGACGAGATGCTCGCGGCCCTTCCGGATTGTGAAGAGCAGCTGCGCAACACGCTGGAGATAGCGGAGAAGGTGGAATGCTACGAATTGAACAGCGATCCGATTCTTCCGGTGTTTCCGATTCCGTCATCCTTCGGCAGCGAAGAGGAGTACGTGGAGAAATTCACCGAAGAGAGGCTTCGCGAAGAGTTCGGCGATAGGTTTGAGCGGCTTGCCAAGCAGGGACTGGAAAAACTGGCGCGCATCAAATTCGAGTCGGACTATCTTGAGCATCTGACCTGGGAGGGTGCGCGGGAACGCTGGCCGGATGGAATAAGCGAAAGTGCCAGCGAGCGTATCCGCTTCGAGCTCGACACCATCAAAAAGATGGGCTTTCCTGGTTACTTTTTGATCGTGAGCGACTATATCGCCGCCGCCCGTTCGATGGGAGTTCTCGTCGGTCCCGGACGCGGCAGCGCGGCGGGCAGCGTGGTGGCGTACTGCCTGAAAATCACCAACGTCAATCCTCTGCAGTACGATCTGCTGTTTGAACGCTTTCTGAATCCCGACCGCATCTCAATGCCCGATATCGATGTGGACTTTGACGACGACGGCCGTCAGCGGGTGCTCGAGTGGGTCACGGAAAAGTACGGAGTCGATCATGTCGCCCATATCGTGACCTTCGGACAGATGGCGCCCAAAAGCGCCATCCGCGATGTCTCTCGCGTGATGGATCTTCCCATTCCCGATTCGAACCGTCTCGCCGGCATGGTGCCGAACAAACCGAAAATAACTTTCGACAAGGCGGTCGACGAGTCGCCGGAACTGAAGGCGCAGACCGAGAGCAGGGATCCGAAGATACGGAAGATACTGGCGCTTGCCAGAAAACTTGACGGATCGCTGCGCCAGCCGGGGGTGCACGCATGCGGCGTGATCATCAGCCGCGATCCGCTGATGGAAACGATTCCCGTGATGAACACGGCGGACGAATCGCTGATGACTACGCAATACGACGGACACCATGTCGAGCCGATCGGGTTGCTGAAGATGGACTTTCTCGGGTTGAAGACGCTGACGGTGCTCAAGGAGTGTCTGGCGAACGTCAAACACCGGCACGGGATCGACATCGACATCGACGCGATTCCAATTGATGATGCGAAGGCATACGAGCTGTTTTCGCGGGGCGACACCACGGGCATATTCCAGTTCGAATCGGACGGGATGAAGAAATATCTGAGCGAACTCAAACCCACGCAGCTTGAAGACCTGGTGGCGATGAATGCGCTCTACCGTCCCGGACCGATGCAATACATTCCGCAGTTCATCGACCGCAAGCACGGCAGGGAAAAGGTTTCGTACGATCATCCGATGATGGCCAAGTACCTGAAGAACACCTACGGAATCTGCGTGTATCAGGAGCAGGTGATGTTGCTGTCGCGACTGCTCGGAGGATTCACCGGCGGTCAATCCGACACCTTGCGCAAGGCGATGGGCAAGAAGCAGCTGGATACCATGGAAAAACTGAAGGTTCAGTTTGAAGCGGGGTGTCTGGCGAATGCGGAATTCATGGCAGCTCCGCAGTGTGCAACCGAAGAGGCGGCCAAAAAGCTGATTTCAAAGATTTGGGACGATTGGCGCAACTTCGCCTCATACGCATTCAACAAATCGCATGCGGTCTGCTATGCGTATATCGCCTATCAGACCGGCTATCTAAAAGCGCATTACCCGGCGGAATTCATGTGTGCGCAGATTTCGTCGGAAATCGGCAACTTTGAAAAGCTGCCGTGGTTCGTCTCCGAATCGGCGGCGATGGGTCTGAAGATTCTCTCCCCCGACGTCAATCGCAGTCAGGTTCGTTTCTCCCCGGTTGACGGCGGGATTCTCTACGGACTGGCGGGAATCAAGAATGTCGGAGTTCCGGTGGCGGAGGCGATCGTCGGGGAGCGTGAAGCCAACGGACCTTACGCGTCGTTTACCGAGTTTATCGAGCGTCTGCCCCAATCGATTGCTGGAAAGCGTTCGCTCGAAGCTCTGATAAAGAGCGGTGCATTGGATTGTTTCGGACATCATCGCGCCAAGCTGCTCGGCAACATGGAATGGGCGCTGTCGTGCGCGGCGGAAAAGCGCAAGGAGAAGGCGTCCGGACAGGGCAATCTCTTTGATATGCTGGGAGGCGATACGATCGGTTCGGTCGAGGAGCTGACGGAGCTGCCGATGTGGTCCGACAAGGATCGCCTGAATTTCGAGCGCGAATTTCTTGGGATCTTTCTCAGTGGGCATCCGCTTGACCGGTATGCGAAAATAATCGAAACTTGGCAGACGTTCCCCGTCGCGAAAGCCGGAGGAGTGAAGTGCGGCGCGTCGTCGAATGTGCGCATTGCGGGTTTGGTCGAGTCGGTGATACCTCGTGTCCGCCGGTTCGTCAACGAGAAGACGGGAGAAGAGGTGAATCAGAATTGGGCGACATTGACGCTCACCGACGGCGATGCGACGGTTGACGTGCTGGTCTTTTCCGATACTTATGCCAAATATTCGCCTTCGTGCGTTCCCGATACGCCGTTGATGGTGTGCGGTACATTGAGTCGGCGCGAGGATGACAGTCAGGCCAAGGTGATAGCGAAGGAACTTTATCCGCTCGGTGAAGTGCCGAGGCTTTTCACTTCTCAAGTGGTGGTGGCGCTGCCGGCTAAGAGCGAGGGAGAAAAGCCGGAGCTGCTCGCCAAAATAGCCAGCGCGTTTCCGGGGAAGACGAGTCTGCTGATATGCCTGCTTTATCCTGACGGCCGCAAAACGGTAGTTCGCGCTTCGGGTGATTTCTGTGTTGATCCGTGCGAGGCGTTTATTTCAGATTGCGAAAAGGCTTTTGGCAAGGGTTGTGTGGTTTGCATTCCGAGCAAGGAGATATTTCGCGAGTCCAAACCACGCGCCGGCGGTTACAGAAAGCACTAGCCGGCTTATTAGATTCAGTTCATCCGCACCGTAATCTCATTTTTATCCTTCCGGCTCGCGGACCGTTGCCTTTGGGCGTGATGGTAGCAGCTCACCCTTCGGCCTTTCTCATCCCGATTATCCCGGAAGTCAGTTTGGTATTGCCTTTCACGGTGATAAGGGGTACACTTTTTATAGTGATTGTTTAAATTAAGGAGTGATTATGAAAAAGATTGTTGTTTTCGCAGCAATGGCGGCTATGGCGATTTGCTCTTTTGCCGCGAGCGGAAATCTCCGCTACACCGTTATGGTCAACAAGTTTGAAAATAAAGCAAATTGGACCGGTAGATGAAATCTGGGAGACGCATGGGGCACCATTCTTACCGATCAGCTGGTTCAGAGCGGCAGATTTATCGTGCTCGGTGAGGCCGATATGCGCGGGGCTGCCATTGCCGAACAGGATTTGGCGGCGACCGGCCGGGTGGCAAGCGGGAAAAAAGCTCCGAAGACCGGGCGCATGTCCCCCGCCCAATTGCTGGTCAAAGGTGCAATTACCCATGTTCAGGAGACAAAAGGCGGTGGCGGCGGTATCGGCTTTAAAGGAATCAGAATAGGCGGGAATGCGGGCAGTGCCGAAATCAATGTGACGGTCTATGTTGTTGATTCCACCACCGGTCAGGTCAAGGGGTCGAAAAGCGTTGTTGGTAAGAGCGGAAAGCGCGGTTTGAAACTTGGCTATCATGGTTCGGCGCTTGGAGGATTGACCGGTGATCTTGGCGGCTTTGATAAAGATAACATGGGGCTTGCCACGCAAGATGCGATAAATCAGGCGGTCGAATATATCATTTCGCAGCTTGGGTCGATTCCGTGGGAGGGTTCGGTCGCCTTGGTCAAGGCTGGCCGGCTTATCATCAATCGTGGTTCGCGTGAAGGCGTAGCCCCCGGGATGAAGTTTGACATCGGAAAAGTCGAAGAGGTGGTAGACGAGGATACCGGAGAGGTGCTTGATCATGACATGAAGAAGCTGGGCACGGTCACGGTGACAGAGGTCAAGGAGAAGGTCGCCTACACGACACCGCTTGCAGGTGCTGAGAAGGGGATGGGCGTTTTCCCGGCCAAATAATTTTCAAGCTCAAAATCAATCGATACGGGGGAGGCGCGGGCAATGCCCGCCCCTCCCTTTATGGTACGCAGGACATGATACAACATCTGGAGTATAAGTCTCCAATGAGCCAGTTAGGAGGAATCAGATGGTTGAGGACAAGTTTACATCCGAGAGGATGTGGATAAAATTAGAAGCAAGGACCGATGGGAAATATGTATCTGTTAATGCAAGCGGGAAATATCGAGGAAAGGCTGGCCGTTTTGGTACACTTGTGGCGTTTGGTATTGTTGCTATAACCGCGGCTTTATGATAGGTTAACACTTTCTTCTTGAATTCAAAGAAGAAAGAGGGTAGACATGAAGGACGTACATCAATGTTCCAAGTAAATCTAACAACCATCAAGAACAAAGTGTCAACCTGGAGCCGTGACGTGACATTGCTCGCAACGGCCGTCACTTTTTTCCAGTGTGAAAAATGCAACGACCGTATCAGAATTTCCGAAGACGGACGCAGCGCGTTCGTCAATCTCTGCCGTGTCGATCCGGATCAAAAGGAAGCGGTGAAATCGCGGGCTCAGCGTCTTCTTGAACGTGCCCGTCCCGTGGAGGCGGCGAATCCCAAGACGCCTCTCATGGGATGGTCGAGCTGGAATACGTTTGCCGAACACATCTCCGAAGAGATTATTGTCGGCGTCGCCCAGGTGATGGCGACGAACGGACTTAAATCCGCCGGGTATGTTTACGTGAACGTCGACGACGGATTTTTCAACGGGCATGCTTCCGATGGAAAGCTCAGATTCAATCCCGTGCGGTTTCCGAACGGGATGAAAGGGATGGTCGACGGCATTCACGCGCTCGGCATGAAGGCGGGAACGTATTCCGATGCCGGAAGAAACACCTGCGCAAGCTACGGCGGGGACAGGTCGGGCGTGGGTGCGGGTTTGTACGGACATGATGCGGCGGACTGCGGATTGTTTTTCAACGAGCTGGGATTCGATTTCATCAAGGTGGATTACTGCGGTGCGTTGCATCTCTTTCTCGAGGAGAAGGCGCGCTATACTGAAATTGCCGATGCGATAAAGGCCACGGGCAGGCGCGACGTTCGGTTCAATATCTGCCGTTGGGCGTTCCCTGGCACATGGGCAGCAGATATCGCCGGATCGTGGAGAACGACGCGGGACATTCGGGCAAGCTGGACGTCAATCCGCGACATTATTGCGGAGAATTTGTACTTGAGCGCCTATGCTTCACCGGGACACTTCAATGATCTGGACATGCTCGAGGTCGGCCAGTACAAGGGCAGGCTCAAGTCGGCGTTTGGCGACAGCGGCGACAAGGGGCTGACGTACGATGAGGAGGCCGCTCACTTCGGCATGTGGTGCATGCTGTCTTCGCCGCTTGTTTTGGGGTGTGATGTGAGGGTTATGCCAAGCACGACCTACAGACTTGTGACCAATCCCTATCTGATTGGAATGAATCAGGATCATCTCGGTTTGCAGGGGTATGTGGTTGCTCGGGACGGGGAGGCGTACCAGCTTGTCAAAGATGCGGAAACGCGTTTCGGCACATCACGTTACGTAGCACTTTACAATGCGAAGGACAGTCGGCATGATTTTCGAGTATGTGCCGCCAACTTCGATTTAGCAGGAGAGATAGCGGTTTTCGATCTCGTCCGGCGCGCCGACGTCGGGGTTTTCAGCGGGGAGACGACGGTGTCGGTTCCGCCGCACGCGGCAAGGTTCTATCTGTTTGACGCCGAGCGCCGGGTGGACCGCAGCATTTACGAGGCGGAGACGGCGTATCTGACCGACTACAGCGAAATTGACGAATCGTCGTATGGTTCGACGAACAGCTGCAATGTTCAGTGCCGTGCGTATTACGCTCCGGCAGCTGGAGCATCGGGGGGTATTGCGGTACTGAATCTCGGGGGGCGGGCGACCAATGATCTGATCTGGAAGAATGTGCATTTTTCCAAACCGGGGAAGCGTCGGGTCGAGTTCCGGTACGCCGCTTGCGGACCGATGACGATGTATTTGAGCATTGATTGCGGCGAGCCGATAAAAATCGAAGTCGAAGATACCGGAGGCAGTTTTTCAACAAAGGTCTGCGAGTTTGAATTTTCCTCAGGCGCACATGAAGTGCGGCTCTTCAATCCGTGGGCGAAGATGCCGGATATCGACAAGATGACAATAAAATAGAGAGAACATGCGTTTATCGTTGTTTCACCGCCTTTTACAGTTAAGGGCGGCACTATCCGGCTCGCCGTTTTATGCACCGTTTCGCGTTATTCAAATGACGGGTACGGATAAAATGCCTTCGGGTGGAAGGCGCGCGAGCCTGCGGAACAGGATAAGATCACACCTGCATCAAGACCCAATATGAGAAAAAAACGCTTGTTCCCATTTTTATTGTGCGGTAGAATCTTTCGTTCCTTTGGGTAAGTCCCGATAAAGATGGAGGGGTCATGGCTAAATATTTTCTATTCGCATGGTTTCTTGTTCCGTTTTTCACCATGCCGCCGCTCAGGGCCGATCCTGTTCAGGTGCTTTTCCCGTTCATTTTGACCGGGCGCATCGTGGATTACAACAATGCCGCCTTCGGCTCTGAAAGCGGTATGACAATCTGTGCATACGCCGCCGACGGAACCCTGCTGGCCAAAAACAGCATATTTTCCCCCAATGCGCTATCGGCCTGGAATTTTCGGCTTGAGATCCCGATCGCCTCGGCACCATGCGCCGGTTACGCCAACGCCGGAGACGCGATGTCCGTAAACATCTCCGATTCCGACGGAAACGTCTATACCGGCTTTCTGTCCGCGCCCGATTCCGTCGTCGGCACTCCGGGGTCGCACGCTGTCGTGCGCATAATGCTTTCGTCCGATGCCAACGGCAACGGAATATCCGACATCTACGAGGAAACGAAGGAGTATGAAATGTTTCTTCGCGATATCGTCCCGCCTTACGATCCTGATGATGATTACGACCGCGATGGAGTTTCCAATCGTCAGGAATATCTTGCCGGAACCGATCCTTTTGACGGGAGCGATTACTTCAAAATTCTTAAAAGCGCACAGCAGAAATCCATTGCCGGCTATGGAGATTTTCTAGCCATTTCCTTTGAGGCATACCCGGGGCGCACATATACGGTCCGCTTCACCGACAGCATCGCCCCGGGCAGCGAAAACTGGGGTAGAGATGTCTTTTACCTCAAGCCGGAACTCGGCTCCCGCACCGAGCGAGTCGCCAATGCGATGGAGGAATGGTCGGTAAGAACCATATATCTTTTGAAAAAAGGCAACGTCGGATTCTACAAGTTGGAATTGGAGCAATAGATGATCGCAGCAATGATAGCAGTGTCTGCAGTGTCAGCTTGGACCAACCTTGCCGGAAATGCGATAAGCGCCGTTCCGGTGCGGATTTCACCCGCCGGTACGGTTCAGTTCGAATTTGCCGGCGGAGAGAGCCGCGATCTGCCGTTGTCCGTTTTCCCCGCATCCGAACGGCGGCGCATCCTCGCAAGGCTGCGGCGGCCGGAACTGCCGGGACGGTTGCATGCGGTTCGAAGGAGACTTTGCGGCGAGCTCAGAATACAGGCGGCGCGGCACGCGGCGGGCTTGCTGAAGGATGAAGCGTTCTTCAGCAAGAAATCCGCTTTGAAAGAGAGCTGGGCGTACATATTGTCAAAACCCGAGTATGGTCTGAATGCCGACGAGATTTCCTATTGGAAGGAGCGAATCGAATGAGAAGAGCCATTACGATATTGATGATGTGTGCCTTTGCGCTGGGAGCGGTGCGCGTGACGGGCGGTAATGTGACCATGACGCACGAGATACAGCTGAAAAAAGGTTGGAACGCCCTGTTTTTTCCGGTCAGTCCAATCGAGAATGCCGATGTCCTTTTTGCGCAGTGGCCGGTCGGCAGCGTCGGGTATTATGATCAGGCCGCCTTTCTGCGGACCGAGCAGTTCGACGCGAAAGCCGACGATATGTCCGCGGCGGTGGTGGAAAACGGCATGAAGCTATGGGTGCGCGGCAATCCGGCGCTAAGCACCTTCACCCATGCGCGGGCAAACGGCATCTATCTCTGTTATGCCACCAACAGCTTCAGCACCACCATCTGCGGCGTTCCGGAAGCGATGCGCGCCAGCATCCACTCGACCCACGGCAACACTCGCCCGGTAAATTACATCGGCATCTCAACCGATGGGGGGGCGGCCGATCTCACAACATCTGGATATTTCGACGGACTGGACTGCCAGTGGTCGGATGTGAATTACGTTTACGGTAGCGATGCGCAGGAACCAAAGCTCGGTGTATTTCCCAAAAAACCGACCGCCGGCAATGGTGCGGTCGTCGCCATCAATGCGGTTAAATCGGTCAATTGGTTCGGAGCGTTCAAGGTCGTCCCCGCCACCGGCATCAGTCTCGGCACCAACGGCTGCAGCGCGGTGCTTTCCGTGCGCAATGAAACTAAATCGGTTCGTCGGGCGCGCGTCTCCTTCCATGAAGCAAACGGTCCGCACGCCGCTTTTCTTCCCGCTGTGAAGTACCGCGACGGAGCATCGTCGGACGGATGGCGGCAGAATCTTGCCGAGCAGCCCTTCGAGGTTGAGCTCCCGGCGGGAGCCGAGGTCAGGCTGGTTCTCGCCGTTGACCGTCGTGAGCTTTCGGGAAGCGCCGGTGACGTTCTGGGCGGAATCATCAGGGTGACTGATGTTACTTCCGGAAACTCCTCCCGTTTCCAAACCGCCGTTCCCTTTGCCGTCGAACATGACGGCGGCGCATTTGCGAATACTCTATGGCCCAAGGGATTGTGGCTTGCGGAACTCGCTTTGAATGCTCTTCCGCAGATTATACCGGGAGGCAAGACAAACTGGATCGAAAAAACGGAGACGGACTGGGACTACGATCCGGTTACCGGCGAGCAGTATGATTCTGGACGCCGGATCACCAACGTCGTGGCGGTGGTGGAGAAAATGTCCGCGGAGATGCCCGCCGGTTCGGAGATGAAGGTGCGCGTGATGATTCATGTCGCCGCCGACGGCTCGATGAAGCTGGTGCAGCGGGCTCGCATCGGCGGTCGCCGCTACAGTTGCGTCTGTCTGCCTTCGGATCAGCCGCTGATCGGCGAGGCCGGTCACGGCACCTTCGGACAGAAAGCGGTGTTTGAATTTACGGTGGCGGAAAAATCCCGCATCAATCCGTCGCTTCATCCGCTTCATCCCGACCACGACGGACTTCAAACCGACTTCAAGACACCCGCGCCTTCGGGGGATGAAGCTGGCAATTATCTTTTCGCATCGCCGAAACCGGAGCTGTTTTCAATCGCCAATAAAATCGAATTCGTATGGAGCGACGGTATTGCCGCGCCATGGAGCCCGGACGAAACGCTTTACGGCAGTTGCGTCTGGAATTTTTCGGGATTGCGACACGAAGGCGGAATCCCCGTCAGCGGAAAGTTTACGATGAAACGCATCGATACCGGCGATTTGGATACAATCAATGAACTTTGGTAAGAATCCGACAGGAGAAAAAGCATGAAAAAACTTATCGTAATTTTGTTTGCGGCGGCGAGCGCGTGTGCACCGGTGCAAGCCGACACGGCGTATTCCTTCACTTATCAGGCGGCGTTGCGCAACGCCATGGGCGACGTCATCACCAACAGTCAGGGAGTTGTGCGCAACCATGAGGTCAACATCCGGCTGTGGGACGCCGCGGAGAACGGAACGCTACTCTGGGGGAAGGCCTACAGCATTTTAACCGACGAGACCGGCCTGTTCAATCTTGAGGTCGGGGATTCTGTGGGATCGGCACTGCAGGGGGCATTGTACAATTCGCTTGAGGACGTATTCGTCGCCAAATCGGCCGGAGGAGTCTGGATCGGTCTGGAGGTCAAGGGTTCGGCCGGCGAGATCGCCCCCCGTCAGCGGCTGTTTGCCGTTCCGTTTGCCGCGGTGGCGAATGACGTGCGCTCCATCAGCAAAGATGTCAAGGTCGGCGGAGCATTGAGGCTGGAAGGTTTGACGATTTCCAAAGAGGGAATCAGCCAGAGCGAAGGACATAACGAGTTGGGTGAACTTGCCGTCAGCGGCAAGCTGTCGGCAAACGGCGGCGTCGAGGTCAATGGCAGTGAGATCAACGTCAACACGACGCTGAATGTCAAGGGCGAGAATTCAAAGGTGACGGTCGGCGGCACCGATCTTATCGGAGTTCCGGTCGGCGGCATCATCATGTGGACCAAGCCGGAACTTCCCGACAATGAGCATTGGGCGGTTTGCGACGGCAGCATCGAAGGCGTGCCCGATCTGCGTTCGCGTTTCATTGTCGGCGCAAGCGCAAGCGAGGTCACGGGACGCAACAGTTATTCTTTGGGCGCTTCGCGCGACCGTGACGCAATCACAATTAGCGAAGAGCAGCTCCCTTCGCATTCCCACACCTATGTCGGGGACGATCAGATCGAGGGCATTGACAACGGAATGCCGACGCAGGTCAGACAGACATCAATCAACTACGATGCGGACTCTTCGGTGAACAGTTCGCGCGGCAAGAGCAAAGTGTACCGGACCAGTACCACCGGCAGCGGTTCCCAAATCGATATCCGACCCTCTTATTATGCATTGTATTTCATCATGCGAATCAAATAACGAGAAATCCGAAGGTCAGGGACGAGTCCGGAGGTGATTATGAGGCGATTGCTTTATATTGCGTCGACAATACTCTTTTTTGAAATTTGCGCAACGGCTGCGGACGTGAACGGGAGCTTTTCGCTCGTCGAGCCCGGCGCCGTAGCAATTCGCAACACGACCGACGCTTCGCAAAACGAATGGCTCGTTTCGAATTCGAGTTATGCGGTTGCTGGCATCATGTATGCCAACTGCGACGGAGCTGCACGGCTTCCGGACAATCCTTCAAATCTTGCCTCGCCGGTCAGGAGCGTGAAATCGGTCCAGGCGTCGTTTCCGGTCGAGCGCAATGCGCCCCAATACTATCTGGGCGACACGCTTGATGTGCCGGACGGTGTCGACTGGAATGCGACATTCGAGCTGTTCAACTCCATGCCGGAGGTCCACGGTAATTATCTTTTCGATTCGCTGCATCGCAGAATATATGTCATTGCGGGTGGTACTGCGCAATTCTCATGGGTCGTTGACGGAGACGGAGGCAAAGTCACCAACCGCATCGTCACCGTTTCACAGCCGATATCATCCTCGCGTCCCAAACGGATATTCCTTACCGATGCGCAGTACGGAGGCGAGCCGGTCAGTCTCACGGGTAAATTCGCTAAACTTTACGGTCCGTCGAATATTCTTACGGTCGTCGAGGAGGAAGTTGATCTGGGCATATCGATAGGAGGCGCGCCATCGACCGAGAAGAAAATCGTAAGCGGACTTTACATCTCCGAAGACATCTCCGGCACGCGCACGATGTATGCCGCCGGAAATATCAAAGGTCAGGTTCTGATGGTGTACTACGACTCGTCGGACTACCAGCACATCGTCGATACGCAGGTGATCGAAGTGCTGGCGCCGGTCGTCTCCGTCCAGGACGCGTTCGTCGGCGAACCGCTCAAGCCGTCTGGCAACGGGTTCGACGGAGAGAGGCTCTTTGCCAGTCCCTACAAAACCGACGATCCGGGCGACGGCGCCTACCTTTACAAGTACGAAGCCAAACACTCCTATTCGCCTAGCGACGGCTGCGTCTACGCGCTGCGTCCCACCTCTGAGACCACGCGCAACTGGACGAAAATCTGTTGGAAGGAAAAAGACCGGCAAGGGGTGGATTGGCCGTTCGAAATCAACGAATACAATGTGCGGTGGCCGGAGAACTGCATGACGTTCGTCCGCGGTGATGACGGTGAAGAGGGGGCGGGCATAACGATTCCGGAGATTTATTCCGCCGAGCTTTGCGGATTTCAGGAGGATACGGGGTCGGTGTCCAATCACGCCCGAGCTGTCGAAAACAACGTGTTCAAAACCTACGGCCCTGGTTATTCGCTGCTGAAGCTGACCGCCAACGATGATATCTGGTTTCTGCCGGTCCGCTCGGTCTCACGGAGCGACCGAGAATGGTTTACCGGCGAGACGGTGAAATATTTCGTCGGTGAAGAGCTGGTGCCGCGCGGTGGCTCGCTCAGTGGGGTTGCCGAGGGAAAATCGCTGACCATCGCCGTCGACAAGCCTGGATATGTTCACGAGAGCACTTCGGCGAAGTTGTGGAATCCGAACTTGTACTCTGCGGACGGGGTGGGCAGCACCGGGCTGCCGTCGGCGATATTTCCGGTCAGCGCGCCGATGTCGGATGAAGACGAAGGTGTGATTGAAGTGTGGTGGATGTCCAAATTTGAAAAACCGCAAATGCCCGAGCCGGTCTACGCTCCGGCGGTTCCGCAACGCTACTCGATCCAATGGCCCGGCGCGATGGATGCGCCTGAAATCGTGCTGGCGTCGCAGGAGGGTGCCAAGGGCAAATCGCTCCATGGAACCGGCGGCGCGGTCATGTTTGACGGCACTGGCTCGCATGTGAAACTTCCGGTGCGCAAGTTCTTCGGCGAATGTTCGGGCACGGTCGGCTTCTGGACCAAATCTTATGTCGATGCTGCTCCTACCAACATCAGTGCGCTGGTATCATTCGGTTCGACCAACAATATGCCGCTGATCTCGTTCGAGGTCGACGGGCGCGGTGATTATCTCGTACGTTTCGGACATGAGATTGAATTCCGCCACGAATCGCAGAATCATACCGAATGGGCGTATTTGTCGCTTTCCTGGACTAACGGCATCGTATCGTCGATGATGATAAGCGCTTCGACCAACAGCATCCAGTCGCGGTCGGTGGAACATCCCGGCTATGCCGGAATGTTCGCCGGAATCATGCGTGAAAGCGTAATCGGAGCGCGGCCTCAGTTGAATGCCGCCCCGTCTAGAGTCGTCGACGAGTTGAGAAGCTGGAACCGGATGTTTACTCCTCGGCAGATGCTGGAAAAATATTCCGGATATGAAACGGAACGGGGTAGCGGCCAGACGCTGCACATGGCATTCGTGCCGGGTGAAGATCTGATTCTGACGGAAGACGCCTCCACGCGCTACGCTTATGATTTGGCGTACGGCAGCAGACAGAAAGCACATGAGTGTCTGGCTTTTACGCCGGGGGCGCCCGCAATCAAATCCGGGTTGATCGTTTCCGACACGATGCCGGTCATCTACCGGCAGCCCGATGTCGATGCGACGGGATACAATCCGAACGAGGAGCATGCCTTCGTCCTTCCCGATGCGGACGGATATAACGTTTGGGCGTTCCGTTGCGACCTGAACGACGAATCCTCCCGACCTGTGGTGTTGGTTGAATATTCGCAGGGCGGCAAAGCGAAGATGGCGTATTACGAGGTGCTGCCTACCAACGGGACCTGGCGCACACTGTCGGGCGACTGCGTTGCGGGCCGTCAGTTGCCCGGACCGCACCCGTTCGATCTTGTCGACACCCCGTGGCTCAAAGAAACGAAGTGGTTGCCGACGGCATTGCCGCCATATCGCGACCGTAAGCTTCAGGTATGGGCGCGCGCCGCGGGCGAATTCGACATCTACATGTATTATGCCAATCAGAGCGGCTTCGATTTTCCGGGGACGGAAACTCCTGAAATCGGAGCGCCTGTTGCGTGGCTGTCCCGTTTGGACCCCGCTGGCGCAGGCGGGGCGCATCCGTGGTCCTGGCGCGTGTCATGGCCGGAAAATCTCGAGTCGATGAAGATCGGACAGACGCTGACCGTTGCCGAGGGAGGACTTCCGGAAGTTTGGAATGCCGCTTCAATGGCGGTGGTGTATCCGGTGGAAAATCAGGAAAAAACGGTTTTGCTGACGGATCCGACGGTCGAGCGTAAAATTGATTTGGGGTGCAAGGTTTCGGAACTGGCGTCGATAGGCCTTACCACTGAGAGAGGGGGACTGCTTCATTCGTATAAAGGACGGTATTACTTCAATGATGTCCCGCCCGCACTTTCCGATCGCATCTGGATCGATCCGTCCAACGATACGCTGGTGCTTGCCGGCAAGAAAGAGAGCAATGCGTCCGGAGTTGAACTGCTGCACATCAATGTCCTTTCCGAGTCGGAGCGGAGGACGCTTTGCAATCTGGCCAGCCGGGATGACGCTGCGATGTATGCGCATTGGTGCGATTTGGTTGCGAGCTTCGCGGTTGATCCGGTGTGTCCGACCACGATGGAATATGACGACCGGAACGGAACTGCCGAGGCGGTCAGCACGTATTATGCGCGCGACCACTATGCGTTGACCGCGATGGGGGCGACCAATTACGTCGTTTTGATTGAGAACGATGCGACCAATGATTTCTGCGATGCGGGCAATCCCGTGAATATGCATGTTTTCAAAGTGTCTCCCGAGTACTGGATGGGACGCGTGGTTACCCGCGAAGACCCTCTCAACAAGGTTTCGCAGCTGCTAGGCGTTCACTACTCCGGCACCTTCGCCGGCGCGGCGGACGAGTATGTGTTCGAGTGGCGCCGCGCCCTGCCGGGCGCAGACGGTAAAATGCCTACGGATTATGACGACGAGTCGGTCTATCGTATACAATTCGATGAAAAGCAGGGCATAGGCAAAACCTCCTTCGCCATCGGCGAACAGGGCGATACGCTCGCCAACATGGTCAACGCATATTGGACGTGCCGTTACCGTGCGGCGGATTCCAACTCGGCGGCTTATGCGGTCATGACCACCAACTGGAGCGCCTGGTGCGCGCCGCCGGCATTGGCCGAGGGTTGGGTGCAGCGAGTGCTTAACAATATCACCCCATTTACGCAGCGCATGACGGACTTGTACGAAAACGAGGCGGAAACCGCGGTGTCGATGCTGGCGCAGGCGGGCGCTCCGTATGTCGGTGATGTCGCGCTCAATCAGGAAAATCTCAATAGCGTCGGTTTGATCCAACTTTACCGCACCATTCTGAACAAGGCGGAATCAATGTCGCTGCTGCAGGGTCTTGACGACCCCGAAGCCAACAAGCAACTGCTGTTGGCCACGCAGCGTCTGGCGGACCTTTATACGGTACTGGGCGATGAAGCTTACGCCGACGCGGTAAATCCTACCATTTCTTTCGGTTCGGAATTTGAGGAAATAGGGGCCGGTATCGATATCGACTACGGAGCTGCCAGTTCATCGCTGTTCTGTTTCGACAATCAGGTGCCGTCGCTTCTGGACGAGGAGCTGGCGTTGCTGCGCGGCCGTTCCTGCGAGAATGCGCCGGGCAACACCGTCGGGCCCTACTACAACCGGCTGGTATGGAATTTCACAAAAGGGATAACCGCCGGTGAAGTGGCCTATGCGGTCAATTATGATATTTCAGGACGCGGTTCCCCGGTAATCGACGAGAATACCGCCGCCGCACAATTCCCGCAGGGGCACGGTGACGCCTACGGGCATTATCTTTCGGCGTTGCAGGGATATTACCGTCTGATGCGTAACCCCAACTTCACCTGGGGAACGGTCGGAATGGGCGAGATGAATGTGGCAGACAATGTGGTCAATGTCGACTATTACGACGAGGCCACCTTCGCCAAGGCCGCGGCCAATCTGGCGAAAACCGCGGACCGAACCGTGGAGCTGACCGCTTTGAAACATTTGCGAGACGGTGGGACGGACGAATTCGGCGGCGGATATTTCGATGCTAACACGAACAATGCATTCGGCTACGGTCAGGTGGCAAACCGCGGTGCCTATGGTGCGTTGTGCAATTGGGTGGTCGCCAATTCGCTGTTGCCTGCCGAGGAGAAGCGCAATGCCGTTGGCGAGTTGTATGCGGACAAAGGGTTGCTTCGCATCGATCGCGGCACGGTCGTGGAGTTGGACCGGCTTTCCGATGCGGTAGACGCGATTCAGAAGACGGTTGACCGCGCCGACGGGGGAATGCTGCTGGCGGGGATAGACAACGAGACGGTGCCGTTTGATTTGACTCCGATCGGCACTTCGGGAGGCGCGACCCATTACGAGCAGATTCGCGCCCGCGCCGGTAAGGCGTTCGACAATGCGAGAATGATTTTGGATCGGGCTCAGGAATACGGCACCCGCCTTCGCATGATTTCGGAGGCCGGCACGGGTCTAGATACGCAACTGGCACAGTCCGAGGCCGAGTATACGGCGCGACTGGTTGCGATTTATGGGAAACCGTATGCCGACGACATCGGTCCGTCTGGGACATACCAGCAGGGTTATGACGGACCGGATATTTATCACTTCATGTGGATGGATCTGGAGCCCTACGGGCTTGACTCCGTCGATGATACGCAGGTGGCCACCACCGTCACCTGGAAGGTGACCGGATATCTGAAAGATGGTTCGATCAGCGGTATCACCAACGGAGCATGGACTGCTGAGGAGAACAGATATTCGCTGTCCCTGTCCGCGAACGGGCTGGTTGTCAAACCGGATTCGATTTCCGGCGAGCGGCAGCGTTCGGGTGAATTGCAGGTTGCATATTCGGACTTTCTCGCTGCCTATAGTGCTCTTCGCCAGCGGCAGCGGCTTTTGGAACGCGCCAACGAGAGGTTGGAGGCGGAGCGGTCTCTTGCATCCGCCAAACAGAATGCCAGCGACGCGCTCGCCAGTTCTGAAGCTCAATATAGAGAAAATATGTCTTCGTACATCAATAAACTGCGCAGTCATAAAACGAGTCTGGCGGCGATTAACTTCGCATGCGATCTTGGCAACAGTATGATGGAGGCAACATCGGCGATGACCTCGATCATCGGTCTTGCCAACGATATCGGGATTCCCGGTCGTATTGCGATGTTGGTTACTTCTGCCGCATACTTTATAGCGGCGGAAATTTCAAAATGCAGCTATGAGTCGTACATCATCAATGATGAACGCGACATCGCAAAAGCGGAACTCGATTTGGAGATGTCGGACCGTGATCATCAAGGAGTGCTTTGGGGGTATGATCGCTGGAAGATTCTGCTGGATGCGGCGGATGAAGCGGCGAAAGCTGCGGCAGATGTGGCGATGGCCTCGTCCGACCTGCGTCTGGCGTACGAGAAGATTTCGATGTTGATCAGCGAAGGCGAATCGCTGCTTGGTTTGCGCGAGGTGGTCCGTGACCGCGCGGTCAACAATATTGCCAAGATGCGCTACAGCGATATGTTTTTCAGGAAAATGCGCAATGAGGCGCTGGACAAATATGAAGTTTCGTTTGATTTGGCCAGACGCTACACATATCTTGCGGCAAAGACATACGGATACGAAACCGGTTCCGATCTCGCCGCCAGCGCTGCCGGCGATGCATTGTTGCGCGAGATTGTTGCGGCGCGTTCTCTCGGAGCTGTGGATTCAGCTGGCAGACCGATTGTCGGTGATTTCGGTGACGGCGGACTTTCCGCGGTGTTGGCCAAGCTGGATGCGAACTGGGACGCGCTCAAAGGGCAGTTGGGTATCGGCAATCCGCAGCCGTATGCGACATGGTTTTCGCTGCGTCACGGATTGTTCCGCATTCTGAAGGATAATCGCGGAGATATGGCGTGGAAAAATGAACTGTCCAAGTATTGGGTGGCGGATATCGCGTCCGACCCAGAATTTAGACGCCATTGCCAGCCGTTCGTTTCGCAGTTTGGATTGTCGGAGAAAGAGCCGGGATTGATAATTCCGTTCTCAACGACGATTGATTTTGCGTACAACATTTTCGGCAAGCCGCTGGCGTTTGATGATGCGCAATTCGATTCATCGTATTTTGCCACAAAGATTGCCGCGGCCGGTGTTTGGCTGGAGGGGTACAACGAGAAGCGGGCCGGTTATACCGGGCAAAGTGCATTTTCCGCGACTCCCAACGTGTATCTGGTGCCGGTCGGTACCGATGTGATGCGTACGCCGGGCGAAACCGGAGCGGTAGCGATGTTCAACGTCGTTGACCAGACCATACCGGTGCCCTGGCCGCTTACGATGGCGGAGATTGCCACGCAAGGGTGGTTGCCGTCGTTTGACGGCGAGACGGGAGGAGCTGATGCGCAGACAAGGTCGAGAAAACATCCGTCATTCCGCGCGTATTATGCGAACCGCGGCGTATCTCCTAGCGACATGGCGTTGGACGCCGTGCGGCTTGCCGGGCGGAGCGTCTGGAATACTCGCTGGTTGCTGGTCATTCCGGCTGGCACGCTGACCTCCGATCGCGACGGGTCGTTACGCGCATTTATCAACGGGTTAGACACGGATCGTGACGGACGGATTGACGTATTGCCGGTCTCAGACATCCATCTTGGATTCAAGACATATTCCGCGGCGGGAAAGTGATACCCGTAAAATGCTCTGGGTAGTGGAAGATTTTCTTTTGGAAGGCAGATATCTTCCTGATGGGCCGATTGAGCTGTTATTGGCAAGTACGAGGTAAACCAGCGGATAGGGAGGGCGAGCGTCCTCGCGATCCGTGAAGAGAATACTGCGTAAGAAGGGTACAGTCCAGCCAATTTTCATATATCTTATTTCTAGAAAAAAAACGAAAAAAATGGTAAAATCGCTAGGTTTTAATCATTTGGTAATTTTTTAATTGCAAAGAGGAGCGAGATGAAGAAAATAGCGGTGGATAAAGGGGTGTTCTTCGGTGACGGACGGTTGACTTTCATCGCCGGACCATGCGTCATCGAATCGAGAGCGATGGCAATCGATCTGGCTAAACGGTTAACCGCTCTTTCCCGCGAACTCGACGTCCCCTATATTTTCAAAGCTAGTTTCGATAAGGCGAACCGCACCTCCGTCGATTCGTTCCGCGGCCCCGGCATCGACAAAGGGTTGGACATCCTCGCGGAAATTCGCGAGACTTTCGGCGTGCCTGTGCTTACCGACGTGCATGAACCGTGGCAGTGCGCCCGGGTCGCCGCAGTTTGCGATGTTCTGCAGATTCCAGCATTTCTCGCCCGGCAGACCGATCTGCTGATTGCCGCCGGTGAAACCGGAGCCGTCATCAATGTCAAAAAAGGCCAGTTCATGGCCGCTGAAGACATGATCAACGTGATTTCCAAAATCGAATCAACCGGCAACAAGCGCATCGTGCTCTGTGAACGTGGGGCCAGTTTCGGATACCGCAATCTGGTGGCCGATATGCGAAATCTTCTGATCATGCGCGAAACCGGCTACCCCGTTGTCTTCGACGCCACCCATTCGGTGCAGCGTCCCGGCGGACTGGGCACCGGCTCCGGCGGTGACGGCAAATACGCTCCGGCATTGGCCCGCGCTGCGGTTGCGGTTGGTGTTGACGGCGTCTTCATGGAGACGCATGTCAATCCCGCCAAAGCACTCTCGGATAAATCGAACGCAATAGCCTTCAAAAATCTGGCCAAACTCTGGAAGGACCTTTTGGCCATCGACAATATCGTCAGGTAATTTCGAAAGGGATAACAATGGGACAAAATATCGTAGAAAAAATCATCGCTTCACACCTCGTCTCCGGTAATGCGACGCCCGGCGAGGAGATCGCCATCCGTATCGATCAGACGCTTACGCAGGATGCGACCGGCACCATGGTCGACCTGCAGTTTGAAAGCATGGGAGTCCCGGTGGTGAAGACCGATGTGTCGGTCAGCTATGTCGATCATAACACCGTTCAGGTCGGTTTCGAGAATGCCGACGACCACGCTTATCTGAAAAGCGTCGCAAAAAAATACGGCGAGATTTTTTCGCGCCCCGGCAACGGCATTTGCCACCAGCTCCACCTCGAGCGTTTCGGCAAGCCCGGCGCAACCTTGCTGGGATCCGATTCCCACACCCCGACGGGCGGCGGCATCGGCATGATCGCCATCGGCGCCGGCGGCATTGACGTTGCCGTCGCGATGGCGGGCGGACCGTTCTACCTCGCCTGCCCCAAAGTCACCCGCATCTGGCTGACCGGCAAGCTTCAGCCCGGAGTTTCCGCTAAGGATGTGATTCTTAAGGTACTCTCCGTGTACGGCACCAAAGGCAACGTTGGAAAGGTTTTCGAATACGCCGGACCCGGTGTGGAAACGCTCAACGTCCCTTCGCGCGCCACCATCACCAACATGGGGGCGGAACTGGGAGTTACCACTTCGGTGTTTCCCAGCGATGCGGTAACCCGCGCATTCCTCCGTGCCCAAGGGCGCGAGGACGACTGGATCGAACTGGTCGCCGACGAGGATGCCTCCTACGCCGATCAGCTTGAAATCAACCTTTCCGAGCTTGAGCCGATGGTGGCTTGCCCCCATTCCCCCGGAAACGTCAAGCCGCTCTCCGAGTTTATCGGCAAGCGCGTTAATCAAGTGCTGATCGGCTCCTGCACCAATTCTTCGTATCGAGACCTGAAGACGGTCGCGTTGATGTTGCGCGGACGCAAAATCGCGCCCGACACCGAAGTCGGCATCGCTTGCGGCTCCCGCCAGGTCGTCGAGATGCTCTCGCTGGAAAATCTGCTGTTCGACCTTATTGCCGCCGGGGTTCGCATTCTTGAGAATGCTTGCGGATTCTGCATCGGAAACCACATGTCGCCCGGCAGCGAGGCGGTCAGTCTGCGCACCAGCAACCGCAACTTCGAAGGGCGCAGCGGAACCCAGTCGGCGCAGGTGTTTTTGGTCAGCCCCGAGACGGCGGCGGCCGCAGCACTGACCGGCGTGTTCACCGATCCCCGCACACTCGACCTGCCGGACATGGTGAAAGACCCTGTCTCGTTCAAGATAGATGACAGCATGTTCATGTTCACCGAGACCGCGGGCAAGGGTGTCCCCGAAACTGAAATCGTCCGCGGTCCCAATATTGGCAAGGTCCCTTCGGGCCTTCCGCTGCCGGAGCGGCTCGATGGAACGGCGGCCATCAAGGTCGGGGATAAAATCACCACCGATCACATTATGCCGGCGGGACAGCGTCTGAAGTACCGTTCGAACATTCCGGTCTACGCCAAGTATGTTTTCGAGCATGTCGATCCGACCTTCCACGACCGCTGCATCGCAAACCGCGATGCGGGGCTGCACAATGTCATCATCGCTGGCGAAAGCTACGGACAGGGTTCCAGCCGCGAGCATGCGGCGATGTGTCCGATGTACCTCGGGGTCAAGGCGGTTATCGCCAAGAGTCTCGAGCGCATTCACCGCGCCAACCTGATCAACTTCGGAATCATTCCGTTCGAGTTCGACAATCCGGCCGACTATGATCGCGTCGCCGCAGGCGACAGCTTGAAGATCGACGGATTGCGCGCCGCCATCGCCGGAGACGGAAGGGCGGTGGTGCGCGATGAAACCGCCGGTTTTGAATTCGGCATCCACGTCGACATGAGCGAGCGCCAGCGCACTTTCCTTCTGGCCGGCGGCTTGCTGGCCTCGATTGCCAATGCGGGAAAGGACGCTTAACATGAAACCAGTCGGTACAATAGGACTTCTGCCGGTGCTGACGATGCTCGCGGGATGTTTTTCCGTCGGCCCCGACTACTCCGCCCCGGAGATAAAAACCTCACAGGGGCTTTCAGGCTTCGGCGTCCCATCGATGACGGATGCGACCAATGCGGTCAATTCAAGAGTCGAACTTTCGGCCGACGAGCTGTCGGCCTGGTGGAAATCGTTCAAGGATGAAACGCTGACCACCCTGATCGACCGGGCTTTTGAAGGCAATCTCTCGCTGCGAAGCGCAGCTCAGCGCGTGCGCGAATCGCGTGCGCTGCTTGCCGTCGCCCGCGGAAAGTGGGAGCCGATGGCGGATGCCGACGCGGCGTACACCCGCGCGCAGACAAGCGCCAATGGCACCAGCGGCCGCCGCATGACGCGCAACATATTCACCGGCGGCTTCGATGCCTCCTGGGAAATCGATATCTTCGGCGGCGTCCGCCGCAATGTCGAAGCGGCCGAGGCCGATCTTGCCGCGGAGGAGGCGGGGCTTGACAACGCCTGGGTTTCGCTGGCCGCCGAAGTGGGAATGAATTACATCAATCTGCGCACCACCCAGCAGCGTCTGCGAGTGGCTCGCAGCAATCTCCGTCTTCAGCAGGAAACCTATGACATCCTCAACTCCCGGGCGAAGGCCGGAATCGGCGACGACCTGGCGGTCAAGCAGGCTCTCTACAATGTGGAGACGACCCGGGCGACGATTCCCGATCTGCTCGCCAAAGAGGAGGCGTACCTCAATTCGCTGGCGGTGCTGACCGGTTGCGAACCCGGTACGTTGCATCGTGAGCTTGCCGACGGAAAACTTTCCGAACCGCTGCTGCCGCGTTCGCTGACCGGAATCGACGCCGAGCTTTTGCGCCGCCGTCCCGACATCCGCAAGGCCGAGCGCGAATTGGCGGCGCAGAGCGCGCGAATCGGAATCGCCAAGTCCGAGCTGTATCCGAGATTCTTTCTGTCGGGATCGATCGGTCTCGAATCGCTGAAGTCAACGGATTTCTTCAAGAAGAATGCGGTGGCTTGGGATTTCGGTCCGTCGGTATCGTGGAAGCTTTTCAGCGGCAATTCGGTGCGCGCAAACATCGATGTGCAGGATGCCAGATATGAAGCGGCGCTTGCGGATTACGAGGAGACGCTGCTTTCGGCACAGGCGGAGATTCGCGACGCGCTGTTTTCCTACATCCAGGAATTCAACCGGTACAGCGCGCTCAAGCGCGGTGTCGCCGCCGCCTCGGATGCAGTGAATATTGCCAACGATCTCTACCGCAACGGCTTGCGCGACTTCAATAACGTGCTCGATGCGCAGCGCTCGCTTCTGGCGCTTGAAGAGGCTTACACTCAAAGTCACGGCAACATCGCCGTGCAGTTGATCAACCTCTACCGTTCGCTGGGCGGCGGCTGGTCAAGCTGGGCGAAGAATTAAGTTAGGAGACAGCAATGGACTTTACCGAAGAACAGAAAGACAAAATTCGCGCATGGCTCGAGGAAGGCGCTTCTCTATCCCAGGTGCAGACCAGACTCAAGGATGAGTTCGGCATCAACATGACCTATCTCGACGTGAGACTTGCCGTGCTTGACATCGGAGCCTCGGTAAAAGACCCTGAGCAGCCCAAACCGGCTGCTCCGGTTGACTGCGCTCCCGAGCCGCCGCCGGAGGCCCCGATGCCCGAGGCGTTGGACGGATCGGCCGAAGACGCCGCCGTCGAGCCGTCGGTCGCCGTTACGCTCGACACCATAGTTGTGCCTGGGGCGATGGTCAGCGGCACCGTCGTTTTTTCCGACGGAGTGCGCGCGCGCTGGATGATCGACAATACGGGGCGCTTCGGAATGGACGCCGACGATCCGTCATACCGTCCCAGCGATGACGATATGCGTATGTTCCAGATGCAGCTGCAAAGCGAACTCAGGGCGAAAGGATATCTGTAATTATGAAGATCAGCTTTATCGGTGCGGGAAAAATGGCAGAGGCGATTATCGCGGCGGCGATCGACGGCGGTGTGTTCAAGAGAGAAGATGTTCTCGCTTGCGACGTCAGCGCCGAACGCCGCAAGTATATCGCGAAGAAACTCGGAGTGGCGGTGACCGACGATGCGCGCGCCGCGGTTAAGGCCGGACGTGTCGTCATGCTCGGAGTTCGTCCTCAGGATTTGAATGCATTGCTCTCCGATTTGAATGGTGCGTTCACGTCTAACCATCTGGTGTTGTCGATTTGCGCTGGGAAAACCCTAAAGGTTCTGCGCAAGGGCGTTGGGCGCGGAGCGAGGCTGATCCGCATCATGCCCAACCTCGCATTGAGAGTGCGCCGCGGGATGGTGGCATACACCTCTGCCAAAGGTGTTCGCCCCGCCGATTTGAAGCTCGTTAAAAAAATGTTCGGCTGTGCGGGATGTGCGCTGGAACTTCCGGAAAAGCATTTTGATGCGGTAACGGCATTGAGCGGTTCCGGCCCGGCATTCTTCGCCTATACGCTCAAGGCGATGTCCGATGGCGGCGTCAAGGCCGGACTTCCCTGTGACGCCGCGCAGCTTCTCGCTTCGCAAACCATGTTAGGTACCATTGAATATCTGATATCGTCCAAAGCCGATCTGGACGCGTTTATCGCAGCGGTCTGTTCAAAGGGCGGCACGACCGAAGCGGGAATGAAGGTTCTAGCCGCCTCCGATGCGTCCGACGTTTTCGCCGCGACTTTGGCGGCGGCAGCCGCGCGCTCGGCGGAGCTGGCGTAGACGGGAGTTGGAATGGAACGCAGAATCGGTTTTGTCGGAATACTGCTCGAGGACCGTGCCGGTGCAGCCGAGGTCAACGCTCAGCTTGCAGCGAGCCAATCACTGATTTTGGCGCGAGTCGGTCTACCCATGCGCGATGCGGACGAGAACTCCCCTGCGGCGGTCATAACACTTGTGGTTGAAGCGACCACCGACGAGATGGGGGCGTTGGCGGGGCGTCTTGGCAAGATCAAGGGCGTCTCGGTGAAATCAGCGCTCGCCAAACGGGCGAAGAATGGAGCCGTCTGATGCGTTTCTTTTTTCTCATGGTTGCTTTTTTTCTGATCCGCGCGGAAATGGTGTTCGCCGCAACAGCGGAGAAGGTCGCGGTGGCGGTTTCGCTTCCGCCGCAGGCGTGGCTGGTCGACCGGATTTCCCAAGGCCGGGCGTCGGTTGCGGTGGCTTTGCCACAAGGCGGCGATCCCCATACCTTCGAGCCTTCGCCGATTCAAATCAAGAGGCTGTCGCAGGCGGCGGTGTATGTGACCGTCGGCATGGAGTTTGAAAAAAATCTGGTCAACGCCATCCGGAGGCTTGCCCCGGGAATGCGCATCTGCGCGGCGGACGCCGGGATCGCCAAGTCGCAAGGGCATTGCTCGGAGCACCATTGCTCCTCCTGCGGCGGTGACCCTCATATTTGGATGTCGCCTCCGCTGTTCGCGGCGATGGCCACCAACACCGCCGGAGCCTTGCGCGGTCTGCTGCCGGATGCGGAAATCGAGGCTGGTTTGATAAAAACCGTTGAAGAGATTGCCGCGGCGGAGCTAGAGGTTCGCCGGCGGTTGACAAAGAACAATGTGCGTACGCTTCTTTCATACCACTCTTCATATTCGTATTTCGCCGGACACTACGGTTTGAGGGCGATGGAAATCGAGCATGAAGGTAAGGCTCCATCGGCGCGCCGTCTGGCGCAGGTGACGCGTGAGGCGCGGGCTTGCGGGGTGAAGAGGGTGCTCGCCGACGTCTCAAGCCCGCGACGGGCGGCGGAGACGGTTGCACGCGAGCTTGACGGTACGGCGGTCGTGGTCGATCCATTGCGGCGCGATTGGATTTTGATGATGAAAGAGATTGCTTCGGCATTGAGCGGCGATTGATATGAACGACGGTGAGGCACTTCTTAAAGTAAGCGGTTTGCGCGTGATTTACCGCAGTCCCGGGAAAAAACCCGTAGAGGCGGTGAAAGGGGTGTCGTTCAGCATCCGCAAGGGCGAGGCGCTGGGAATCGTCGGAGAGAGCGGATGCGGAAAGACCAGCACCGCCAAGGTTCTTACCGGTTTGGAGCCGGGAAGCTCCGGCGAGATTTTTTTCAAGGGGACGCGCTATTCGGCCGACGGCAGACTGCGTCTTGACGGCGTACAGATGGTTTTTCAGGACGCGGCCGGATCCTTGAATCCGCGCATGACCATCGGAAGCGCGTTGCGGGAGGCGTTGAAGGTCCACCGCGTGCTGCCTCACGGGAAGATAGACGGTAGAATTTCACAGCTGCTGGAGATGACCGGTCTGAGCGACAAGGTGCTTGGACAGTATCCCGGGGAACTCAGCGGCGGCCAATGCCAGCGGGTCAGTATCGCCCGTTGCCTTTCGTTGGAGCCTGAGCTGCTGATCGCTGACGAACCGGTCAGTGCTCTGGATGTTTCGGTTCAGGCACGGATTTTGAATCTGCTTAAGGATTTGCGAAAAAAACTCAATCTGTCGATATTGATGATTTCGCACGATCTGGCAGTGGTCAGAATGGTATGCGATCGCATCTGCGTGATGCATGAAGGGAATTTTGTCGAATGCGGAGATGCGGTGGAGGTGCTTGAGCACCCGAAGCATCCCTATACGCGAGAATTGCTTGCAGCGGTTCCGCGAGTGTGAATATGCAATTTTTAAAAAAGGAGACAAACAATGAAAAAAATAATGATATTGGCGGCGTTTGGCATTTTTGCCGGTGTTGTGTCCGGCGCGTCATCGCCTACAGGGAAGGAGTGGGAGGATCAAACCTTGACCGGAGGGGGAAAAGAGGCTCCCAAGGCATGGTTTTCGTCATTCCCGGATGTAAAAAGTTCAATGCGGATTCTGCCGAAGTACAATCCCAACCATATCTGCCTCGACAGTGAGACCGAGTGGCGTTTCAACTGGTGCAGCAAGCCGTCCGACCGTCCGGTGGATTTCTACAAACCGGGATTCGATGTTTCGTCGTGGGAGGTTGTGAGGGTCCCCTGTTCGTGGCAGGCTATCGGTATCCGCAAAAGTGAAAAGCGTTTCGGAATTCCGATTTACTCCAACCAGAATTTCATCTTCACTCCGTTCTTCCCGGCGAACACCGGATGCTGGCCCCGGGTCACCGGACACAAGCTTCCCGAAAAGTTTACGATGAAGTCCGATGAAAATCCGGTCGGATCGTACCGCCGCGATTTTGAAATTCCCGCCGATTGGAACGGAAGCCGCATCCACCTGCAGTTTGACGGCGTCGATTCGTTCTATTACGTCTGGGTCAACGGCAAGTACATGGGCTTTGCCAAGGATTCGCGCATCGCCTCGGTTTTCGATGTCACCGATGCGGTCCGGCCCGGCAAGAACATGGTTGCGGTTGAAGTCTACCGCAATAACGACGGGTCGTATCTTGAAGCGCAGGATATGTTCCGTCTCTCTGGAATTTTCCGGAGCGTTTCGGTTTACCGTCTGCCTTCCGTGCGCATCCGCGATGCCTACTTCACCACTTCTCCGGTGGAGAAGGGCGATTACAAAGGTGATTGGCGTGTGCCGTTGACGGTCAAGGTCAAGAACGACAGCGCCTCCGCGGCGGAGCGCACCATCGCCGTCCAGGCGTTCGGCGCGGATGGACGGAAAATCAGCCTGTCGGGCAAAACAGAGCTTGCGGCAAAAATCGCCGCCGGCAAGGAGGTTGAACTCAAAACCGAGCTGGTTGTCGACTCCCCGGAACTCTGGTCGGCCGAACTGCCGAACCTCTACACGCTGGTACTCACCACCGAAAACGGCGGCAAAGTCTGCGAGGCGGTTCCGTTCCTGCTCGGTTTCCGGGAAATTGAAATCCGTCGCGGCAAATCAGCGAAGGATAATGTATTTTTGGTCAACGGCAAACCAGTCAAGCTCAAGGGCGTCAACCGCCACGAATGCGATCCTTATCTCGGTCACACAGTCACCGACGCGCGTCAGCTGGAGGACTTCAAGCTGCTCAAGCAGGGCAATATAAACCATATTCGCAACGCCCACTATCCGCAGAATCCGTACTTCTACTATCTCGCCAACAAACTCGGCATCTACGTGATGGACGAAGCAAACATTGAATCTCACGGTTTCTATTACGGCAAGGCGTCTCCTTCCCGCTTCAAGGAATGGGAGGCTGCGCACGTTGCGCGCGTGCTCGGCATGGTCGAGTGGCACAAAAACCATCCGTCGATTGTAATCTGGTCGCTCGGCAACGAGGCCGGGCCCGGTGACAACTTCAAGACCTGCTACAACGAGGCGAAAAAGGTCGATAGCTCCCGCCCGTTCCAGTACGAGCGGAACAACGACATCGTCGACATGGGCTCCAACCAGTATCCTTCGGTCGGTTCAGTGAAGGACACCGCATCCGGCAAGGCATCCTGGGTCAAGTATCCATTCTACATCAGCGAGTATGCGCACAACATGAACAACGCAATGGGCAACCTCAAGGATTATCAGGATGCCATTGAATCGTCAGACCGCATTTTGGGAGCGGCAATCTGGGACTGGGTCGACCAGGGGCTCTATCTGGATACGACCAACGGCGCCAGAGTCATCGGCTACGGCGGAGATTTCGGCGACTATCCGAACGACGGGCAGTTCGTCTTCAACGGTGTGATTCTCGCAGACCGCACCCCCGAGCCCGGATATTACGAGGTCAAACACGTCTTTCAGAACTTCTCGGTTGCGGCCGGTAAAAACGCCTCAAAGCTTTTGATCAGAAACAAGAACTACTTCCGCGATAATTCTTATGTTTCGGCAAGCTGGAAGTTGCTGCACAACGGCGTCATCGTCGATTCCGGAAAGCTCAAGCTGCCGAAGATCGAACCGCAGGGCGAGAGGGAGGTCGACGTTCCGAAGGCTGCGCTCGAGAAGATAACCGCCGACGGCGAGTGGGATCTGCGCGTAGAATTCGCTCTCTGCAAGACCGAGAGCTGCGTGCTGCCCGCCGGTTTTGTCATCGCCGCCGACCAGATCGGTCTTGCCGCCGCCAAGCCCGCCAAATACAAGGTCTGCGAAAATGTCTCCTCGTCGCTGACGATCTCCGAGGCGGACGGGAAGGTCATCGTGTGTGCGGCAGGTTCGCGCATCCGCGCAGTTTTCGATCGCGCAAGCGGGGCGCTGGTAAACTATGCCATCGACGGCCGCGAACTTCTGAAGGCCCCCGTGGGGGTCAACCTTTTCCGCTGCCCGTCGAGCAACGAACTGACTCCGGCGGAGCATTGGTTCAAACACGGATTGCGCTGCATCAGGCAGACCGCGGAGAAATTCGAACTGGCAAAAACCGATAACGGTTCGCTGCAGATCAAAGTTTCCTCTCTGGCGCGGGGCGTAAACCGGGAAAGGGCTAGGGGCTATGGGCGCGCCGGCGCGACTCTTGTGAAGCTCGGTCCGACCGATGGTGGAAACGCCCACTTCAAGGTGAATATGCAGTGGACGGTCAACCCTGACGGATCGATAGCCTGCCAAAGTGTATTCATCCCGCGCGGAATGCGCATTCAGCCTCCCCGCATCGGCTTCGAGCTGCAACTTGATTCCGCGCTTTCGAAGGTTACCTATTTCGGCAACGGACCGTTCGAGAATTATCCCGATCGCGTCAGCGGCGCTTTCGCCGGGGTCTGGAGCGCCGATGTCAGGGACATGATCGAAGGTTACGGCCGCCCTCAGGAAATGGGCAACCGCGGCGGTGTGCGCTGGGTGAGAGTTGAAGATGCCAAGGGAATGTTCGGCTTTACCGTGCTCGGTGCCGAAGCTCCCTTCTCTTTCGCCGCTCTGCCGTACACTCCGACTGATTTGTTCAACTGTTCACACCCCGCTGAACTGCCTCCGTCGGACAAGACCGTTCTTACGCTCTCCTGCGCGGTACGCGGACTGGGTGGCGACTCCTGCGGACCTCCCCCGCTGGAGCGCGATATTCTGCGCATGAATCGGGTGTATGACTTCTCGTTTGTAATTCGTCCCGAGCTTCGCTCCGGCGATAAGAGCGACTGCCAGGGGCTGGTTTCGCTGCCCGATGCGAACCTTGACCGCGCCTTGAATGACAATCAGGACAATCTGACGGTGATCGAGTGCTCGAGCATGGAGCCTTCGGACGGCGCGGCCGATTATGTCTGCGACAACAATCCCGACACCTTCTGGCACACCCGCTGGCGCGTTACGCAGGGCAAGTATCCTCACTCGCTGACTTTTGACGCGAAGCGCGAGCGCAACCTGAAGGGGCTGTGGTGTCTTGGACGCGGCGACGGCACGCGCAACGGACGCGTCAAAAACTACTCGGTCGAGACGAGTCTCGACGGTAAGACCTGGACGCAGGTGGCGAGCGGCATTTTGAAAAACACGGCTGAACAGCAGGATATCCGCTTTGGCAAAACTGTTCGTGCACGCTACATCCGTTTCCGCGCAGAAAGCGAACATTTCGGTCAGGATTACGCTTCGATGGCCGAAATAGGGTTGATTGAGTAGACAGACCGCGAAGCGATTTGCACCGGAGTGGCAATGTCCGAAAAAGAACTGACACCGATGATGCGGCAGTACCGCAGGATTAAACAGGAAATTCCCGAAGGGGCGATTCTTATGTTTCGCCTCGGGGATTTTTACGAGATGTTCTTTGAGGATGCCAGTATCGCCGCACCCGCACTCGGTCTCACGCTGACCAAGCGCAATGGCGTACCGATGTGCGGCGTGCCTTATCATGCCATCGATTCCTATCTGGCCAAGATGGTCAGGGCAGGGATGAAGGCAGCGATATGCGAGCAGATGGAAAACCCTGCGGAGACCAAGGGCATCGTCCGTCGCGAGGTCACCCGTATCATCACTCCGGGCACGGTGACAGAGGCTGCGATCCTTGATTCGGCGCGCAATAATTTTCTCGCCGCGATGCACCGGGATCAAGGGTCGGTAGATATCGCGCTGCTGGATCTGTCCACCGGTGAGTTTACTGTTGAAACATTCACCGGCATCGCCGAGGCGCGCGACATGTTGCGCGTCGCCGCCCCCAGCGAGACGCTGGTCACCATTGAGGAGCGGGCGGGGAGTGCTCTTGATCAGCTGCTGATTCCTGAAATCTGCGGCTCGGTCACGGAGATTGAAGATTGGACGATGCGGTTCGATGCCGCGCAAGATGCGCTGCTGCGCCATTTTTCCGTTCAGTCTCTTTTCGGATTCGGCATTGGAGAAGGGGATGTCGGAAAGGTGTGCGCGGCGGGGGCGCTGCTTCAGTATGTAAGCATGCGTCTTCGTCATGCCGTCGGGCACATCCGCTCTCTGCGCGTCTGCAGCGGGCAGGAGTTCGTCACCCTTGATGAGACCACCTGCTATCACCTTGACATGCTGCCGCAGCGCGACCATCCGCTGGAGAATACGTTGCTCGGCGTTCTCGATGCAACCCGTACCAACATGGGAAGGCGGCTGCTCCGCAACTGGTTGGTTCGCCCCCTTCGTTCGATGGATGAGGTATGCCGCCGCCACGATGCGGTGGACCTGTTTACTAGACGCCGCATGGAACTTACGCATTTGCGTTCGCGACTTTCCGACGTGCGTGATCTGGAGCGCCTGATCTCACACCTCGGAACCGAGCGGGGAAATGCCCGCGATGCCAGAGCTCTGGCATCGTCGTTGTCGGTGATTCCGGAACTCAGGGAGGCGCTTGATGCATTAGCGCACTGCAATGCGTTGTCCTCGATATGCGGCCGGATGCATGCGCTGCCGGAACTCGTCGCGAAAATCAACGATGCGATTTGCGATGAGCCGGCTCTGCAGATAAGAGAGGGCGGCATCATCCGAGACGGATATTGCGCCGAGCTTGATGAACTTCGCGATCTCGCGTCCAGTGGCCACAAGTGGCTCGCGGAATATCAGACTAGCGAGCAGGAGAGGACCGGTATAAAAAGTCTTAAAATCCGCCACAACCGGGTAACGGGATTTTACATCGAGGTCAGCAAGGGGCAGCTTGATCTGGTGCCGGAAGACTATGAACGCAGGCAGACGCTGGTCAACGCCGAGCGGTTTGTGACCCCGGAGCTCAAGCAGCGCGAACAGAAGATTTTCGGCGCGACCGACAGGGCTCATGCATTGGAATATGAGTTGTTCAAGGCGTTGCGCATCGAAATTGCAGAAAAGACGGATCTGATTCAGGAGACGGCGCAGGCAATTGCGGAACTGGATGTTCTGATGTCGTTCGCGGATCGAGCGTTGGCGCTTGGATATGTTCGTCCGGAGATGATGGAGAGCGGAGCATTGGAGATTGCGGGTGGAAGGCATCCGGTAATAGAGCAGCTTCCTGACGCCGAGGCCTTCGTTCCGAACGATACGCTGCTGGACGACAGCCGCAATCAGATCATGCTGATAACCGGTCCCAATATGGCGGGTAAGTCCACATACATCCGGCAGGTTGCGCTGATTGTGATAATGGCTCATATCGGTTCGTTCGTTTCCGCAAGCAGCGCACGGATACCGCTGGTCGATCGGGTCTTTACGCGCATCGGCGCAGGTGACGACCTGGCACGCGGACGGAGTACTTTTATGGTGGAGATGCAGGAGACCGCCAACATCCTGAACAATGCGACGCGGAAGAGCCTGATCGTTCTGGACGAAATCGGACGCGGAACCTCCACCTTCGACGGAATCAGTATTGCGTGGGCGGTTGCGGAGTTTTTGCATAACACGCCGAGCGCAAAGGCGAAAACGCTGTTTGCGACGCATTATCACGAGTTGACCGATCTGGAGCAGGTGTTGCCGGGCGTTCGCAACTACACGGTGCTGGTCCGCGAATCCGGTGACGGAGTCATCTTCCTCAGACGCATCGCTCCGGGCACGGCGGACAAGAGTTACGGAATTCAGGTGGCGGCACTGGCGGGAATGCCGCCGGCGGTGGTATCCCGATCTAAGGCGATTCTGAAAAATCTCGAAGACGGCAAGGTGGAAGACGGAATGCCGAAGTTCGCCAAAACCAGCAGGAAGAAACAGAAAAACGATTCGGCTCAGCTTACCTTGTTCTGACGGAAGGGAATGCATGGCGGCCGGAAAGGGGGATGATGAATTCCAAAGCGCATATAATACCCTTTGCCGTATGGCTGGGGGCGATGCTTCTGCTGCAGGCGCTGGATGACGCATGGGGAATTCCGCGTCTGTGGTATCCTGCGGGATATGCGGCAAAAAGCGTAATCTGTGCATTGCTTTTTTTTATGCTCAAGCCGTGGAAGGGATATGGTCCGTTGACGGTGCGCGGTGCCGTGCACGGAGTCTGGGTCGGCGTTATGGTTTGCGTCCTTTGGATTCTTCCGGAGAGCGGATGGGTGCACCAACACTTCCCGGCACTTCATGATTTTTACTATCGCTATCTGGTTGCGCCGATCGGTTCGTTGCCATCGTACTATGATGCCGCATGGTTCCCCGAACCGCCGCCGGGACATCTTTCGCTTGCTTATTCTCCGGTGGAGGCAGGGTGGATTTTGACATGGTTGAAGCTGGCGGGGTCGGGGTTGGTCATCGCGGCGCTCGAGGAGTTCTTTTTCAGAGGTTACCTTTATCGGCGGTTTCAGGATTGCGATTTCGGCGATGTGCCGATGAAACGGTTCAGTGCGACGGCATTTGCGTTGACGGTCGCGATTTTTGCAGTTGAGCATGATCGATGGCTGGCGGGGGCGGTCGCGGGCGTCATGTACGGCGCACTTGCGCTCCGGACGGGGAATATTTGGAGCTGTGTGGTTGCGCATTCGGTTACCAATATTCTGCTTGGGCTGTATACGATCGGAATGAGAGCATACGGATTTTGGTGATAATATGTCTTCGAAAAAAAGTCTTTTTGAATATCGCGTCGAATACCTTTTGGTGCGCCTGCTGGCGGGACTTGTCAATCTTATGCCGTACCGTCTGGCGTTGCTGATGGCATGGTGCTTCGCACGCGTGGTTTTTCACATCGTTCGCTTCCGGCGCAAGGAGACGTTGCGCAGGCTCGATGCGGTGTTCGGTGATTCGCTGACCGCTGGACAAAAGCGGCGCGTGGCGTGGATTTCGCTGCGAAACATCTTTTTCAATGCAGTTGAGATGATGCGGCCTGAAATGTTCACAAAGAAATGGGTCGATGCGCACATGGGGGATTTCGGAGAGAAAGTCGCCCCGGTGAAGGAGATGATTGAAAGCAAGGGAGGAATTGTTCTTGCGGTGCCGCACATGGGCAACTGGGATCTGGCCGGATGGGCCTGCTGCCGCTATGGAATCGATATGTTCAGCATCACCGGCAAACAGCGTAATCCGTACATGAACGATTGGATCAACCGGATGCGCGAACACGGCATGAAGGTGCTTGAGCGCGGGGGCGGGACCATGAAGCAGATATTGCGCAAACTCAGAAGCGGCGGTGCGCTGGCGATTCTTCCTGATGTGCGCGTGCAGGAGCCGGATCTTTCGGTCCCCTTTCTCGGCGGTACCGCAAACATCGGACGGGGTATGGCGATGTTTGCCATTGCCGCAAAAGTTCCGATTCAGCCGGCGGTATTCAGAAGAGTCGGTTGGACCAGGCACCGCGCGGTAGTGTTTCCTCCGATAATTCCAAATCCGAATAATCCGAAAGAGGAGGAGGTGCTCCGGATAACCAGAAAAATACTCGAGTATGTCGACGGCGAAATCCGCAAGACCCCCGAGCAGTGGTTCTGGTACAATCGGAGATGGATTTTGTTTCCGGTGCGTCCGGTGAAAAAGGACGCGCCCTGATAACACGGTTTAATTAACCATCAAGGAACGGCAGATGAAGAGCGGGAGAGCGGTTTTTTTCGATTTTGACGGTACGCTTATCGATTCGCGCGCCGACCTGTGTGCGACGGTGAACCATACCAGGCGCGATTTGAGATTGCCTGAGTTGGATACCGCGGAGATTTTGGCGCACGTGGGGCTGGGTGCAAAATATCTGCTTGCCCACTCGATTCCGGAGCGTTCAGATGATGTGGATGGTCTTTGGCGCATATTCAGATCTCACTACGGCGAGCACATGCTTGAGTCGGTGACGCTGTATCCAGGGGTTAGCGAGACACTTCGAAAGCTTCACGAGCGCGGATGGACGATGGGGGTGAATACGGCAAAGCCTGCTTTTGCAACGGCGGCGATTCTCGATCACTTCGATATCCGCCGTTACTTTGGCGATGCGGTCGTCGCCGGAGGCGATTGCAGTGAAATGAAGCCGAGTGCACTTCCGCTCAGGCTGTGCGCAGAACGTGCCGGCCATACGCTGACCGAAAACGACTGGATGGTCGGTGACAACTGGACCGATGTGGAATGCGCCGCAAACGCTGGTGTCAAGAGTGCGTTTTGCTCGTTTGGGTTCGGTACGCTCGGCAACTCAAAAAGCACCGTTAAACTCTCCAGTTTCGCCGAGTTGCTTGATTACCTTCAATAACTTATTTTGCGCTTTCTTGAATGCCAAGCACAATCATGTAGGCGATAAAGAGCAGGATCCAGAGTGAACCCTTGATCCATCCGATTCTTCCATTGCCCTTGTAGATTCCCCGTCCGCACCCGAAGAAGGCGATGGTCAGCGAAAGCAGGATCATGACCGGAAGGTCTCGGTTTAGCACATATGGAGACTGGATGGTGAATGGTTGTATCGTGCCGCTCAAGCCGACAACAGCAAGGGTGTTGAAAAAGTTGGATCCGACGATATTGCCGAGAACGAAGTCGTGCTGTCCCTTGCGGGCAGATACGATGGCGGATGCCAACTCCGGCAGTGAGGTGCCGGCGGCAACGATTGTAAGACCGATCATTAATTCCGAAATACCCATTTCGCGTGCTAAATCAACCGCGCCCCAGACCAGCAGGTGGGATGAGAGAATCAGCAGGCCGAGGCCTCCAACCGCCCAAAGCCAAGGGTGGGAAACCATATTGATTTCCTGACTTCCGTTGTTGTCGTCCTTGCTGCCGGTTGCCCGTTCAAGCCAGCAGGATAACGGCAAGAGGAGTGCGAATAGAATCAGGTGCATTAGCGCATCGATTCGCGAGACCATGCCGCCTCGCCATACTAGAACTCCAGACAGTACGGAAATCAGCACCAGCAACGCGGAAGAGGCAAGTGCGGTTGATGATCGGGTTGCAATCGGTCTAACCAGTGCGACAACACCAAGAATGATGGCGATATTGTAGATGTTTGAACCGTAGGCATTGCCGATTGAGATATCTGCATGGCCTGATGCTGCGGAGAGTGCGGAGACGGCCATTTCAGGAGCGGAGGTGCCAAAGCCAATGATGACCATTCCGATGATAAATGGTGCAACACCCAGTTTTTTCGCGAGAGTTGCAGAGCCGTCGACAAATTTATTGGCACTCCATGCAAGCAACCAAAGTCCAATGAGCGTGAATAACAGGGCGGCCCAAAGTGGCAGATCGCTATACATAAACAGACATCCTTTTGTGTGGCCACTGGTCATTTCTTAACGAGGCGGACTATTTCTGGATAGTTCGCAGCATAAAGAACAATGGCGACCAATGTATTTTAAATGTGGAAAAGTATACAGTTTAAAGCTTGTGATGTAAAGATTCGAAAACATCGCCCAAATTTTATGGCGCGGCAGATTCGGCGAGGATTGACAGGAACGGTGAATGGTTAGAACGCAATAGCGTGGCCGTAAGGCCAATCGCGTTCCATTAACCCTATTGTGCTTCGTCACTTAACTCAGACACGAAACGCCGCCAATGCGGCGACACTAAAACGCCCGCTTAAACAGGCAAGCCGCCCTTCAGCGTAACCGTGAATTTCACATTACCATTCTCAGGCGCGGCAGCATTCACCTCTATCTGCCTGTAACAAGTAACGGCGTCATATAAAGAGGCAGATATGTCACACCGTCTTCAATCTTCAAATCCTTTGGATGAAGCACATAAGGGGTATCGAGGAAGCGCTTAAACTTTGTCCGGAACTTATTGAGCGAAACGGTTGAATATCGCTTTCCGCTCTTAACCTCTATCGGCGATATGTTTCGCCTCTTTTCCGTACGGGATTTCGCCAACAAAAAGTCGATTTCCATACGATCCTTCGCCGATGTGCGGTCTGCATCCGAAAAGAAATAAAGCCTGTGTCCGGCAGTACGGATCATCTGCGCGACGACATTTTCGACAATCATCCCTTCATTCAATTCAATATCACCAAGCAGCAACCGATTGTGAACATCCTTTGAGGCAAGTTCATTCTCACCAAAGGCATGGCTCACAAGAAGCCCCGTGTCCCCCATGTAGCACTTCGTCGATATCCTGTCTGACGCCATTTCCAATCCGACATTCGGTTCTGTCGCACGCCTACACACATTGACCGTCATTGCCGATTCAAGCCAGTCCAACGTAGACTCGAAATCCCTCATGCGTCCGCCCGCACGAACCTCTGAGAGCCTAAGACGTTTTTCGTGTTTCGAAAGTTGCGAAGGGATGGCATTGAAAACTGAAAGCGCCTTGTGCCTTATCACACCGCCGTATTTCTGTATGTCTGCACAATAGAGCGCAAGAATATCCCGCTTTACAGAATCCACCGCTTCAAGATCGCGTGTGGCAACGAATTTTGCGACAGCCTGCGGCATTCCGCCGACTATCATGTACTGCCTGAACAAATCCATAATCTGATGGTGCACATCCGTTCCAAGCGGCTTCAAATCCTCAAACCTCTTTTTCACGAGGGGCATTGTCGTTTCATCACCAATTGCCCAAAGGAACTCCTCAAAATCCATGGGATACATTGGAATACGATGCTCTTCGCTCGGAATGAGAATGTCTTTTACATTTTTGTTTATCGAAATCAGCGATCCCGTCTCGATGTAATGATAGCGCCCATCCGCTACAAGATGCTTTATCGCTTCACGTGCGCGCGGGAACTTCTGCACCTCATCGAAAACGACTAAGGCGTTTCCTTTTACAAGCTTGGAATGGGTTATGCGCTCAAAATACAGAAAGAATGTATCTAAATCATCAAGATAATCATTGAAAATGCGTTTCAGTTTAGCTTGCGTCTTGCTGAAATCCACCAACACATAACTCGCATATTCATTCTTGGCAAATTCTTCGACAATATAACTCTTCCCGACACGACGCGCCCCGTCAATCAGAAGTGCCGTCGAGCCATTGCTTTTTTCTTTCCATTCCAAAAGCTTGTCATATATCTTTCGCTTCATTGCTTCTCCTTCTCCTTTGAAATCGCGACGATTTTATCAAATATGAATTCGAAGGTCAATCACCTATCGCACATTTTCAAGGATATATCACTATCAATTACCGCACATTTTCAAGGGTATACACACCTTGATAACCGCACATTTTCTAAACCGTTTAATGTTGCCAGTATGATAGTATTACCAAATGGTTTAGACGATATAGACAAACAAATGCTTTCTGTTGCTTTCGCTGCAGGGAGATTTGAATGGTTAGAACGCAATCGCCTGTTGGCGACGCAATAAAAGTAAATATCAATCCGCATCGTACGCCGCGAGCGGCTATGCGGAATTGATATTTACTTAACATCGTGAAATCGGCTCTTGGTTGGGCGTTTGCAGATTCTGCATAGCCGCGAGGAACGAGCGGCGTACGATGCAGATCGCAAACGACCAAATAGCGTGGCCGTAAGGCCAATCGCGTTCCATTAACCCTATTGTGCTTCGTCACTTAACTCAGACACTTAAACGCCCGCTTTCGCGGGCTTCACGAAAAAGGTTTAGTCAGAGTTCGAGTAGGGAATTTTTAGTTCTCGGGTTGCTGGTTTCGGGTTCACCATTCCTCACTCCAACCCATAACTCTTCCCCACGCTTCATTGGTATTGAAAACTGGTACTGGCAACACTTTCACATCCTGTCCACCGTAGCCTTGGCGAAGGTGGATGGCAACATTCCCCACCGTCCACAAATCAACACTCATCTCCACAAATCTGATTTCTGAAAATGAGTGTTGACCATAGTTTGCAAACTGTGGTCATTACAAAAGCTACCGCAGTTTCAAATAGATTTTAGCAGTGCTTTATCTATCGCAATCTTTACTGAAGTTACCACCGCTTTTATAAAAATGCGGTGGTAGCCAGCAGAATAAAAATCTACCGTATTTTCTATTATTTCATCTTTACACGGAAGAAGAAATGAGCACGACTAACGATCGTGCAGAAACTTCTAGCGTGAATACTGCATCATCAATGCCGTCAAACGGGCCATGCCGTTCACGGTCTTGGCGGAATTACCAACCGCCACATCATGGCTTGAGACACCCTATCGGGCATACTATGACCCCATCCTTTCGTAGATAGGCGAAATCTCCATCAGCTACGAGAACCATCATGAATGACGGCTTCTTCATGCGCGTAACATCAATCTTATCGGCAACCGCAAGCAAGGAAGCCGCACCCTTCTCGATCAATGCATCGCCGCCAAGCTTAACCTCGACAAGGCCATAGCTTCCGTCACGCAAATGAACCACTATATCACACTCCAAGCCGCTTTTGTCCAGATAGTGATACAGTTTGCCGTCGATAGGCTCTGCATACGTACGCAGATCGCGAACGGCAAGCGTCTCGAACATTAACCCGAACGTAGGCAAATCGTCCATTAACGCCGATGGAGACACGCCCATCGACGCCGTGGCGATAGACGGATCGATGAAGTAGCGCGTATCGCTGGTCCGCACAGGTGTTTTGCACCGCAGATTCGGACACCAGGCCTTCATGTCCTCCACGACGAATATTTTCTTGAGAGCGCCTACGTACGAAACGATCGTATCCTCGTTGAACGAATCGGCCTCATGTCGAGCTATGTCATCGCGAATCACAGTATAGGCCGCCTGAGTTCCCTGAAGTCTCGCATAGCTGTGCATGATCCGACGAGCCGAATCAGGATCGCGTGAAACTCCGTCCGGCTTGGAGATGTCGCTATCGGTGACCGATTCGATATAATCATATGATTGGTCGAGCGCTATCTTTCCCCTCATCCCTATGACGGATGGCCAACCGCCGCGGCAAACCAAAAACGCAAGTTCCTCAAACGAAAGGGACGAATCACCGCCCTCGAATTCCTTTTGCGAAAAAAGATCACTCAACGAAACCGTTCCTGACGATTCGCCCGACTCCCATAAACTCATCGGTCGCATCTTCATCCGGCTGATGCGCCCCGTACCGCTATGTTGTATCTCGTTACGCCTTTCATCCGGAACGGTCGAACCCGTCAATATGAAATGCCCGAACCCAGGCGTATGATCTACGGAGAAACGAACGGCATCCCAAAGCTTCGGTGCAATCTGCCATTCATCCAAAAGACGGGGCTTTGCACCCTCAAGAAGCCGACTTGGCTTGAAATCGGCAATCTGAAGATTCCGTTTAAGCGAATCCTGATCAGCCATATAAAGAACGCTCTTGGCAAGCTGCTCCGCAGTTGTCGTCTTGCCACACCACTTTGGACCTTCAATCAAAACAGCACCCTTGCCAGCCAATTTATCGGCCAACACAGCATCAGCTATTCTCCGTCTATAATCTTTCATAAAGCGAAATTATATCACTTTTCATAGCAGAACACAACCCGTTCGGCGTTTTGGCGCGATATCATTCGGCGTTTTGGCGTAATATCGTTCGGCGTTTTGGCGCGATCCCATTCGACACTTTGGCACGAATCACACACCCCCACCCTCACCCGAACCACCCATGCGCACCACCTGCTCAAACCCTGCGCAGGAAACGGACAAAAGGTGCGCAGCAAAAATCTTCCGCTGCGCACCTTTTTGTATGATGCCTTATGGTGTCGCCCGGAGCCTAAAATCACGCTATCTCAAAAACCACACAATAACACAACCAAATTCCAACTCTTATTAAGGTATCCCTCCTGAAGTTCTATCGCCCATGAAGTTCGGCAAACAAATGCTTTCTGTTGCTTTCGCTGCTGTGAGATTTGAATGGTTAGAACGCAATCGCCTGTTGGCGACGCAATAAAAGTAAATATCAATCCG